>CAZRVZ010000016.1:0-10342 GCA_964603655.1 uncultured Pseudobdellovibrionaceae bacterium | reverse complement strand
ATGGAATCTATCGATGACAAGAGTGGTTTTCTTCAACCATTTTTCTATCATCGAAATATACGACTGGGCCATATCGCAGCAGGCGAATTGGATTTTCGAGCGCTGGTATTCGCTCAACTTTGTCTTGAGGAATTTCTCCAGCGTCTCGCCGCCTTTTCCGGCTCCCACCCATACGACCTTGGAGCGTTTCAGGTCATAGATGATGGTGGCGTACTTATGTCCCTTGCAGTAAGAAATCTCGTCAACACCCATGTGGGTGAGGTCTCTGACCGTATGGTCGGCTCTCTCTCGGTTGACGATGTTGTGTATCAGATTCGATAGCGTCGACTTAGGAATACGAAGAAGCTCTGCTGCCGCCTTTTGTGTCATCTGTTGTCCGAAGCGAAGAAGCGCATACTCGAAGCGATAACTGACCCTGGCAAAGTCGTCGGCCCAGGGGATCTCTTCCTGTACCCGGCCATGGGTGGGGCAAAGGACCTCCTTGGCAGCATAGAGAAGAAACACCTCGATCCCGTGAACGGGAATGTCCTTCCACTCCCGCTGCATCTTCGTCTGATTGACGATCTTGCCACGAAGTCCGCACTGGGGGCATCGACATCCGTTCTTGTACGGCTTGACCACAATCGTAAGACGTCGGTTGCGATCACCGAATTGGAAATCAATGAATTGAAAATATTCTTGAACCTGAATAGCTTGCAGATAAACTTGGATGTATTCAAATGGCGCTGTCTCTTGTGGGGTTGATTGACGTCAACCTACAGGGAAAGCGCCATTTGTATTTTTGTCGCGCCGCTGGGCGGCTAAGACTTCCTAATTTACCCTAAATTCGCTTTGGGAGATCCGGATAGACCCCAAAATGATCGGTCAGCTCTCTCCTCTAAAGTTAGCCCCTCATCGCTGCTTAGTCTTTTTTTTCCTGCGACTAAATATTTCTTATTGTAGCCTTCGTTTCCATTGACCAGCCCCGAGGGGCAAATGACAAAAATCAGAAATCCATGGATGAGTGTTGTGCTGCACGATTTCCGAATGGTTTTTAGGTCGAGGATGCCTTTTGTTAATCCTTTCCAGCCAGCCGAAGTGATGGAGGTGTTGTTTGCCGTGTACTTGATTTCAACGGCGGCACTCATATGTTTTTGCGCAAGTAGGGAGCGGGATTCTGAGGTTTTCTCGAGCTTTTTCCACATTTTGCAAAAAACCTCCCAATTTGGGCTGGTAAACAGAAGGAGATCTGGTTTGACGCCTCCTTTTTTTTCCCCACGCCTTGGAATCTGTTTTTCACGATCCGCAACCAGTTTTACCTTCTGACTATCGACATTAAATGGCTGCAGAAGAGTTGCCTGAAGAAATCCCTCGCATGCGGCAATCGAGATGTTTTCTGCGAATAGTTTTTTCCACCATGTCTTGTGGCTGATCGTCTCAAGGGCATTTTTTATTCTCGTTTCCACGTCAGCCATTGTTGGCCCTTTTTTACTGGCCACCTATACGCTCCCTGCCAGTTGGCCACAAAGCTCGAAAAGCTGGCGGTTGCCTTCATTCAGACCCTGGGCAAAAAACCTTCTGTCGAAAAGGCGTTTCATGAGGGCGCGAGTGGTCATTCCCACTCCGACCGAGCACAGCGCCCCCGCTGGTCCGGCGGCTAATAGAAAAAGTTCGGCTGCGTAGCTCGTCGCGATTCCGCTAGCGCTCGTAAGAGTGCTGTAGATTGTATCCTCGATGGCTTCATTTCGGTCCTTAATACCCTTCCACAATAAAAATCCGTTCACCGCGCCGTGAAGCGCGGCTGCTGAAGCGGTTCCTTTTAGCAATTCACCAAAAAAAGCGTCCCACGGACCAAGTGCGGCCGTCTGGAGCTGCGATCGGAGCTCATCCTGGGTAGCGCCTATCTTAAAAATTTTTGTTCCCCAGTTTCGGGATGCTACCTTGGCCTGCACCTCGTCAAAAATGTCATCGTTTACTGCGAATTCGATATCTTTGACAATCTCGCCATCCCCCTGAATTAGCCCGGTTTTTAGTTTTTCCAGTGTCTCGCCTATCTTCTCAATTACCCCATCAGCATCGTTGAACACTTTTACCTGCACATATCGATGTCCGTACTCTGTACGAACCAGGACATCCCATCCCTCCTGGCTTCCACTCTTGGCTAGGCTGGCCGCATTTCCCACGTGGTTGATGAATGCATCCTCTCCCATCTGTCCTTGTACCTTGCTGATGAGACCTTCAACGGCGTTGTGGCTAATAGCTGCCTTCTCCAGCAATCGTTCGCGCACTTCCATCACCGTATCTGCCTTTTCTTTCATGAGATTGCGAAAACCATCCAGAACTGCAGGAGAAACTAAGTCGGCAGCCGATTGATCGATGAGCGCATCTCCAACGAGCAGATCTCCAATAAGTACCCCCGCCATAAGTGGCGTTCCTAAAAAGTCATCCACCATTTTTTCATTGGCCCATTTCTTAAAAATGGAATGGACGTCCGGCTGGGTTTCGTGTGCGTACTTTGCATGAAACTCGGAGATCGTCATTGAATTATCCAGCCTTCTGACGAACATTTGCATTCTGTTCCAGTGCAGAGATTCGGGAAAGTGCTTCCTCCAACTTTGTAGCTAGAATGTTGTTGTACTGCATCTGAATTTCCAACCGCCCCTGAACGAGTGCCAGGAGTTTTTGACCACTGATGGTATCGAAGTGGTCGGTAACGGTGGACCCGACTTGAGCTGCCTTCTGCGAAATGCCCTTCTCATCCAGGAACTGCTTAACTTGGGCTGATGCTTCATCGACCCGAGTTTTGGCCGCTGAACCTTCATATTGGCCCTTTACAGAACTGATGATTTCGTGACCGGCCTTTGCCACCTTGCGAAACTTTAACAGCAAGCCAGCCTTATCTTTCTCATTCATCGAGCTTCCTCCCGGTTTTACGCGTAGCAGAGATTCCATGCGTATGCAGATTGATCGGCAGTTCATTGCGATTTCTCAATGACGCGAATGGTAATAACTCTTGAGCGGCGAACTGTATGAGTTCTGTTGGCGGCGGGCAGTACGGGATCGTTAGGAGGTTCCATGCTTTGCTCGGCTTGGCCCTCCTAAGTCAAGTTTCACTAAGTCAAGTTTCGCTAGAAAATTTCCGATAAATTTAAGTTGGATCAGAGGGGGTACATTGAAAAAAGCAAAAAGACATGTTGCAGACATTGGTAAATGGACGGAACTAACTCTATCGGATACTGCGGCCCAATTGAAAATGCTAAATGTCGGAACAAAGGTGACTAGAGACATCGACAGTGAAACCATAACGCTAGTTGTGTCCAATAGCGCCCAAAAACATGGCAATAAGAATCAACATTTATCGGCTCATCGATTTAAGGGTACAGTTCAGCAAAATGGCACGATTGTTGGACTAGCAAAGATGTTCAATGATTTTCCCTTGAAAAAAGGCAAGGGGTATAAGGTCCGGCTCACTGGTCGGCGCTATAAGATGCTAAAAATTGCGTACTCAAGTAACGGTCCGGAGAAGAGTGGGATTGGAGGTCGCACAGGAAAAAGTGTCCTGGAAATTAAACAGGCAAAAGTGAAATATATTCCGCCCTTCGCCTTGGAAGATGGTAGTTGGAAAAGTTGGACGCCACAAAACGAAAAGGACCTGTATGTTGTGTTTGGTGCGCTTCAGGAGAAGGGACTGAATTATCGTTTCGTTAGCTCATTCACTTCTGATCTGAAATCAGAACTAGGTCTTGCGAAACTGGAACACAAAAAGTGTGACGCTATATTGCTTGACACAAGTGACAATCGTTACTTAATGGCCGAGTTCAAGATTTTAGCCACAGACTATAAAAAAAATAGGAAGGAAAATAAAAAAAACATCGACGTCTTAGTTGTATGGGAGGATGACTGCGAATCTCGAGAGGGATTACCACAAACAGTTTTGGTACTTTCGGATCGGTGCGCTAAGCTCAGTCTAGTCGACGCGAGGAAAGACAAAGACGCAGCATAAACTGTGGAATTGAAAAGTTATCTGTAATTCAAGACATCCCGGTTTCGTTATCGAGTGGCTTGAGCCCCACCCCCCTCACCGTAAAAACCCGATATCCTTCGCATACTGAAGCACATCATACAGCGCGCCTTTGAGCGCGTCGGTCAGTTGCTCGGCCTTGCGATACTTCCGGCGAAGGCGCGGTAGGTCGAATACGCGTACGTCTTTGGTCGCAAAGAGAAGTGCGACGTCGGTGTCGAGGCTTTTGGCGATTTTGCGGAGCGTTTCGAGCGAGGGTTCTTTGTTTCCCTTTTCAATCTGGGTGATGGTGGAGGGGGATACACCGACCTTTTTGGCGAAGGCTTTGGACGAGAAGTTGCGGGTTTCGCGGAGGTATTTGAGTCTCTTTCCGAAATCGTAGGCGGGTAGTGTCCTTGTGGCGTTTTTCATACCTATAGTATCGGTTAAGTGCCCCAATGAGTTAATAATGCACCCAAAGTGAATTAATTTAATAGACTCATTGACACGTTGCGCCTAAATTAGGTATCGCTTGGGACGATGAGACCCAAGAAATCCAATGACCCCAAACAGAGATGCCTATCGTTTCCCCTTTACTCGGAGTTCGGTACGGGGAAGTCGTACGCACTCCAAATAAACGCGCAAAGACCCAAGAAATCGGTCAGCCCTAGGTCCCCACGATGAGTTGTCGGATGCTGCGCAGATCCAAGAGGAAGCGAGACCTGGCAACGCTCTCGTTGTACCAGCTAAAAAATCTCTCGCACTTTCTGCCGGAGGACAGTTTTATTCCGTTTGATTTGGACCTCAAGAGTGATCCGCTGGCTTTGATTGTCTATGGATACCACGAGTTGTCCCTGAGGCTTCTTTCGGCCGTCGTGAAAAAACGCTCTACCGATATCGTACGACTGGCTGGAAAATTGGACCGCTATCCGATTCTGGAGAGTTTTACCGATGAGCTGGCCGGATATACTGGTGTGGATGGGGCGAAGCGAAGGGTAATTGCAGGCCGGATGAAGCGGGAGTTCGCGTCCCATATCGAACGGGAACGCAAAAGAGCTCGTAGAATTCTGACGGCGGCTACTATCCTGCACGGCGATAAATTCCCGGTGCTCGCCGCGATCACTAACCCCATCGATCGCGATATCTTCCTCTACATCAGCGCTGCGAACGGACTCATCGATAACTACTACCAGGGGGACTCCAATCCAGGGGAGTTGAGTCAGAAGATAGTGGATACCGTTACCGAGCTTTCCAAAATTCACCCGCGCATCGATGTCAGAAATCGGCTTCGGCCGACCAGTCCGCTGCTTGTCGAGGGTCACCTGGAGATCGATTTTGGAGAGCTCGGCGAGTCTAAGTGGGAGGACTTAAATCTCACTGTCTCCCCAATGACTGCCGGCATGAGTCTCGAAAGGCAGGATCGTGAACTGAGGCCAGTTTCTGAGTTAGTCGATCCGGTGGTTACCCTAAGCGATGTCATTTTGCCCGATAGGGCGAAGGCTCATATCGAATCGCTGTGCCGTTATTACGAGCGCGAAATCTCCCTGGGACGAAAGCCCCGGCTGACCTTTCTATTTAAGGGAATGTCGGGAACCGGAAAAACGATGACGGCTACGGCCATAGCAAAAGGGCTGGGAAAAAAATTGTTAAAGGTGTCCTTCTCGGAAATCAATTGCAGCTGCCTGCCGCAGGTGGCAGCGTTTTTTGCGGCCCGTGGTAGCGCGCAAAACTCCGTCGTGTTGTTTGACGAGTGTGAAGGGATGATTTCGAGTAACCCCTTCATCGGCCGATCGGACGCCTGGGTGAAAACGTTATTTGAAAAGTTCACGGGAGTTGCCGTCTTCACCACCAACTATGACACGCCCGCTGGATTCGATCGGCGAATGACTTATACGCTCGATTTCGAGCAGCCTGGGCCCAAGGCGCGCGAAGCGATTCTAACCCTGGAGTTGAATCGCCTGAAAAGTGACGGCGTTGTTGCGACAATTCCCGAGAAAAACGAGGTGATCAAAATCGCCGAGTCTTTCACCGTGCCCGGTGGCTACTACCAACAGGTGATGCAATTAGCGCTTGCCCGCTCTCCCATAGAGCCCACGTCCAATAAACCAACCCTGGCCTACGAGCAGGTGGAGGAGGCGTTTCAAACCTTCGAAGAGAGGCTCGGATCCAAAACCAATGATGGTGTGAGAGAACCTAAGATTTCCATGTCTCAGATCCGTCTGGACCCAACGATCGGTCTCCAGGTCGAAAAGTTTGTTGGCTACGCCCGTGAAATACTGGAGCGAAAACAGTGTGACAACGCGCTCATGCCGCAAGGGGCGACGGCACTATTCGCGGGTCCGCCCGGAACCGGAAAGACCATCACGGCCGAGGCGATCGCCCAGAGTCTCGGCATCTCATTTAGAAGGGTCTCCCCCAGCTCCTTCATGTCCATGTGGTTCGGTCAGACCGAGGCAAATATTAAGAAGGTGTTCGCAGAGGCTCAGCAGGAAAAATACCTGCTTTTCGTGGATGAGGCCGAGGGATTATTTGCCGACAGGCGGGGGGACAGTTCGGGAATCAGAAAGACGATCGTGAACGAGCTTTTGCAACAGGTCGAGGCGTTCAAAGGAGTACTCGTCATCGCAACCAACTTCACCGACATCCTGGATGTTGCCTTCGGACGACGCTTTTTATTTCATGTCACCTTTCCCATTCCCGGATCTGCGACCCGGCTAGAACTGTGGAAAAAGTGGCAGGCCGAACTGAAGTTGGAGGATGAAACCGTATCGAAACTCGCCGCGCGATTTGAGATCACGGGCGGCGATATCCGAAACGTAGCGATTCGAGCGAGAGTGTTATTTGAAACCGCTTACGAAGAGCTATCCGTACTTTGCGAGGCCGCGATCCGGGAGAGGACCGGAATGGATTCCAAGCCGATGGGGATACGGGGGTGAGTTTCAGATGTCCTTGTCGCCAAAACTCAGGGTGGTGCAGTGACTTCGCACCCGGCGAAAGTGTACCATCCAGCGATGGGCCTAGAAACCTGGCAAATTTTGAAGGATCAAGCTGAAAAGTTTTTAGACTGGAGTCGTTCGCTTAAAGGGGCCAAACGAGCTGAGGGGGCCTTCTATCTCGCTCATATGGGTGTAGAACTTATTATGAAGTCGGCTATCGCAAAGGAAAATCAGGGGTGGCATCCGTCGGATACCGATTCCCATCATCTCATGAGGCTCATCTCGGATAAGAGGACGCAATTCTTGTTTTTAGCCATGGCCGAAGATCAAAACAGCAACGTACACGCCCAGTTTATCAAAGCTACGTCCAGCAATCAGGCATGGCTAATGCAATACAGGTATGAAGGGTCAAAGCTGACAGAGAGTCAAATGATCCAAAGTATTGATTTATATGAGGAGATTTTCAGATGGACCTCGCAAAATTACGTTTAATTGTTAGGCGCGTGACCAATCCGTTGGCACCGACCCGAATTGATATAAATGAGTTTTGCGAGTTTTCTGCCCGTATTCAGATTGTTTCCGACAAGTTTGAGCAGATGGAGATCAACGATAGAATTGAGAAAGTGTACGAATTATTTTACGGAAAATTGGGCATTCCCAGATCTTATGCGGTCACCATCGAGGCCTGGACCGTTTCCGAGTTTAATCAATTTGGAAAGACTGGCGGAGGCGATGGCGAGTCCGGCTCCGGGAGCGGCGAAAACGAGAACAGGCGCAAAAGTGCATCTCCTAAGGTAAATCCGGAGCACCCCCTCGTTTAATTGCGGATAGGATCTAGCCGAGTCGTAGCATAGTTGTTCATCTGTTACTCCTCTTGATTTAGAAATTGCTTTAGAAACTTAAGGCAACTGAGTTCTCACAAACCCCGCCCCTTCGAACACCATGACGGGATTCCCGCGCTCCAGACGGTTGTGCTCGTCCCATCTCTGCTTCTCGGACCAACTTTGCTTCGCCAGTCCCCGCTCTTCCACCGCCCGGGCCAGAGCGATCAGTGCGGCCCGACGATTCTGCGCCTGTGACCGTTCGCCTCGACCGACCTTAACGATTCCCGTGGGGATGTGGGTGATGCGTACAGCGGATTCGGTTTTATTGACGCTTTGTCCGCCGGGGCCGCTCGAACGCATGGTTTCGATTTTAATGTCGTGCTCGCTAAAGTGTTTGTCGGGCTCGTTCATCTCAAATCCGCGCGCGCCGATGAACCAGTTTTTGCGCTTATGCGTGGGCCTGAAATGGCTGCGGCCTATCCAAAGTATGGAGCCGTCGAATTGCTGAGCGTAGCGCTTTCCCGCGGCCGTCGAAAAGCAGATGAGCGCCGAAGACATACAGTCCAAGCTCACATTCTCGGTGTCTACGATCTCAAGCGGAATTTTCTTTCTCCTGGCCTCGCTCACAATAAATGCCAAAAGCTTCTGCGTCGCCCACGCGCATTCGAGCGGTCCGCGGCCAGAGGTGATTTGAAGCAGGTAGTTCATGAATCCGTCTTGTAGGTAATTATTGGTCGTAACACCGCAATCACCTTAATAAGCCCGGCCTCTTTCAGATCCTCAATGACTCTATCGATGGATTTATAGGCGGCCGGTGCCTCTTCAAATAGCAGGTCCTTGTCACGGCAAATCACGAGGCTTCCCAGTTCGGTTTGAACAAGCGATGAGGGTGTGACCTTTCCCTTAAGGCGTTCGGTAATCGCACTGCGGCTCCACTTACGTCCGGCACCATGGGCTATAGAATTGGCATTGAGCGAATGTTCGCCAACCGGCAAAACGAGATAGCTCAATGCGCCTCTTGACCCGGGTATGACCACCGGCCCCTGGTCCGATGGGGCCGCGCCCTTTCTGTGCAGCCACACTTTATGAAGGTTAAACTCCCAGGAAACGACGCTGTTGTGGCAAAGATCCAGAATCTGAGTACCTTCAGTGGACAGCGCCTCTAAAAAGCGAGTCGCGATCAACTGCCTGTTCGCGGCCGCCCAACGCATGGCCGTATCGTGATCGCGCATATAGTTGATGGCAGCACCGCTTAATTCATCCACCCCCCTGGCACCAAACTTATCAACGTGGCTGCGTAAAATGGAGTCGCCCAGTCCTCTGGAGCCGCTATGGACGAGTAGCACGAGCTTATCTGTGCTTACAACCAACTCGGCCGCGCTATTGGCATCCTCGATTGATTCGACGAGTTGGAGTTCTGCGAAATGGTTGCCGCCTCCGATGGTACCCATGGACTCTTCCCACTGCGGAGTCAGTCCGAAATGTTCAAAAAGTTTATCCTTTTTTCCCGGCCACGGGGCATCGAGACCACTGAGTCGCTTGGCCCAGCGATCGCGTTTCATTTTGGAACGGGCGAGCGTCGTCGACCAAAGCCCAATGCCGCAGCCGATGTCGCTTCCTACTAAGAACGGATAGATGCGGCCTCTGGAAACAAACGCTGCGCCGATGGGATTGCCTTTACCCGGATGCAGATCCGGAAGACCGACGACGAACTCCATGCCGGAGAGTTCCAGCGATTGGGTGAGCTGGCGAACGGCCTCACCCTCGATCCAGCTTTTGGGTGAGGCGATGATGCGGATGCGGTCGTTACTCACGGCCGCCTGCTTTCTTTTTCAGTAGGGCTTTTATTTCAAGGCGACGCTGAAGCAAACCAAGCCATTTTTCGGGTATGTGCTGCACACCGTAGTAGGCGCCGCACAGGGCACCTGTCACCGCGCCAGCCGTATCGGAATCATCTCCTCGATTGACTACCTCGAGGAGAGCGGTTTCAAAATTGTCGGTGTGCATGAGTCCCCAGAACGCTGCGGTTAATGTGTGTACGACATAGCCTGTGGTGCTCAGGCGCTTCCAAGGAGTTAACGGAACCCTTAAGATCGCACGGTAAACATCTTCAGAAAGTTCTCGGCTCAGCTCCAATACCGCTCGGTAAATGTCTTTCTTATCGGTTTCCACAAGAGCGAGTTGCAGTGAATAAAGAAAGAGATAGTCGCAGATCTGGCAGACCGGGTGTGCGTGTGTGATTGCCGACTGGGTATAGGCCACCTGTTTGAGATTTTCTTTCCGGCAATAGAGCGCCATTGGGGCGCACCGCATGAGTGAACCGTTGCCTTGGGAGTTTTCTTCGGTTGCACCGCTCTCACGCGGCGAAACACCTTGAATCAGTCGCTCCAGCGATGAGCGAGTGGTGTTTCCAACGTCAACGGGACCGTTTTGAAACCAGGCAAGAAATTGCTCGCTTAAGTGCTGTATTACTAATCTCGGGAGTCTTTGCGTTCCGCGAGGATTTTTAATTTGATAAATTTCTTAGACCATCAACGAAGCAAGTAGCAATTAGCGATTAGCCATTAGCTTTTAAGGAAGGACATTGAGATTTTCAGGCGGCG
>CAZRVZ010000015.1:0-47321 GCA_964603655.1 uncultured Pseudobdellovibrionaceae bacterium | reverse complement strand
GTATCGGGTTGAGGAGCAGGGAAATAATTTAATCCTCATCACACCCGATGGCCGGAGGATTCTGTTCGGCGAGCACAATTTACACTCTGAAAAATCCTATCAGTTCGAAATCCCACTTTCTGAATTGACCGACGAAAAGGCCGGATCGCCGACCAATCGAGCGCCCGCAAGCGTTGCGAAGCCGGAAAGCGTGCCAACGCCAACTCCGTTTTATGATGTCGATTGGGATTGGGAAGAGCCCGATGAAGACAAATCGCTGGTGGCCGTGCCCACGGTAACGCCCATCCCAACCCCGAAGGTGGATTACGATGGAAACGATAATCTGATTTTAAAGGCCAATCGCCTCTTTCACAAAGGAAAATACTACGAGGCGGCGCTCTATGTCGAAGAGCTCATCCGTCGCAAGCCGGACAGCTTGCGGGCGTGGCTGATGAAGGGGAGCGTATTCTTCAAGCTCGGACAAAAAGACCTGGCCAAGCAGGCCTGGGCACAGGCGGCAAAGCTGGACAAGGATAGCAAGGAAACCAAGGGACTCATGGAGAGGTTTAAATGACGGCGATTGCCCTCCTATTCATCCCGCTCGCACTAGGCCCGCTCGCAATCGGCGCGCCCGACCCTTATCTGGTCGAGTCCAAGGTACAACTGGATCTCGATAGTGGGTTGGCAAAGATTTTGCCCCGCGATCTTTTCTTAGTACAGATTCATACCGAAGTAGTGACGAAGTCGGAACGCAAACTGATCGAAGGGGAAACGATACAGGATCCTCAGATTCAGGATGAGCAGATCGAGTCCGATGAGCCGATGCCGGGATTTATTCCGGAGCCGGAATCGCTGGCGATTAAAAAGTTGGGGCCGCGCATTCGACAAGTCTTTCGGATTGTCGACAGACCGGAGCTAGCGATGGTGAGGGTCCTGGTGAGTTTCGACGATACGCTGCCTGCCGATGTTGTGGACAAGGCGCGGGGCTTCGTGCAGCGGTATTTGCAGGGGGGGTATCCGCAAAAATCCTCTTTCACCTTCAATAAGGTTCCGATGCTAAAGCCGCCGGTGCCGAAATCCGAACCGGCGTCGCCCGTCGAATTTGACGATGAAGATACCGAAGAAGAGGGGTTCGAGTTTCCCAAGGCACCGCCGGTGTTGGAGACACCCAAACCAGCGCCCACGTGGAAGGATAAGGCCTGGGATTCGAAGTGGTTTTTCCTGGCGTTTTTGGGAGCACTTTTGTATTTCGTGCTCCATTGGAGATCCCTGTCGGTACGCGCGCTGAAAAAGAAAACCCCTGCCGTGCAGAATCCTCACCCACTGGAGAACCTGTTCCGCATTCTGATTCCCGGAGCGGCTGGTGCCAAGGACGCGGGCAGCCAGAATGCGGCCGCGGCTCCCGCCGCTGCTGGCGGCACGACTCCGAATACGGACGAAGAGGCGGTTAAACGCGCGCGCCGGAACAAGATACTCGAAAAATATCTGAGTCAGTCCCGGGCCTTCGGTGCCTATTATAAGTCATTGAGCCCCGAAGAGAAGGATGAACTCTACAGCGTTCTCAAGGGTCCCACGATGGACGGGTTGATGGTCGGGCTGGGCCTCACGAAACCCAAGGCCGACGTGCCCGAGGCTGGAAACCCCGATGAGGTTTTTGAAAAGCACGAGCGGAATTTTAACGAATTTGCCAGCGCCCGGGAATGGCAGAGCAAGCAATTTTTCGGGTTTCTCAATGAACTATCCGAAGAACAACTCGTGAGTCTCGTGAACCACGAAACTCCGATAGCGGTTTGTGCCATGTTGCGGTTCATGAAGGCGCAGCAGTCCGCGTCTATTCTCGAGGCGTTACCGCCGGGCAGAAGGCTCGAGATACTGGCGGCAGTTCCGCAGATTCAGACGACACCCTTTTCGGAGCTCGTCAATATCGAGCGCGAGGTTCGCACCGTCGTTCAAATGATGCCGGCGCATCTTTTCGGGGCCAAAAAGCAGGACGTCGAGTACTGGGGGAACGTGCTCGCCGAATCAACGAATCAGGATATCATTCTGGCCGATCTGGAAAAGACAAATCCCGAAATCTATCCCGACCTGAGCAAATTTAAATTCAAGCTGGAGGATGTCTCCACCTTGCCCGATTCGCTTCTCCAGACCATTTTGGCGGAGGCGGATAACGAAGAGCTCGCGATGGCTCTTTCAACGTGTCCCGACGACGTGGTCGAGGTGATACTCGAGGCCATCTCCCCCAGGCGCCAGGAGATGTTGAGACAGACCATTCAAGCGTCCAAGAGCGCGCCCAAGGATCAAACGAAAGCGGCTCGTGTGATGCTCACCAAGAAATTTAGAGAGGCTATGCAATGATAATGAAATTCTTCGGACTGGCTATCCTTTTGGGTTGCCTATTTATCATCTATAAATTCGAGTCACACTCGGATGCCGTGGGCATCATGCGACTCTTCCATTGGCCGGCCATGGTACTCACCGGTATCGGTCCTTCGGCTCTGGTGTTCTTGTGCTCCGAGGTGCGGGCGTTTTTTCACACCTTTGGATTCGTGCTCGGGAAATCGGCCCCATCCGTCATGAAAAAGCACGCCACAGAATTAATGTTACTGCAAAAAATTTCCAAAGATTTCTATATTCAGGGGCCCAAGGTTTTCGAGATGGTTCAGGTAAAGGGGCTTTCCGGCTATGTGGCCAAAGCGATTGATCGATTGTCGATTCGGATGCCTACCGCCGATGTTAGAGAGCTTCTCGAGGCGGAGCGCGAACGCACGGCCCACGATATCAAAAACTGCGTGGGGGTGCTGGCGATGGGTGTGAAGCTGACACCGTCGGTAGGCATGTTGGGCACGATCATGGGAATGGTAAACCTGCTGGCTACCATGTCGGACCCCACCACCATCGGCTCATCAATGAGTCTGGCGCTACTTACGACCTTTTACGGACTGTTTTTTTCAATGACGATCTGGCAACCGCTGCAGCAGAAGGTGGATCGGGTCATGCGTGCAGAGCTGGACGGCTATGACAAAACGATCCGGTGGCTTGAGACCCTGGAAAAGCGTAAGCCCGCGACCTATTTTGCCGACGCGGTCAATATCAAGAGCTTGGATGGGCAGGCGTCAGGGGGAAAGAAGTAATTGTTCAGTAGGGGGATTTCATGAGTGAAGGCGGTGATGACGAGTTTCTGTGGTTGATCAGTCTCAGCGATCTGATGATTCTGCTCTTTATTTTTTTTGTCGTATTGTACAGTTTTGCGGCCAAAACGGTGAAGGCCGTCGACATGATCCGACTGGCCGAGACCATGCGCACCGGAAAAGTTCCCGAGATGCCTTCGGACGTGCTCAAAAAACGGCTGGACGAGTTTACGAAGAAGGAAAATCTGAGCGAAATGATCGACGTGGTTAATGAAAACGATACGGTTCGTCTCGAAATTAAGGATAAGTTATTGTTCGCCAGTGGCGATTATGTCCCGACGGAAGGTGGGGTGATGGTGCTGCACAAATTATCCAAGATCATGGAGACCGTTCCGAAGGAGTTTCAGATTGGTATCGAGGGCCATACCGACGATGTCCCACTCCGGGGAGAATCCATTCGGGATAACTGGGAGCTCTCGGCTCGCAGGTCTCTCGCGGTGTTTTACGTGATGAACGTGAGTCCTGAATTGATGAAACGCATTGTCGTCATGGCCTATGGCGATCAGCGTCCGCTTGTTCCCAATCGGGATCCTGCTGGAGACCCCCTGCCCGACAATCAGGCCAAGAACCGTCGTGTCACCCTTCGTCTGTTTCAGCTTTAGGTACTCTAGGTGCCCATCTACTTTTCAGCTGAAAAGGAAGCGGGTAACCGGGCTCCCCTATTACCCGCTACCTTTTCAGCTGAAAAGTAGATGGGCACCTACGAGGCGGGAAGGCGGGGGTGCAGGACTCCTCGTCCAGGGTGAGGTTGGGGTTGTAGTAAGGATCTTGGGTGAGCAGCTCTCCCCACCGTGTTTGCATTACCCGGTTCTCTCGGCGAAAGCGTTCGATTTTATCCGGTGCCTCGTCTGAACCGCGAGTAGCCGACTCCAGATGAAAGAGTTCTGCATAGGGCGTCCAAATATTTCTGTACCCCTTCTGCCGTAACCGAATTCCCAGGTCGACATCACTGAAGGCAATGGGTAGCTCGACCTCATCGAACTGGCCGATATCCGTAAAGAGCCTCTTTTGAATCACCAAACAGGCTCCCGTTACCGCGCTAAACGCCTGGACCACGTTAGCTCGGCCCATAAAATAACGGGAATCGGCCACCTGGTGCTTCATCGGGTGTCCGGCCACGCCGCCAATTCCCAGTATGACACCCGCATGCTGGATCGTTTTGTCGGCGTAATATAATTTGGCTCCCACCGCTCCTACTCGTGGCTGAAGCACGATCCTCACCATTTCAGACAGCCACTCAGGCGTGATGACTCGGAGATCGTTGTTTAAGAATGCGAGGATCTCGCCTTTCGCCAAAGATGAGGCCCAATTATTCATGGCTGAATAATTAAAAGGGTGATCGTAATCCAGAACCCTGATCCGCGATTCGAATGCCAGCGACTGCAGATAATCGAGCGTGGCTGGGTGGCGACTCTGATTGTTGACGATAATCACTTCGATAGGAGTGTAGGTGGTACGCCTCAAGATATCGGAGACGATGCCTTCGAGGAGATCCTTGCGATCGCGTGTACAGATAATGATGGACACCAAGGGCGTGACCACCGGGAGCGGGTATACGACTCGGTGGTAGCTGTCGAAACCGGGAATCACCTGCGCAGGCGTCTCCCGATTGTGAAGGTATTCCCGTATCGAGCGCCTCGCGTTTTCGTGGGCGTAGCGCTTGGCCTCGGGCGCTAATGCAGTGGAACCGGCGATGGCACGCCAGTGGTAGAGAATACGGGGAATGTGGGCGATTTGTGAAGTCAGCGCCAGGACTCTCAGGAATAGATCGTAGTCCTGACTTCCTTCAAATCCCTTTCGAAATCTCCCGGCAGTGCTGACCAAAGTGCGTCGGATACACGCCATGTGAGTGATGAGATTATAGGAGAGAAACAGATCGGGATTCCAGTCGGTCTTGAAATGTGGGTCGAATCGTCTTCCATGGGCGTCAATTTTGTCTTCATCGCTATAAATGAAGTCGAGTTCTGGGTTTTGGTCGAGCCGGGCTGCCACCCAATAGAGTGCGTCGGGGGTCAATTCATCGTCATGATCCAGAAGAACGACAAAATCACCGGTTGCTAGCTCAAGTGCACTATTGGATGCTTCCGATATGTGGCCGTTACTGGGACGAAACACGGTGCGAATGCGAGTGTCGTGTAGATAAGACTCCAGGACTTGTTTCACGTGCGGCGCGGTGGATTTATCATCGGCAATGCAGAGTTCCCAGTGAGGGTACAGCTGCTGAACCACCGAGTCGATGGCCCGCCTAAGGTATATCTCTGGAGTATTGAAAACGGGAAGTATGATGGAAAACCGAGGGTGATACCCCATTCTTTTAATATGCTGGTGCATCTCGTCCTGAGCGGCTATTGATGGCGTATCAAAATTCTCAATCCAGATTGAATACTCATTTTTCACACAGGGTATCGAGTGAAAAATAAATTCCCGCAGCACTGTCAGTAGTCCCACTAGTTTGTATCGGTAGGTCGCAGCAATCAGTTTATTGATTAAGAGGAATGCCTGCTTAGGGTGGCCAAGCAGCTGAAATATCGGCCTGCCCAGTAATCTCAAAACGGTTGAAAATCGGCGAAGGGGCATCAGGCGAACTGTTTCGGGAACATTTCCCGTGAGCGAATAGGATGTCACGACCCCGGGGCATTTCATGACGGCTAAACTGTTCTCTTCGGAAACGGGAATGGTTACGCGGTATTTCCGGGGAGAATGGCCGAACTCGGCCTCTACCAGGAATTGGAAGTTGCCGGCCGACGGGTCGCCGACTTTATAGCGAATGAGCGTCCACCCGCGTAACGGTGTTTGGCCGCCATGTGGTCCGCTCCCGGGAGGACTTGATGGCTTGAGTTTATTGGGCGGTTGGTCGCTCATGGGATCCCGTGAAACGTTTAATGACCCGAGCGGCATTGCGAGCGAGTCGGACACTGCGTCTGTTCAGAAACAGTCGCATCGCTTGGTTCTCGGCCTCAACCCGGGTGAGACGTTGATTGCGATCAAATTCCAGCGTCGGGTTTCGCGGAAACGGAGTGTCCGGAAAGGAGTGGTGCATGAGCTGGGTGAGCTCGAAATGGTGAAACTCCACCGAGCCGTGTCCCGATGCCTTTGCCTGAAACTCCGCCTCGAGGCCAAGTGCCTGCTCCAGCTTTGGTTCAATTCCCAGTGAGTGGCAGAGCACTTCGTAAAGGGCGGCAAGCGATTGAAATGGGGCCTTGGAGCTCATGCAATCGAGATCGCGAATGCACGCAAAGGCGTTACGGAATACGAACCAGTGCTGCGGAACCGCCTCAGCGTGTTTCCACTCCCAATCAAAAAGCCGGTAGTCATCGCCGTGGCGAATGGCATTGAGAAAAATCGCGTCGATGCTTTTGGACAACATTAATCCGGCCGGATCACCATGGGTTTTTTGCGACCATTGAAGAAAGTGGCGCAATCTCTCCAAAAAAACATCCCATTCCCCAAAGTAGGCGGCACGCGCCAATTCAAATCGTAGAGGCTCGCCCGGAATGAGCGGTTCCGAAACCAAATTGCGTGAAACAACGATGCAGCCACTGGGCTGCTCTTCAAAAACAGTTGGTATTTTGCCGAAGTGCCACCCGACTTGATTAGACGGCGGTACCAGCTGGTCCCAGATGGCGGATTGTGTATTGCGACAGGCGACGACTAAAAATGAATTGGAAAGAGCTGCCAGAAGGCCATTTCGGGCAGCGGCCATTGTGGAAAGGCTGTCGGGGAAGTAGCGGACTCTCGGCGTGCAGTAGTTATCGTACGATCGGTGGCTGGCGAGAGATGCCGCTGTTTCGGGTGCTAAATCAATAAGTCTATCTGTCAGCAGGCAGCTCGGAATCTTGTAATCGGGAAATGGGTAAAAAAATTGAATATGGTCGAATCCGGCGTTGCTCAGGAGGTGGGTCAGGTTCTGCTTGGAAAACGTCTTGGCACCTCGGCGTTCTGAGTAACCTACGATGCCGTCAAAGAGCATGCCGTTGTGATCCTCGGCGGCCCCACCCCAGTATTTAAGCCCGCAGGCATTTTCAATCGCGATCACCACCACGCCGTCAGGTCGGAGGAAGCGTGAAACTTTTTCAAGAAATGCCGCGTGCGCCGATGGTTCCGGCACGAAGCGCTCAGCATATTCCAAAACTCCGATGACGGCCGCTACATCATAGATTTGGCGCGGCTGGCAGTCCGAAATCGCGCCCACCTCTCCCGTCCAGTTGGAAAGGTCCCTCAGTCGCAGTTTTGCACCTTCCAGGCGTTCCGGGGTGCCTTCTATCAGGTGCAGCGATCGTGCGCATTCGGCAATAATTCGGGAAATTCCGCCCATTCCGGCGCCCACCTCAATGACGTTCAGTCCATCGAATCGCAGTGGCTTCAAAAGATTACCGCGTTCAGAGGAGAGGTGATACCTGACGGCCCACTCATCATAGTGGGCTCTGGCTATATCGGTGCCGGATCCGAGATCGGTCGTTGCCGCCAGTAGGCCCCTTACCCTCGATTCTATCGATTCTCCGTCCGAGTAATTGATAGCCATAATCTGGTGAAGTTAGTGCAAAGATCGCCAATACGGAAGGTTGATCTTTTGGGCTGATTGAATCAACCACAGCTCAGTCTGTCGATGAATGGTCCCTTTTTGAATCAATACACAGACGATCTATGGACGAATTTAAAAGGGCGTGAGAGACTGCAGGCGCATGAAATTGTTGCTAATTTTGTGGGTACAATTCGCTGCGCTCTGCGGTTCCGGCCAGTCGATTTGGACCGTGGGCGAGAAGGCGCTCGTTTGCTATGATGGCGCGGGCGTGGTTCTCAACCGCTGGGTCATAAACCCCCGCAGCTGGTCGTTCGACGCCGACGCCTGCAGGGTGTGGGTCGAAGGGGCTGATGGCATTTTTCAGTTTTCTACCAACGGCGCGAGCAAACCAACGGCGCTCATCGGATCACTCGTTTCGGATGTTTTGGGAAATTCGATCTTTCTGCGAGAGGGAAATATTTTGATTCGTGCCGACCGCTCTGGAATGGAGATCGACAGAATTGATCGCGCTGAGTTCTCGACCTTGCGTCGCATGGTGGCTTCGCTTTCCGGCTACTGGTCGATTCATCGAAGTTTTCAACGCGATGGTTTGTGGCTCATGGAATTGGGGCGATCACTTAAACCGACCGGTCGGCTGAGTTTGTCGGAAGGGGTGGACCTCTGGGGAGTCGAAAAACTATTCTCCGGAACTGCGGGCGCCGTTTGGATCGGCTTTACCGCATCAACGCCAAAATCCGCCTATTCGCCGGTTGTGGCGTTGGCCGAGCCCGATTCAAAACTGGTGTTCAAGAGGAGTTATCACGAGCGGGGCATTTTTTTCGATGGGTGTGTGTATCCGGCCAATGGGTCCAGTGGCAGACCGAATGATGAGCCAAATGATGAGATGATTGTTGCGCGCGATATTCCCTCGAATTCCGGGTTTACCGTGCCGGTTCAGGCCTATCTCGAAAAGGTGAATCGTAACGGCGTGACTACAACCGTTTACTCTGCGGAGACTAATTGGTTGATAGAGAGCCTGAGTTGCCACCCGGGCTATTTGTGGATGGTACAGCGCTCGATGTTCGGGTCGGATCGCAGCCGCCTGATGCGGCTGAATTTCCAGTCATCCAACGCTGATTGGGTGGCGGATATTGCAGACAGAATTCATCAAATTTATTCATGCGAAGGAGAACACTAATGGCAGGAAAGACCGCGAAAAAAAAGGCGATGCGAAAGGCGAAGATAAAGCGAGGAAGGCAGCAGCAGCGCCAAAATCCGAAACTGGCCCGTCGTAGAAGGGCCAAGAGACTGATGCGTGTCAAGAAGATGCGCCGAAGCTAGATAAAAGCGCAATAGTGGTCTCTGATGGGTCCGCGATTGCCTTTTGCGCCGGTGGACGTTTCAAGCCGGTTGACCTTTCGCGATTGAGTTCCATACTAGGTTTGAGTCGTGAGTGCCAGAATCCGACTTGTGAGAGGTGACCATGGATGTGGGAAAAAAGGTGATTGAGATACCAGAGGTACTTCCGGTACTTCCCGTTCGCAACACCGTCCTCTTTCCTAACGCGGCTGTGCCGTTAATTGTTGGCAGGGTGAAGAGTGTCGAGGCGGTTAAGCTGGCGAAGCGCTCAAACGACGTTATACTGGTCGTCTCGCAAAAAGACAGCGGCAAGGAAGATCCTGTTCCCGGCGACCTGTATCGCGTAGGGGTGGTTTGCCTGGTATCCAAAGTGAGCGAAATGGAGGGCGGAGCCTACCAACTCATCGCCAACGGCCTGATTCGATTCGAGGTGGCAGAATTTATCGATAAAGGGACGCACCTCGAGGCACGCGGTTTTCAAATGACCGAGGTGCACCCATCGGTAACTACCCGGGTCGACGCGTTGGCCGAGGAGTTAAGACAGTTGGGCAAAGCCATTCTCGCGCTTACGGCTATTCCGGCGGCCGATTCGATTTCTAAACTTTTGTCGCAGTTGACCGATCCAGGTCAGATCGCCGATCTGTGCAGCACATTTCTCCATCTTCCCCTGGGTATCAAGCAGGAACTTCTCGAAACGCGGGATCTGGAGCGTCGTTTAAAGCGTCTCTTCGAGCAAATGGTTTCCGAAAAGGAAAAGGTCACACTTCAAAACGAAATTCAGGCCAAGATGATGGAACGGCTGACTAAAGATCAGCGGGATCATCTGCTACGGGAACAAATCAAGACTCTGCATGAGGAACTTGGCGAAGAGTCCAATGCTCCTGATGACTATTCGAAAAAAATCGAGGCCGCGGGATTTTCCCCTGAGGCGATGAAGATTGCAAAGGAGGAGCTCAAGCGACTCAGTGGAATCTCTCGTTCATCGCCCGAATACCAGGTGATTCGCACGTATCTAGATTACCTCATTAGCCTCCCGTGGAATAAATCCAGCGCGAGCGCACCCGAATCGATTTCACTGGATGATTCCCGTAAGATTCTTGATGAGGAGCACTTTGGAATCGAAAAGGTCAAAAGGCGTATCGTGCAGTTTTTGGCGGTTGCAAAATTAAAAAAAGATCTCAAAGGGCCCATACTCTGTTTCATCGGACCGCCGGGTGTGGGAAAAACAAGCATCGCCCGAGCCGTTGCGAAAGCGCTGGGTCGAAGTTTTATGCGAACGTCGTTGGGGGGGCTTCGCGACGAGGCTGAGATTCGGGGCCATCGCCGTACCTATGTTGGAGCTTTGCCTGGGCGAATAATCCAAATTCTCAAAAGAGTGGGGGTGAAAGATCCCGTTATCCTGCTTGATGAAATCGATAAGGTTGGTATCGATTTCAGGGGCGATCCGGCCTCGGCACTTCTCGAGGTCCTGGACCCCGAACAAAACAACACCTTTCTGGATCACTATATCGATGTGCCATTCGATCTTTCTAACGTCTTTTTCATCACAACCGCCAATGTTGTGGAGACGATCCCGGTGGCCCTGCGCGATCGCATGGAGATCATCGACATGACGAGCTACTCCAAGACGGAAAAGCTCGAAATTGCCAAGCGCCACATATTGCCAAAAGTCATCCTCGAACACGGTCTGTCCGTAGAGCAGTTGCGAATCCCGGATAAGGTGCTTGAAGTGATTCTAGATGGCTACACGCGAGAAGCCGGAGTGCGCGAGCTATCCAGAAAAGTGGGTGACCTTTGCCGATACGCTGCCGAACAGCTGGCGGCGGAGCAGCCACCGCTTTTCGTGGAAATTTTTGAAAAGAGTCTCGAGACGATTTTGGGGCCTCGTCGGTATTATTTCGAGGAGATGGAGAAGCTTCCAAGGCCTGGTGTGGTAACGGGCCTCGCCTGGACTCCGGTGGGAGGAGAAATTCTCAAAATCGAGGTTACTCGGATGGATGGGAAGGGAAACCTGATTTTGACGGGGCAACTAGGCGATGTCATGAAAGAGTCGGCTCAGATTGCGCTGAGTCTCATCCGTTCCCAGGCCGGTAATCTTCCCTTTCGATTCGATACGAGTGATTTCCACATTCACGTCCCTTCGGGCGCGATCCCTAAGGATGGGCCCTCCGCAGGAGTGGCGATGTTTCTCGCTCTGACTTCACTAGTCGATGGCAAGGGGATTTCCCCGGATGTGGCATTTACCGGTGAAATCACTCTCAGGGGCACCGTCATGCCCGTTGGTGGGATCAAGGAAAAGGTCTTGGCCGCCCACCGGGCGGGTATCAAGAGGGTGATCTTGCCCGAGCGCAATCGAGGGGATCTGGTCGATGTTTCCGAGGACGTGAAACGAAACATGCAATTCCAGTTTGTTGGAGAACTTTCGGATGTCTTGAAAAGTGTGGGCCTTTCGGTTCCGGTGAATCCGATGCAACTCATTCCTCCGCCGGAACAATCTATCCCACAGGCGCAGATTCATACGAACTGATTAAGGCCCCCCCGCGCTACGAAGGCGGGTGATTCGTCGCCACGGGGCCGGATGACTAAAGGTTAAAAACTCGACCAGCCGATTGGGACAAAATTGTCCCTTGTTCTGAATCGTGAGTCTTTCGAGAGCAGACGCCAGTGGAATCGAAAGCCGAGCGGTATCCGCGGCGAACTGGTCGGCCATTCTCTCGCGCCACCTGGTAAAAACAGTTTGGACCCAATCCAAAGGAATGGATATCAGCGCATACACTACAAAAAACAGCACCAGCCGAATCCCGGTGGACTCTTCAAGCGAGGGGCTATTAAGAACCAGCTTCCTTAAGATTGCATCGGTAACGCCGAATGAAAGGGTCAGTAATCCACTAGAAAGAAAAATTCCCTTCCAGAGATCGTCATGAACCTGGTGGCCCAGTTCGTGCGCAAAAACCGCCTCTACCTCTTCTGGAGAAAAGTTTTTATAGAGGGTGTCACCGAGGATTATCCGTTTTGTTTTTCCAAGCCCCACGAATGCCGCGTTTCCCTTCTCCGTCTTTTCACCGAGGCCCAGGTGGTAAATGTCCTTGACTGTGATTTGAAAACGCCGACAGAGTTCAAATAGCCTTTCTTTGAGCGGCGACTCAACGAGTGGCTCCAGCTTGTAAAATATTGGTATGAGAAGTATTGGCGCTAGCTGCGCGAGCAGAACGGAAAACAGAATAAAGAGAATCGCAACTGCCAGCCACCAGAGAGTTCCGAGTTGTTGATAACAAACCACCAAGGCCGTAAGGGCGACGCCCCCGAGAACGACACCGACCGCAAAACCCTTTAGGAGATCGAGAAGCCAACCACCCCATGATTGTTTCGAAAGCTTGAACTGTCGTTCAATTCGATAGTGAAGCCATTGAAAGGGAACAAGAGTGGCCTGAAAAAGCCCAGCGATAACGGCCATAAAAAGCAGGATCTGCAGCAGGGAGTTGGGCTCAAACACGTTTGAAGTCAGTGTATGAATACGCTGAATGTGTTGGTCGGTGGCCAGAAAATATATGAGGGACATGGATGTAATGCGTCCTGTCCACGTTACGACAAGGTGGCGCAAGCGGTAGGGACGAATCGATCGGTCGTGATCCTTCCAGTGTTCGGGTATTGCTGCATTAGCCGACTTTCGAAAGGGGATCACGCTCTGGTTCCCAAAATACCGACTGTGTGTGGGGGCATGCGGTACCGACCAGGCGTGAATTGGAGGGGGATATTCTTAAACGCCGTTTCGAAGGGAGTAAAAACATTGAAACGGATGATGTGAAAAACGGCTGCAATTGCGTCGCGCATTCCAATTTTCTTCCCCTGCTTACGGGTGCGAGGAAAATAGTGTGTAGGTAACTCAAAAACTCTAGCCGATGTCTTTGCCAAATATGCCGTGAGGTTAATTTCAATGCCAAATCGCTGCGATTTGAGTTGCATCGCGCTAATAAGAGTTAAGGGAAAAATCTTGTAACAGGTTTCCATGTCCGTCAGGTATATGCCTGAAAAAACATTGCTCAGCATCGTTAAAAATCGGCTTCCAAAATAGTGAAACGTTCGGTGGACTTGGGCACCACTCCGCTTGAATCGACTCCCATAGACCACATCAGCCTTTCCGTTTATGAGTGGCTCCAAAAGGCTTGGCTCGTCTCTAGGATCGTATTCAAAGTCTGCATCCTGAATCATCACGAAATCTCCGGAAGCGTGGCTTAACCCCTGGATGATAGCGGCCCCCTTTCCACCGTTAAATTCTCTTTCGATCAACAAAAAACCGTAATGCTGTTGAAGATTTCGCAGCACTTTCAGTGACCCGTCGGTAGAACAGTCATCTATTACGATCCACTGCCTTTCGATGGGACAATCCGATCGAAAGAGGAATTCCAGTACTTCTCTTAGTCTAGCGCATTCATTGTAGACGGGGACCAGAACGGAGAGTTTCACTGCCACCTCATTCCCACACGCAGGAGACATCGTCAATGAGCTCGAAAAAGTACCCAACTCCGGCTACCTTTTTAGGGGCAAAGCCGCTAGTGTCCTGAGTCGTATATATCGTCACATATTCGCGAGGGGATTCGCCCGGCACGCGAGGAAGAAAGGCGCTGGCGTACTCCCTGTACGTCTAGCCTTTTTGACGAAGCAGGCCGGGATGAAGCACCCGCGATTTGTAACGAAATATACGACTCAGGACACTAGATTAAATGCGTCACTTATTTTAAGTAATCCTGCTATGCAAGAGTTTTTCCGGCGTCCTTTTCTTGAAGCACCTGTCTGGCGATCCGTTTTGATATCGTTATTTGTAATTCATTCGTTAATTCTTGCTTATTACGTGTTGGACATTCCCGTTATGGATGAATGGGACATGTGGTATGGCTGGCGGGGGCGGGATTTTTGGGGCTGGCTAATGTCGCGCCACAATGAGCACGTCATCCTACCGACTCGCCTTCACATTTACCTGACCGCAACTCTCGTTGGTGCGCACCCAAAATTTCTGGCCTTGACCAGTTATGGACTGTTCGGGCTTCTGTTATGGAGCTTCTTTCGACTCTTTCGGTGGAGCAATCCCGACAGTCCCACTTCGCTTATTTCGGCCTTTCTCATTTTCTTCTTGTCTACTCTGATAGCGAGCAATCACATGAGTGGCTTTCACTCTCAGTTTCATTTCGTGTTGGTCTTGGCCGTGCTGGCGATTCCATTGCTATTTGAAAGGGAATTGAGTCCAGCGAGGGCGGCCATTGGTACGTTTTTTTGTCTCGGAATGGTCCTTTCTTTTTCAACTGGAATTGGTCAGGCATTGACTCTGTCATCGAGCTCAGCACTATTTCGTTTTCTTCGCAGGGAGAGGGACCCTAAATCTTTTAAAGGGGCCGTCTTGATGTTGGTTGCAGTGTTAATTGCCGTGTTTGTGTGGTTACGGGGACATGAGCAGATAGAATACCACCCAGTTCCCGTCGGTATGTTTTCAAGAACATTCTTCGAATTTTTACTCAACCTCATTGCATACGGATTTGGAGTCGAGATCGTCGGAACCTTTTGGGGGATGGGTTTCTTGGTTGTAGTGTTTTTACCCGTAATTGTGATGCTGCGTCGGGGAAAACTTCGCGAGCATGATTGGGGACTAATTGTTGGGGGGATTACGATTCTGGCTGCTGCGGCAACGATCAGTGTGGGGCGGGCGCCATTCGGTCCCGAAGCGGCTAAGAGTTCCCGTTACGGGGAGATAACCATCGGGCTGATTCCTATCTCCGTGTGTTTGTGGAATCGTGTTTTTGACACGGTTTCGAAGATTCGAGTTCCGTTTTTTAATGGTCTTTGGTTGGCATTGTTTGTTACGTTTTTAAACAACTGGACGTTACACCGTTATGGAGATTTTAGGCGCGACCAGCTGGCTGGCATTGATTGCCTGTCTGAAAATCTGAGAAGGAACACCTATCGCGATTGTCGTACCCTCTATCCAAAATCGCTTGAGTCTAACCTCCAGCGTATTGAAAGCGCCAACGCGGCTTTTTATGAAAATCTCAAGGTGCACGGAAATTAGGTAACCCTTAAGGTGTGCCTCATCGCGTCACGCCCTCATTTGCCGCGCCAACGCTCTCGGGGCAATATCCAGCAATAATGGGAAAACTTACCCGTCTGGCCATCGATTTTTCAAAATGCGATCTGGGCTCCTCTTGCGACCGTCGGTTGACGATGAGTGTTTCCCATCCAATCGTTAACCTGAGTTGTCCGAGTTCCGGGGCGAAGCGATTTGTCGAGCGACTGCGTCGGGTCGTATACCTAGCCGATAGAGATTCTTCTGTGGTTTTTTTGCCGCTGGAGCGGTCCGAATTGAGTTGGCTGCGTCCAAACATTAATTGCCTTGTCGCGTGGCGCTTTCCGAAGATTGTCCTGACCGCAGTTAGCAATGCACGCTGGGTGCTCAGTACGCACCCCGATGTGGTGCGCGCGGCCCTAGCGCTGGGCAGACCCGCCGCGCTCATCGTTGAAACGACGGAGCAGGTCGCGGCGGATCTGCCTTGTTTTGTTTGGACGTCCTTAGACCGTCCGGATAGCCCGTGGAGGGATCGGATTGAGAAGTATTTCTCCATTTTAGAATCGGCGACAGCGATTCGCGCGCCGACCCGCGCGCCATTCCGATTTGCGGCGGAACCCCTTCGGGTGGCCTGCATGGCAAGCCGGGAGTATCTCTGCCAACTCGCCGGCCTTCTTGAAAACCTCAACGAAGTGACCCGCGGTAATTTTCAGGTCTATTTTTTTGCCCTCGATCGAGAGGCGAAGCTATTCTTCCGGGAGCACTACGCCGGTTTTCTGGCTCGTGACTATTTGGTTTCGGAACTTTGGCCGGTACGCGATCGCAATCGATTCGGTTCGAGGAGTATTGCTGAATTGGCCTATGCCTCGAAATCGTCGCTTCTACTTCGGGCAATAAGAGATGGGGCCAAGCGGCTGATCTATTGCGACCTGGATCTCTATTTCTTCCGTTCGCCGTATCACTTAGTCGAACGGCTCGGTCCAACCTGTTCGGCGCTTTTGATGCCGCATTGGAATAGTTCGTACTCGAACTCACGCCATCATGGAATTTACAATGCGGGCCTCATGGCAGTCGATGAGTCGGCGCTGGATTTTCTAGGTTGGTGGAGATTGTTGTGTCTTGATCGGTGTCAGAAAAACGTCGACACGGGTCACTATGATGATCAGGCGTATCTTGATATGGCTCCGGTCTGTTTCCCCCGGGTACATTCCTATCGAGGTGGGGATGAAAATGTCGGCGGGTGGAACTTTGAAACTCTGGGTGTTCACCGAGCTACCCGATCGTCTGGCAAATTTTCAGGTGGTCTCGCACTACGGGGAGGAAAAGTGGTGGGAAGCCTTCATGCCACACACACCGATAAGCACGGTTTTTTCGAGGCGAAATACGCGTGGGATCAGATGGTGAACCGGATGGGAACCTTGGAAGAACCTTCGAAACTATTGGAAACGATGGTGTGGCGTCTGCACGAGGGCTATTTCCCCCAAATTCGCCGCTTGGAAGAAATATATCAGGCCGTCGGAAACCGTATCGGAAAGCATGAACTGCGATTCCCAGCGCCGCTAGAGAATTTTTTGTTGGGTCCCGGAAGGTCGCTGACACAGTCCTGGAAACCATTACGAAAGGTGTGGCGTTCGCTGGTCTTGCGAAAAGAGAATTCGACAGATATTCATTGGCTAAAATCCCAGAGTAAACTCTTTTTTAATCGGCAGTCGTCCCAGCCTAAAGGCGATCGCCCTCGTGGCCCGAAAATAATCGAGCCGCAGCCCCCTTCATTTGCTCGAACGTAAAGAGCGAGTTCACCCTGACGCGCGCATTTTCGCCGAGCGCAGCCAATTGATCGGGATTATCCATGCAGTATTCCATGGAGTGTGCCAGTTCCGGAATGTTGTCGGGGGTGACCAGCAAACCGGTTTTTCCGTGTTCGATAATGTCGGTGGCGCCGCCGCACCGATAGGCGATGCTGGGTACGCCCAATGCGCCCGCTTCGGCGTAAACGATGCCAAATCCCTCGCCGCGCCACCTTCCATCCCAGATTCCGAACCGCGAGGGCATGATAAAGAGATCTGCCTTTGCGTAAAGTAGGCGCAATTCCGAGCGCGAGTGGGTAGCGTCGACAAAATCCACCCAATCGCTTAAGTTTAAATCCTGCGTTTTTTGGATTAGGCGAGAGCGATCATCCCCCGAACCTTGAATGGTGTATCGAAAGGATCGATCCTTGGAGCGTTTGCGCAGTTGAGCGAGCGCTTCGAGCACATCATCATGCCCCTTGTAGCGTTCCCTGGAGTCCAATCTAGATACGGTTAAGAGCGAGAATGTTTTGTTTGGAGCGTGAACTCGACGTTTGTTCACCAGATCGGCGGCTATGATGGGGTGAATAACCTCTATTTTTGAAGGTGGATAACCGCGTTCCACGAGTTGGTTTTTGGTCCAATGGCTGATGGAAATAATTTTGTCGGATCGTCTCAGACACCACTCATCCTGAGGAAACAGGTTTCCCCAGCAATCGATTCCATACACGACGCTGATATACGGAACCCGCAACCACTTAGAGAGACAATACACAGCGGGTCCCAGCGAGACATGGCCACAGAGAATCCGATCGGGGCGAAGTTGTCGGGACTCGGTCAGTGCCCGAAGAATCAGTTGGAACGGAAGGCGGTTTTGAAACCGTCTCAAGAGACCGGTACGGGCAGACGGCACTGCGACCGTGCGGTAGGTGTCACTGGAAGCGACGGGAAATGTGCGAAACGGGGCGCGCTGTGGAATGATGGAAACGATCGATTCGGAGCCGTGGATGCTCGCAAACGCCTTGAGAAGGTCGTCGAGATAGTACTCCACCCCCCCATATTGCTCGAAAACCGATGTCGTCTGCAGCGCTAGTATTTTCATGAGAGCAGTAGAAGGTACCGGGTACCTTTCAGGACCGCGTCACAATTGACGCAACCCTGAAAGGTACCCGGTACCAAATCTCCGGCAGTACCTTATAATTATTAAGTGAGTTATCGGCGAAGCAAACGGAATTATTTTCCAGAGCCCAAGTTCCAATTACGGTTTTTGGGGCTGTTAATCGGCGGGCTCACCATTCAGACGGTCGTCACCTGGGCTCTGGTGACCTATTTTGTCCGGGAAAACTACACTTTGCTGGTAAAGTTTGGCGCGCTCGATCAGGAGCTGACCCAAATTCTCTATCGAGAGCTCGCCATATTGGTAGCTGGAATTTCTGCCAGCTTCCTGCTCTTTTTAGTGGGTGCGTGCGGACTCGGAGTTATTTTTTCGCACCGAATTGCCGGGCCGATATACGCCCTGAAACGCACGATTAGAAATATTTTGGATGGGAAGGACGTAGAGCTGAATTTCCGTAATCGAGATGAGTTTCGCGAATTAGTGGACTCGTTCAATGAAATGGTTCGCCGGCTTCGACGTGGAGAGCTGGGAGCGGAAAGAAAGACAGGCTAGGCCCTACTTCGATTCCCTGTTTTGACACTTGTCAGGGCATTTTTCGCAAAACTGAGTGGTTGCGGCTACGACACATTTATCGCAATAGTTTGTGGTTGCGGCGGAAACTTCCTGGGACTTGCTGTCGATGAGTTTAGCCAATCGTCGTTTGGCAAAGGCCACTTTAATGGCTTTGTTTCGATGGAGCTCGTTAGCCACGCCCTCCACTTGGGCGGAAAAATCGTCCTTGCAGTAGGCCTCGAATCGCTTTTCCAGCTCATCCTTAAGCTGTTTGAGCTCTGCCAGGGCCGTTTGGGTGGCGGTCAGGGTTGCAGTGGATTTTTCGCAGGTTTTAGAATTTGCGACAGTCGTTGAGAATGGGACGATGACAGCTGCAATAATCAGAAAGGTGAAGAGCGTCGTTTTCATGGTGGTGCTACTATTTTCTCCTATATTGCTGGGCGTTTCCAGTAATACAGCTATCGAAAAACGAGTGGGTGATCTGGAGGAATCTATCGATCGAATCGAGGCGGAGCTCGATGTTGTGCGCTCCCAGTCGAAAATGGTGATAAACCAGACTCAGCTTAGTTTTTTGAACAAGTTTTATTTGAAATCGGGCCTATCGATTATTCTCCCCCGCAGCCGAACTTTTTCTCAACGCACCGATACAGGTTTAGGCGCGTTTCTGGGCATCGGCCAGTATTTTGGCCGGCACAGCGTGGGTGACATTGCCTTTGAGTGGGATATCTATCCCTCGCTCAGCGCGCGTTATCGATTTGAACTTCACCTCGAAAACCCCAAATTCACCTTCGGACCGCTACTTGGCTACAAGGTCCGAATCGCGAATGCGGGTCCATGGGATAACTTTATCGATTCAGCCGACTCACTCAAAGACTCCTTTGCATTTTTCGGGGTGATTTTAGGCTTCCCGCTGTCGATTTCGCTTCTCACTTTGGAATTCAATTACCTCTTCAACGACCAGACATTTTTGGTCGCCAACGCTGGTATTCACATGTTTTTTTAAGCGGTTGGCCGGCACTTGGTGGTATCTGTACTGGCTCCGCGAATTTGTCGTGCGCATCCCGGATTTTTCACCCACTCCTTTCAACGCCCCGACTTGAAAAAATGCCCTCGGTAGGGTCTATTCACACCATGTTTGACGAAATCAAATACCGTGAACCCGATCTCAATAAACGTTCGGCGGCCGACGTGTGGAACGAACGTTACGCAGGAGAGTCGTATCTTTTTGGCAAGGAGCCGAGTCTGTGCGTCAGGAATCATTTTCAAGTATTGAAAAAGGGCAGAACGCTTGACGTGGCGATGGGCGAAGGTCGCAACGGCGTTTTTTTGGCCAAACAAGGATTTCAGGTCGAGGGAGTCGATGCGTCATCGAAGGGTGTCGAGAAGGCGAAAGCCTTGGCCGCCGAGAACGCTGTTTCTATCGATGCAAAAACTCAAAACCTGGATTTCTTTTTAATGCCGCTCATGAAGTACGATACTGTTCTCATGACCTATTTCCGACCCATGCCTCGGTTTTTTAGCGAGATTCGCAGGGGGTTGGTACACGGTGGTACATTTCTACTGGAGGCCAACACGGTCGACCAGGTGCGGTTCGCTCCGAATCCGTTAGTGGAATTCAATGACTGTTATAAACCAAATGAGGTTCTGGGACTGCTGAAGGAATTCCAGGTGCTCTTTTATCGGGAGATTCCCGAGGGCAATTCCTATACGGTGCAGGCCATCGCGTTAAAATACCAAGTTTAACTGGCAACACCCGATAACGGTTTATCGCGGTCCGTCGTGAAGTCGGCGGGATTCTTCCGATAGAATAATTAGTAACGGACGAATTAACCGGCAGAGGAGGCCAATGATGAAGTCAATCCTTACGATTATTATGGCACTGTGCGCACTAACCGTCTCGACCTCGCGCGTTTTCGCGGCGGGGCACCACGGTGGTGAGCAGGGCTGTGCCCAACATTCGGAATGTGGAGAACACGGCTCGGGTGGTAGGCACTCGAAAGGTGGGGGCTGTGGCGAAGGGTGCACTGGCTGTGGCGAAGGCGGCTGCTGTGAAGAAGGCTGCGAGTGCTGTCAGGGTGGGGAATGCACCTGCGAAAACTGCGGCTGTTGCGGCGAAGGCGGCTGTAGTGGTGGATGCTGCGGCGGCGAACGTGTTGCTTCGAAGCATTAGCAAAGAAGCAGTAATTTGTTATTAAATTAAGCGGGTGACGGCCCTCCTAATTTCGTTAGGTGGGTCGGCCCGTTTTGTTTTTTTTCGGTTAATGGTATCCATATCCTGTGGCGAACGTCGTACAAATGCTCCCGATTGTGAATCGACGGGATGCCGTCGGGAAGCTGGCCTATAATCTTCATCTTTTGCTCAAGCGTAACCAGCACGAAAGCCTGATTGTTACCGAGAGACGCCGGAGTCTTTGGGGATTGGGTCCATTTCGGGACGGTCTTTTGGCACCTAATATCGCCGATTGGGCGATGCTTGCCTGTGATCGACCCGCCGTTGCCATTTACCACCACTCCATCGGTACGCGAGTGGCGGAGCACTTTCTAAATCTTCCCGCCCCAAAAAAAATTGTTATCTATCACGGCATTACTCCCCCGGAACTGTTAAGCCCGACCGAGCGGTCGGCCGCCATCAGCGGCTTAAAACAGCTGGGTGAGATTGCCGGTCGGTCAGATGTTGCGACTGCTTTTTCGAGTGTTACGCGCCGGGAGCTGATTGAGTCAGGTGCGCAAACCGTTATCGAACTGCCGTATTATTTGCCAAGCCCGCTACGAACGAACGCGCTGAAATCGCGCCTTCCGTTGGCGCTCATCGTGGGAAGAGTGGTTCGCCACAAGCGGGTAATCGAAGGGATTCGCGCGCTGATGCTGGTGAAAAAAAGTCTTCCTGAGCTGCGATTAATCATCATTGGTAGTTTGAAGGCCGACCGAGAATATGCGAGTGACGTCGAACATCTCGTTCACAGCGAACGATTGGAAGAGTGGGTTCGGCTGCGAGGTCGTATTTCTCAGTGGTCGCTCGATCGGCTTTATCAAAAGGCATCGTGGTGGCTCTCACTTTCTGCTCACGAAGGGTTTTGCGTCCCCGCATTAGAGGCACTTAGAGCCGGGCTTGGTATCGTCGCATTTAATGGAACCGCGCTGTCGGAAACGGTCGGCGAGGCCGGAGAGCTCGTGTCTAGTACCGAACCGGAAGTGGTGAGTGCGGCCGTCTTTCGTGCCATTAATAAATGTGATCCGGATGGTGTCCAAAAACATCTCGAGCGATTCAGCCCCGAATTATTCGAAACGGGTTTTCTCAAAGCGCTTGTCTGAAGAACATCAGGACAACTGGGCCTGAAAGCGAGCGCGCTAGGCTATAATTCTTACATGCTCATGCCGCCATCGATGCTGATAACTTGTCCCGTGACATAACGGCTGCGCTCGCTGGCCAGAAAAACGACGGCATCGGCGATTTCGTCGGGGGTGCCTGCACGCGCGAGCGGCACCTGCTTGAGCATCAATTCCCTCTGTTCCGTCGTCAGCGCGGATGTCATGTCGGTTTCGATAAAACCAGGCGCAATCGCGTTGACTCGGATATTGCGGCTCGCCAGTTCTCGGGCCAGCGATTTGGTGAGTCCTATCAGGCCGGCTTTTGCGGAGCAGTACGCGGCTTGGCCCGGGTTACCAATGAGTCCGACAACCGAGCTCATGTTAATAATGGATCCCCTGCGTTCCTTCATCATCGGGCGAATGACGGCCTGGGTGGCGACAAACGCACCGCGTAGGTTGGTATTAATTACCGCGTCCCAGTCATCGACTGAGTACCGCATCGAAAGTCCGTCTTTGGCAATCCCGGCGTTATTGAGAAGAATTGAAATCCGCTTTTTATCTTTTAGCAGGGACTCAATCGCCGTTTGAGTCGATTGGACATTGCCGATGTCAAAGGGAATGGCCGTGGCGCGCCCGCCGCCTTGGATGATAGTGTGACAAACCTCTTCGGCCTTTTCGGCATTGGAGTGATAGTTCACGATTACTTCTGCCCCCTCCCGTCCTAATGCAATTGCACAGGCTCGTCCGATGCCGCGCGAGCCGCCGGTCACTAATGCGATTTCATTTTGTAGGATCATGCAGCACCGCCCCTGAGTTTGTGCAAATGGTCACTTAAATTTTTTAAACTCTTCAAAAGTATCAATGGAAATAGTCGTCAAGCCATCCCGGCATCGCTTGACCAAACCTGAAAGCACCCGTCCCGGGCCCGGTTCGACAAACGAAGTCATTCCCATTGCCACTAACTTTTCCACGCATTGGGTCCACAGAACCGGGTGGTCGATCTGTTTTTCCAGACGATCGCTGATGGATTGGGACTCGTGCGGTAACGCATCCATGTTTGCGATAACTGAAAAACGAATCGGTTTCCAGGTAATCGCCTTGAGCTCAGCCTTAAAAATATCCGCGACGGGCGTCATCAGGGGACAGTGAAAGGGAGCGCTCACCTTTAATGGAATCACCCGTCGTGCCCGAAAACGGGAGTCCTTGTCCAAAGCCATCTGTTCGGCGCGTTCGACCGCCGCCACGTGACCGGCGATTACGATCTGGCCCGGCGAATTGTAATTGGCGGGGACGACCAGCGAATCGGGTCCAAGACTTGCGGCCTCGCACAGGGACCTGGCGGCGTCATCATCCAGCCCCAACAGCGCAGCCATTTTTCCTTTTCCGGCAGGAACGGCTTCCTGCATTAGTTCACCTCGGCGTCGTACCAGGCGAACGGCATCGCCGAGTTCCAGCGCTCCAGCGCACAATAGCGCACAATATTCGCCAAGGCTGTGTCCGGCGGCCGCCATCGGCGCAAATCCCTTTTCCATTTGGAGTATGCGGAACCAGGAATAGGATGTCGTCAAGATGGCGGGCTGTGCGTTTGCGGTCAGTTGGAGCGAGTCATCCGGACCTTCCAGACAGAGTTTCCCCAAATCCAAACCGATGCAGTCGGAGGCCTCTTCAAAAAAACGGCGGGACTGGGGAAATTGAGCGAAAAGATCTTTCACCATTCCCACCGACTGCGAGCCCTGTCCCGGAAAAACGGCGGCTATCGGTCCAGTCATAACCGAACCAAAGACGCGGCCCAGGTGAGACCGCCGCCAAAGGTCACCATGAGGATCAGGTCACCCTTTTTTACTCGCCCCGAGCGCCAGGCCTCATCGAGGCAGCTGGGGAGTGTCGCGGCCGACGTGTTGCCGTATTTCTGCAGATTGAGCCACATCTTTTCGCGCGGGACATTGAGCGATTTGGCACACATATCGATAATCCTAAGATTGGCCTGATGAAAGATGAAAAAATCGACATCCGTGGTTTTGAGCTGGTGGTCCCAAAGTATCTGAGTGGCGGCATCCACCATATTACGAACGGCAACTTTAAACAGCTCATTCCCGCGCATTTGTACCTTGTGGCAATCGTGGCGATATTCGGCCGTGTACGGTGGCACCTTTCCATACCCGTGCGGTATGCTGAGAATTTCGCCGAGCCGTCCATCGGAATAAAGTTTTGTCGAGATGACGCGAGATTTCTCAGTCGTCGAACGACCGAGAATGACGCCGGCCGCTCCATCGCCGAATAAAACACATGTACCGCGATCCTGCCAATTCATCACCGTCGACAGGGTTTCACCGCCGATGACCAGAGCGCGCTCAACCGTGCCGGTGCGGATGTACTGATCCGCAATTGAAAATCCGTAGAGAAATCCGGAACACGCTGCCTGCAAATCGAAAGAGAATGCGCGATGCGCGCCGATTTTGGCCTGGAGTTGATTGGCGGTGCACGGCATGACCGAATCGGGAGTGACGGTACCAACGATAATCAGATCCAGCTGTTCGGCCGATAGCCCGGATAGGGTGAGCGCATTTTCGGCGGCCTTCTGGGCGAAGGTGAGAGTTGTTTCGCCTTTAGAGCGATCGGCGAAGCGCCTCTCCTCGATGCCTGTGCGCGTTCGGATCCACTCATCGCTGGTATCGATGAATTTTGCTAGGTCGTGATTGGTGACCACCTTTTCTGGAAAGCCGCACCCGGTGCCCACGATTTCTGAATGGTACAAACTCGCCACGCTCTAATTCCTGCTTTCAGTCCTACTAATGCGCTTCCCTGCGGGCGAGAACGCCCGAAATCTTTTCAATAAAATGGTGTTCTACCCCTTTTTTCGCCGCAAGGATACCGCTGCAAATGGCGACCTCGGTGCTGCCGCCGTGGCTGATGAGCACCATGCCGTTGATGCCGAGTAGCGGTGCCGCTCCATAGGGTTGATAGTCAAATTTCCGACGGAACTTCCTCAAAACGTTGCGCAAAAGCACGACCCCGGCCAACCCGATGAGGTTGCCCTTGAGGTGAGAGCGAAACCACTGAATAATTGCATCGGCGAATCCTTCGGTCGATTTCAGGATGACGTTGCCGACAAACCCGTCGCACACGACGACATCGCACTTGCCGCGAAAGAGGTCGAAACCCTCGATGTAACCGATGTAATTGAGCCCCTTTTGCTTTTCGAGAAGCGTGTGGGCCTCGCGCGTCAATTCATTGCCCTTGTGCGGTTCCGATCCGTTGGAGATGAGGGCGATTCTCGGGTTCTTGATTCCTGCGATGAATTCGGCATAGGCTTTACCCATCAGGGCAAAATCACCGAGATGCGACGCCCGACAATCCACGTTAGCTCCCACATCGAGAACAATCACGAAGCCGTCGGCAGTGGGCAGTCTGACGACGATTGCCGGCCGTTCGAGATCGCCGATGCGGCCCAATAAAAGAAGTGCTCCCGCCATGACGGCCCCACTATTTCCAGCGGAAATGAAGGCGTCGGCCTTTCCATCCTTGACGAGCCTGAGCCCCACATGAATGCTCGAATCCTTTTTCTTGCGGATGACCGATGCGGCGTGGTCCTCCATGGTGATAATTTCGCTCGCTTCGACGATAGAAAGACGGGAAGATGACGGGTCGCCATCGGCATCGCCATCGTGAAGGCCACCTGCCGCACCTTTGGCAACCTTGGCTAATTCCTGGCGGATGATCGATCCGATTCCCACCAGCGTAACGTGAAGGTTCGTATCCTCGGCAAGTGCTTGCAACGCACCACGGATATTTACAGTCGGGGCGAAGTCTCCGCCCATGGCATCAACGGCAATGCGAACGGGATCGGGCATCGCTGCGGTTATTCTTTCGCCGCTTCGACGAGCTTGCCCTTATAGAAATGGCAATTGGGGCATATGCGATGCGGGAAGCGAGGCTCGCCGCAATTCGTGCAAACAGCGAACGACACCGTTTGGGCCGCATGATGACTTCGACGCTTGTGACGGCGTGTGTAACTTCGACGTTTTTTCGGAACTCCCACAGCTACCTCCTTAAACCTTTAAAATCCCAAGATCGGAAAATGCGATTGCCTTGGATTCCACTTTGCAGTCACAACGCCCTTTATTCAGGTTGGCGCCGCAGCGCTGGCACATGCCTTTGCAGCTCTCCTGGCAAACGGACTGAAAGGGAATGGCTAAAAAAAACTGTTCTTCAATAACGGGGGAAAGATCGATTTCGTTCCCCTCGATGAAATTAATATCCACCTCATTCATTTCGGCGGTACTTTCAGACGTACTTCCAGTGTTGTTTTCAAACCGAGATTTACCCCGCCGTGAGTTTAATTTTGAAAAGGCAATTTCAAATCGATGGTTTATCTTTAATTCAAAGCTCTCCGCGCATCTCGCGCAGGGCTGAATGACGTGGCAGCCGAGCGTCCCCTTCAAATAGAAATCGGGTTCGAGTTTCGTTAATCGTAGATCAAGAGCCAGTGGCGCCGTAAACTCGTACCCCGAAGCCGACACCCGGGTGACCAAATTCTGGACCCAGCCGTCCTTCTGACTTGAAAACTGCAGGGCATTCTCCCCGGGGAAAACCTGTGAAGTGTTTAGTTTCATAACTCTTTGTAAACCCTGGATAATTACCCCGGATAGGCTCACTTTATCAAGTTGAAAAACTCAGTGCGTGTAGTGGCGTTCTGAAAGTCGCCCAGGAGCGAGCTGGTCTGGGCAAAGGCGTTCTGTTTTTCCACGCCCCTCATCATCATGCAGAGGTGGTAGCCCTCCATCACCACCCCCACCCCATGGGGTTGCAGTGTATTCATGAGGCATTCGGAAATTTGCACCGTCAGGCGCTCCTGAACCTGGAGCCGTCTGGCATAAACCTCTACTAATCTCGGTATCTTAGAGAGTCCGACGATCTTTCCTTTTGGGAGATAACCCACATGGCATTTGCCGTAAAACGGGAGCAGGTGGTGCTCGCACAGGCTGTACACCTCGATGTTTCTGATGATGACCATTTCACTGTAGGGGACGTCGAAAATGGCTCCGTTGATCACCTCGACCGGGTTTTTGGCATAACCCGAGGTCAGGAACTTGAATGCCTTCAGGAAGCGCTCCGGCGTTCTTTCCAACCCTGCGCGACTCGGATCTTCGCCCGCCGCCTGAATCAGGTTTTTGATGTTTCCCAGGAGTTGGTCGTCTGACATCTGTCTAGCCTTTTTTGTCACTCAATTATCTAAATGACCGCGTATTCCAGCGGACCACGCTTTTAATTAACAGACACCCCTTTGCCCCGCAATGTCGTTACGGTGAGCTCGTTCGGGCGGTGCTGTCTTGTTTCGACCAGCTCCATGTAGCTTCGAGCAGCTTGTGCGTGGGTGACAAATCGCGGCGCTTTGCAGTGTGATAGGCGAGTTGGCAATTTGACGCCCGATCCGTGCGGGAAAGGTGGCTTTGGCGTGCATTCTCCCGTGCTTTTTCCCGATCGGTGTTTCAAATGTTGACAGCAGCGCCGCATTCTAAGCGACGGCTCGATCGCTTCAAACGGCCTGAATCCCGACGTATTCCGGGAGCGAACAGGAGCGGAGAGATGCCTGGCACACCACTTGCTCCATAACCCTTCGAGCGGATTTCTATGCCGCTCGTTTTGAATTGGAACGGGTTAAAGGAGTAGCTGAAATGAAAAGCACGAATGTGGTAGCGAAGCGGAATCTAATTAGCCAAATGGGTCGTATTGGAATGAGGGCATTTATCTGCCTCTCCATCCTCTCCTTGGCTATGCCGGCAGGTGCCGCGGAGCTGAAGCTCTGGCACAAGGTGAAGGACTCCGAGGGCAAGATTGTCAGCCCGCCTCTCCAAAATCTGAGCGTATTAACCGAACGGGAAAAGGCCATCAAGTGGCTTGTCGGTGAGGACAAGAGTTTTACGAAGTTCGTCGAAGCATTCGCCTCAGAGCCGATAAAGCTGGTCGAGGGAATTCACCAGGCCGTTTTGAGTAAATCGGATGCCACTTTGAGTACATCGGAACAGGCCGACAAATTAAAGGCCCTGAAAGAGGAGCTAGTGAAGGGTTTTGCAGATGTGAAGGAAGATGCGTTCGGCAAGGACACGGATGAAAAGTCCCGCAAAGAGGGTCTGATGAAGCTCATCAGCGCCATCATCGGTGACGGCAAGAACGAAAAGGGTTTCAACCTCGATGAGATTAAGGCGGACGAGTTTTTAAGCAAACTCTTTTCTGATGACATGATAAAGGCGCTCGGACTTTTAAAGGCGGCCATTAAGCCTGCGGTGACACCTACTCCTTCGCCCAAGCCGACGGTGACCGGAGAGTTGACCGATGAAGAGTTAAATGCGACGGCTCAGCAGATATGCGCCGCCGAAAAAGCACGCCTAGAGGCCGAGCAACGGGCTAACGACAAGGTCGCTCAGCTCGAAAAGCAGATGCGCGATATGGAAGGTGCTCTGGATAACTTGGCACAGACCGGCCGGGCGCAGGAAGAGGACGGTCGCCGGGATCGCAAAAATAACGCAAACGATCTCATCACCCCGCTTTTGGCTTCGCTACGGGATGACAATCAGCGCGGTAACGATATCACACCGCCTGCGGCGCAAGTGATTCAGCCGACGAATACGGCGCAGACGCCCGATACGAGCCGGGACTTTAATGCGCAGTTGCCGCCCCAGGAGCAACCGCAGCAGCAGCCGGTAGGGCCGCTTGCCGGCGCAACCGAGCCACTGAAGGCTCCGGGTGAAATTCGATCGATTCTCCCCACGCAGCGTGGAGCCAAAGAGGTGGCCGATGCTCAGTCGGCGGTTTCCAAGGCCACTGGCGTGACCCAGAAGGTGAATAACCTCACGAGCGATCCTTATCTCATGATGGGATCGATGATGGGCATGGGTATGGGCATGGGTATGGGAATGATGGGACCAGTGAGTCCGGTGTTTGCGTTCCAAAACCTACTTCGCTTGAACGAGGCGAAGAATGAGGTGAAGAGCCAGCTCCAGGCGAACAATGCCAACGTCGCCAACATCGACAAGCGTCTGACGGCATTAAACAAGCTGGTCGAAAAGTATAAGGACGCCAAACTTGCGGTTTCGCCCGACGATCTGCAGAAGGAGCAACAGTTGAAAGCCGCGGTCGACGAGCGCAAGGCCGACGTCAAGACGATCGAGCAAACGGCTTCTCTCGCCCGGACGGACGAAGATCGCCAGAGCCTGGCCCAGACGGCAGCGATTAAGCAAAACGACGTCAAGGCACAGGAGCGCGAGCTCAAGGCGTTTCAGGATCGGCTCGGCCTCAAGCTGAACGAGATCTCCAGCGAAGTTGAGACCGCTCGCAACACGATTGAGGAGCTCGATGGACTCAAACTCAAGCTTGAGACCGCGAACAAGGAGCTGTCCGATAAGGAAAGCTCGCTCAACACGATGGTCGCGTCGAATCAGTTTTCAGGTTTCGGTCAGCAGCAGACGCAGACCCGGCCGAATATTTATCCGACGCTAGGCGGCGGTAACGGCGGTCCGCGCACGAACACCCCCCGGGGTGGCGTGGGTGGTGCGTTAAACACCGGTACCCGCCGGGGTGATTTAGCCGGAACCCGGTAATTGAGTTTTGGTTTTTGGTGGCCCCGAGAGGGGCCGCCTAAGAATCAAAAAAAGAGGCCAGAGGAACATAAAGAGTTACGAGCTGAAGTTGTGTGGGTTTCCACTAAGTAGTGCAGATGTTAAGTTGAGTAGTGTGGAAACGGCGTTTCTCTGAGCCTTTTGTTTTTTCATTCCTGACTCGCCCCAATCCCACCAAATCCATCCCATCCAGAAGGCCACCCACTGTATACAGATCAGTCACCACTGAATCGACAGTCACCACAATTTTTGACCCAGCTAGTCAATCTCGGTATAATTGTAGTTGAGGTGCCAGGTTCAAATAAAGAAGGAGGGCACGATGAAGAAGAAATCCAGAGGCAATCGTCTCCGTTCCACGGCAAGTTCTACAAAAGGCTCTCATTCCCATATCCAGGAGTCTATCCACTTCAGGCTCTGCCATTTGTGTCTTAACCTTAACGAGGCGTCCAGCGAGGTTAGTCGCTGCGAAAAGTGCAATCACGAGTTCCATTCCATCAGCGATTATCTCATGTCCGATGACATCGAATTGGCGGTGGACGGCGATTCGGAGTCCGACCTAGGGGAAGAGGCACCCGAGTTGGAGCGAATTACGAGTCGTGGGGCCGCGCGACTAATTGGGTTTGTCGCCATTCTATAAGGGCCTCTTTACTTTTATCGCGGATTCATCGAAACCAGGGGCATGACCCAAAAGTTATTCCCGATACTGGTGTTCGGAGTCTTATCCCACAATTGCTTTGCCGATGGGAAAGGCTGGCCTGCACACTGGTGGGCCAACGTGCCCAAGGCCGAAGCCCAGAGCTGGGAAATTCTGCCCCAAGAGGCTGGTCCCGGCGAGGTCATTCTCTCCAAGCGAAATGAATTGGGACTGCTCTCGAATTTTGCGCCAACCCCGTTCCTATTTCGCGGCCAACTCTATGCAAGCCTCGAAGGGTTCTGGCAGGCGATGCTCTATCCCGAGGGCCCCAAGGATCCGCGCGCCCGTGCACCCGGTCTGGTCTGGGAGTTTTCCCGCACCGACGTGGAGAAAATGACGGCATTCGAGGCAAAACGCGCCGGCGATCTGGCATTTGCGAACATGAAAAAAATGGGGATCAACTGGGTCTCTTTTAGCGCTAAGCGTTTTGATTATTGGACCCCCTCGCGTGGGCAGCACTTTCGGTTAATTGTCGAGGCTATGGGGGAAAAGGTCCGGCAGAATCCCAAAGTGAAAGAGGTCTTGCTCGCAACCGAAGGGCTCGTGCTTCGCCCCGATCACCGCCAGGAATCGGGCGCGCCCCCGGCCTGGAGATACTTTGAAATTCTCACCGATATTCGCGAGGAGCTACTCGCCGGTCAGAGGCTGAAAATCGATATCAATAAAATACTTCCGACGACACCGCTCGCGTTTTTGCACCTGCCTGAGTCCGCTTTCACTTACTCACTTGCCGGTGCTGTTGAGAATCGGAAGTGATTTCGGAATAAAAAAGCGGCCCCCGAACCAAATCGGGAGCCGCCTTTACCGTGGATGATTCGACGACTTTTCTATTTGAGACCTTTTTAGACCTTTTGGCATCTTTTGAAAGCCAGTGGTCGAAACTTTATTGTCTGACCGATTTTACATATCCGGTTTCCTCAAAAGCTTGCGCTTGTCGAGATTGTATTTCTCGACCTTGTTAATGAGCCCCGCTCGGCTGATCCCCAGCTCTTTGGCGAGTCGGGATTTGTTCCAGCCCGTTCGCTTGAGCCCTTCCCGGATCATCTCGCGTTCCAGTTCCTCGAGGGCATCTCTCAGTTTACCCTGAATGCGGACGCCCTGGACCTTGCTGCGCTCGCCGAACTCCCGAATGCGAGCCGATAGCATGTCCACGGTTATCTTGATCTCCGCGCCGGCAAGCACAGTGACCCGTTCCATTTCATTCTCGAGCTCACGGATGTTACCCGGCCAAACGTAGTCGAAAATCTTTTCGAGAGCCCGTTTGGTGAGCACCTTGGGTTTCATCTGTTTCTCGGCAGCCGTTTTGCTGAGAAAGTGGTCGCAGAGGATCGGAATGTCCTCTTTGCGATCGCGCAGCGGCGGCACGGTGATGCTGATGACGTTGATACGGTAATAAAGGTCTTCCCGGAAGGTCCCCTTTTCTACCATGTCCTTGAGATCTTTATTGGTGGCGGCCAGAATCCGGACATCCACCTTTCGAGGCTCGGTGGCGCCCACCGGGATGAACGTCCCTTCCTGAATCACCCGCAACAATTTTACCTGCATGCTCGGGCTTGTGTCGCCGATTTCATCCAGGAAAAAGGTGCCTCCATCGGCGACTTCGAACAGTCCCTTCTTGTCCTTCACAGCCCCAGTGAAAGAACCCTTCACATGCCCGAAGAGCTCTGAGTCGAGCAGATTGTCGTTGAAGGCGGAACAGTTTTGCGTGACGAAAACCCGCTCCTTTCTGGGTGAATTGTAATGAATGGCCTTGGCGATGAGCTCTTTTCCGGTACCGTTTTCTCCCTGAATCATTACGGTGCTTTCGGAGACCCGAATCTTATCGAGAAGGCTGTACACGTCCTGCATGGGTTTTGATTTACCGATCATGCTGTCATATTTGTACCGGGTGCCGAGCTGGTTATTTAACTCGTGGATGCGGTCCTCGCGTATCGAGATCTCCTTATGGAGCGTGCTGATCTCCTGCGAGACCAAGTCACTCAGCTCTGTGAAATAGGGAACCTCGTCCTTTTCGAGGACGTGAACTTTCGCTACCGCATGATCTATTTCAGAGCTGGGTAGATTGAAATGAGCGAGTGCTTTGCAAAGCTCCTTTTTCATCCCATCGGTAATTCCCTCTTTGAAATAGCCCACGCAGACGACGCCACCCATGAACTCGTTATCGATGATAATGGGAAATGCGGACGCCAGAAGGTTAGGCATCCAGTCTTTGGTTAAGCCCTTGTCCTGTGTTTTTTTCAGATCAGTGATGGTCCCGCGGACGAGTTCCGACAGCGAGTCGTACCCCTCATCGCGCTTCATCAGCATTGCGACAATGGGATTGGCGAAATCCCGTTTGACTCCCTTTTCAATGATTTTTAAATTTCCGCGATCGTCGCCGAAAAACACGTCGACTTTCCACCAGCTCGCGATGACCTGTTTCAGTTTTCTAATGACATGGATATGTTCAAATTCATCCCAGTTAATCATAATACCCTCCAACCCATAAAGACGACCGCAGGTGCAGCCGTAAGTTGCAAACGCATGAATCAACGGATGCTTTGGCCAGGTGCTGTTTTATTTTTGAGTACTGACTAAGAAGAATGCGTCTAACAAATGCAGTGTAACTCTAGCAACACAGCGTGTCAATATTTCAGCAACCAAAAAAGTGACACAAGTAGTGAAAATATCATCACAATTTGAATTTGATGCCCCGGAATCAGGACTTGGAATGCGTGGTAATGCAAAGTTTCTTTGCGTCAAATACTAGTGCATGGAATCACGGGCCAACGGATGTGTAGGGGAAAAAACCCTGCCTATCCGGTTGTCACATAATGACGGGTTCTCAAGGCGGCTCGTAGCCTGTTGCTTCCAAGAAATATCTTCGCCGCGAGAGCCGATAAGCAGGGAAAAAATATTATTACCGACCCTGCATCAACCCTTGAATGGCCATCTGTTGAACACCTTGCAGTAATGGATTTGCCCCAGGCAGCGCGGATTTCAGAATGCCTGCTCCTGTGGCAAAAAATATTTGAGCTGTCTGCGGGTTGATCGGAATGCCTCCACTTTGGAGAGCGTTTCCGACGCAGTTTGCCATCGCGCGGGCCTGCGCCGTGAGGAAGCCTAAATATTTGTGAATGCCCTCGGGATAGAGGGTCTGCAATGAGAGCATGATTTGGGTCGAGCTTTGTTGGCACCCATTGATATCGGCTGGCGGCGGCGCGATTTGACCACCCGACGACACCTGGCTTGCGACGCTAAAAAAGACGGGTGTCACGGCCGAACAGCAGTCCCGGCGCGTGCGTTGTGCTAAGTGCAGAACATCGTGTCGGCCCTGATCGGTGTGCGGCGAATTGGTGGGCGGGGGTGGTACATCTTCTTCGCCTCCACCACCGCAAGCGGAGATAGCAGCGGCTAATGATACGAATAAGAAAGTAAGTTTTGCTGTCTTCATAGCGATCACTCCCTATGTGTATTGAGTGCAAGCCGTACACCACATTACAGGGCGGTAGAATACAGCGGACGGGGAGAAGGAACCACCTGATAACAAAGAGAATTCAGATGAGTATCTCGATGGTATCAGAAATGAGTCGATTGCAATTCATTCTGACTGGGGGTGGCCACTCTGACCTAAATGGCTGCTTTTACGGATACTTTGTCCTGCCAATTCTTTCGACGGTATTCTTGGGGTACTTCGATGCGGAACTAAACGCCTTAATATGTTTGGGGAATTGGGAGAGAAGTGTCCAAAGAGTGTACGAAAGATCGGCCAAAACCAGGGCCCTGCCGACGAGAATTCCGCACTGAGTGGCTTGGCAGCGATTTTGAATAATCTTGAATCAGTTGGTTTTCGGAGGGGTTATGAAGTTCTTAATAAGCGCGCGCGAGTGTATTCGATAAATCGCTCCAGCCCCGCTTCTAGAGAGACAACTGGACGCCAGCCGGTTTTAGTGGTTTCGCTGATATCAGCTAGGGTTCGGAATGCCTCGCCCGGAAGTTCTTCCCTAAACTCTGGGATCAGCCCGGATCCTATCCTGGACTCAATCTTGTCAAATATTTCCAACACCGAATGATCGGTGCCGGAGCCCAAGTTGTAAGTTTTGCCGCGCGATGACGGATTTTCCAACAGCAACCGGTGAAAGGCATTCACGTCGTCGACATGGATAAAATCGCGGCGTTTTTCTCCCGTTCCGTAAATAAGAGGTCGCTCGCCCTGTAGCAATTTTTGGGTAAAGGCGCTCATGACGGGAGGGACCACGCGACGCCAGTCCTGAGCGGGACCATAAACATTAAAGTAGCGAACGAACGAAACGCAAAAGCCATGAAGGCTCGCCATGGACTCGCAGAGAAGCGCGCCACCACGTTTGCTGCAGGCATAAACGGAGAGGGGCCTCACGCGATCAGTTCGACTCGGAAAATCGAGAATGCCCTCGTACTCGGCCGACGTGTCGGCATAGATGAGATGGGGTACACGGGCCTTTACGATGGCGTCCAACACATTGGCCGTGCCAACGACATTGTTACGGGCGGTCTCGACGGGGCGCTGGGCGCAATCGAGGAGGCAATTCTTGGCGGCTAGATGAAAAACGGTCTCGCACTCAGCAAAACAACGATCCAGATCGGCTTCGCAGATATCCTTTTTCAGAAACTCGATGGACGTGGGAACGTTTTCCAACGTGCCGGCGGAAAGGTTGTCGATACCCAGGACGTTGTAACCGTGATCGGCGAGATGGGAGCACAGATTGCTGCCGATAAAACCGGCGGCTCCGGTTACGGCAACTCGGGGTCTTGCGGGGTGTTTCAAGCGCGCCTCGGGGGATTGAGATCGCGAAGCAGTATCCACAGTAGCTCCGTGAGGTTTTTCCAAGTGCCGAATACAGGGTGGTATCGTGTGTCGCCGTCATTGGACCACTCAACCGGGAACTCTGCGCCGCGATACTTCAGGCGCTTGGCCGCGCGGAGCGCCTCGATGTCAAACATGAAACCATCGGTTCGAAGCGTGCCGAACAGCCGGCGCGCGCATTCGCCGCGATAAATTTTAAACCCGCACTGAGTGTCGGTCACCTCGATGCCCATCACCAATTTCATGAGGCGCCAAAAGACGATTGATCCCCATTGACGATAGGCGGGCTGGTTTCTCTGGATGCGAGATCCCTTCATCCGACGCGAGGCAATCGCGAAATCAAACCCCTCTGCCAGCTTGCCCAGGCCGACTTCCAAATACTCCAGCGGCACGCAAAGGCCGCTATCCACGAATGCAACCGCTTCACCAAGGGACTGCGCTACTCCATAGCGTACCGCATACCCCTTGCCGCGATTTCCACCGTACGAAAGGACTTTAATCGAAACTGTAGCATTTGAGTTTTGCTCGGCAAAATCACGCGCGACTCGGGCGGTGTCATCGCGGCTGCCATCGTCCACCACCAAGACCTCCGTGCGTCCCTGTTTTTTTGCCCCGTAAAGCACGGCGGCCTCAAGGTCGCGTGTTAACTTTGAGGATTCATTGTAGGCCGGAATTATAATGGATAGGTTCATCTTGGACGGTAAGTCTAGCCAATCGGATGGGGCATGGGAAGGGGCCCTGGCAGCTGTGATTTGACACGCGTGCCGCACCTCCCATACAAAAACCTGTGATCATCACGCGAACTCCGTTCCGTTTTACGCTGGGTGGTGGGGGAACCGATCTGCCGAGCTATTATTCCCGATTTGGCGGGTTCGTGCTGTCGGCGGCCATCGATAAGTACATGTACATTGCGGTGAATCGCCCCATTGTGGATGACCTGGTTCGGGTGAAGTATTCGGATTCCGAAATGGTGGAGACCGCGGGTGCCCTCCGGCATGAACTGGCCAGGGTCGCCTTGAAATCGGTTGGAATGGATAACGCCATTGAGGTGATATCGATGGCCGATATTCCTGCGGGCACCGGACTCGGCTCCTCGTCTTGTTATATGGTGGGGCTCTTGACGGCGCTTTTTGCGCTCAAGCGGGATAATCGATCCGTCCAGGAAATCGCCGAGCTTGCGTGTCGCTTGGAAATCGAGGAGCTCCAAAAACCTATCGGAAAACAGGACCAATACATTGCCGCGTTCGGGGGGCTGGCGGTGCTGGATATCGCGACGAATGGCACCGTGAAAGTTCGCCAAGCCAATACTACGTTTGAGACACTGGATGAGCTCAATCGCAATACGTTGATATTTTACACGGGTAAGACCCGCCAGGCCGATGCCATACTCAAAGATCAGAGTCAAAGCGTTGCACATTCGGATGTTCGGGTTACCGAGAGTCTCCACCGCATTAAGGAGATCGGATATCTGACTCTCGAGGCGCTCGAATCCTGCAATGTCGACCGATTCGGACTGTTGATGGATGAGCATTGGAAGCTGAAATTAAAGTTATCATCCCAAATTGCCGATGCTCGGCTCCTGAAGATTTACGAAGTCGGGAAGGCGAATGGAGCAATCGGTGGCAAGATCACGGGAGCTGGCGGCGGCGGCTTTTTCGTTTTTTACACCAACGATCGCCACCACGAATTGCGACGTGCGATGAAGGCCGAGGGTTTACGGGAACTTCGCTATCGTTTTGACATGGAAGGCGCCAAGATTTTGGTGAATCTGACGGATGGTCGAGGAAACTATGAAAATCGCCACAGCTTCTGGTCGGAAACCGTTGGTCCTCATCACGGGCTATCGGGGTCTTGCTGAAACGCTGATTGAGGAGTTTACCGCTTCGGGTTGCGCACTCAGCGTGCTCGTTAGGAATACCGAAGCCATCGATGGACTCCGCGCTAGATTTCCGGACCACGAGTTTTTCTTGGGCGATGTCGCCAGTGGGGCGGATTGCAAGCGCTGGGTCGAATCTGCCGTAGACCGCTTCGGTCAAATCGATTGTCTGATAAATAATGCCGCGATCGCCGGTCCGGGCGGCAAGTTAAATGACATTTCCTTCGTGGATTTCAGACTTGCGATGGACGTGAACTTTCTGGCTCCCGTGCGCCTGATTAAGTTCGTGCTGCCTTATTTTTTAAAGGCGAAGTCCGGTGTGGTGATTAACCTTTCCGGCGGGGGGGCGACCCAGGCACGTCCCCATTTTTCGGCCTATGCCTCGGCGAAGTGCGCCCTGGTTCGGTTTACGGAATCGGTAGCAGCGGAATATCCCAATCTTTGCTTTTATTCGATTTCGCCCGGTGGGCTCCTGACGCCCATGATTGAAAAGGTCTTGCAGATGGGTCCGGATGCCATCGGAATCGAGTATGACGAGGCAAAATGCCGTTCGGAAACGGGTGGCGAGGATCCCCGAAAAGCTGCCCGCCTAGCCCAATGGCTCTTTCGGAATCGGCCTGCTGATCTGAGCGGCGCATTGGTGAGCGCCGTTTGGGATGATTACGAGAACTTTCAGGGTTTGCGCTCGGGAGTCGAATGGTGGAGACTCCGGCGCGTGGACTCTGTACTTGCCCAGACCTTGGCGAGTAGCGAAACCTTGGAGGAGAATTAGATGAGCCATCAGGGAATTATTTCGGATTTTTTGGGTGGAATGGAGAGAATCTGCCGTGAAATCGATCGCGAAAAGATCGATCGCGTGGTGAATGGGATTTTCGAACTTTGGCAGGGCGATCGGCAACTCTTTTTGATTGGTAATGGCGGCTCGGCGTCTACGGCCTCTCACTTTGCGTGCGACTTGAATAAATGCACAATCGTTCCCGGTAAGCGTCGAATGCGGGCAGTGAGCCTTGTAGACAATGTGCCTCTCGTGAGCGCATTAACGAATGACGACGGCTGGGAAAATGTCTACGTGGAACAGTTGAAGAATTTTTTGCGACCCGGCGATGGCATTCTCGGAATCAGTGTTCACGGCGGCAAGGGTCGGGACAAAGCGGGGCAGTGGAGCCAAAACCTCCTCAAGGCGATGCAGTACGTGCGGGATAACGGAGGGCCTGTTTTTGGTTTCTCTGGGTTTGATGGTGGAAGCTTTCAGGAGGCTTGTGATACTAACGTGGTTGTGCCCTTTAACACCACCCCGTACGTTGAGGCGTTTCACGTCGCGCTCCACCATCTGGTCGCGAGCTGCCTGCTCGAAAAGATCAGGAATGCATGACCGGAAAATCGCGCGCCCTTTTTTTGGATAGGGATGGCGTCTTCAACGAGCTCATTTGGCCAACCGCTACAACCTTCCGGGCGCCGTGGAGTTGGAAAGAGGTCAGGTATTATCCAGGGCTTGAGGTCCTGCAAGTTATCTCAGAGCGAGGGGGCGCTGCGAGTGCCTCACCGAGAAGCTCAAAACGGAGCCCTTTACTGTTTCTCGTGACGAATCAACCCGATCTGGAAAGAAAGCTCGTCGACCCACGCTTCGTCGATGATTTGAATGGGTATTTTGCCAAGAAGTATCATCTGGAAAAGGTATACTGCTGCCCCTTTTCGAATGCCGATCACCCCGACAAGAAACCGAATCCCGGTATGCTGCTTCGGGCGGCCGAGGAGTATGCTATCGATCTCAAGGCAAGCTGGTTTCTGGGCGATACGGCCAGCGATACTGTGGCGGCGAGCCGAGCCGGTTGCCGCAGCCTCTTGATCGATCGCCCATACAACCGGGCTGTTGAGGCGGGTCGGCGCATTTTTAGCTATTCGGAATTGCCCGAAATTGTGTATTAATCAATGCCTCAAAGGAGAGTGTTATGGTGTTTTTGGCGAACGTAGTGGTTCCGGTGGTCGTTGCGGCCATTGCCGCCGCTCCTGCAGTTCCAGAATGGGCAGGCTTGGGTACCCCCAAACTGCACGAAGTTTCGGGGGTGAACGTATCGGTTTTTGATGCCATCAAGGTCGAAGGCTTGCGGGTTCCGCTCGCGGGTTGGGGGATTCGGGAAAAATCCCTGGGGCTGTTCTCAGTCAATGTGTACGCAGCCGTGCACTATTGCGGACTGAGCGCATACCCGAAGGTTTTGGAAATCGTGTCGTTGAGAGATGTGTCGGGCGAGAAGGTGAGGGGGGCCTACGAAGATGCTCTGGTTTTGAACGGCCATGTCGTGACGGGTGCACTCAAAAACATTTTGGATCGTGTTGCGACGGACGCTCGGAAGGGTGGCAAGATAACGCTCATTGCGCATTCCAGCGATCGGTTGTCGGTGGTGGACGCGGCGGGTGGGGGCCCCAGCAGTTTTGAAGGGCAGAAACTGAGCTCCCAGTTTTTTTCGATCTGGTTCGGAACGCCAGTCGACTCGGGCTTAAAGGATTTGCAAATTCAATTGCTCGCCGGCCACAAGGCTAGATCTTGAACAGCATTCAGAACGAACTCAAAAAGATTCCGGGGATGAACTGTTTTTTTTGTGCGCCATCGGACTTAAATTCCCACGGACTCAATCTGGTGTTTGAACCGACCGATCGCGGCGCCCGAACAAGTTTTTCATTGGCGACCCGGTTTCAATCCTATCCGGGCATGGGCCACGGCGGTATTCTTTCCGGAATTCTCGATGAAACCATGGCGTATGCCGGAATCTTTCACTGCCGCTGCCTCCCGGTGACTCGTAAACTAGAGGTCTCTTTCCGAGCCAAAGTTCCTTCGGTAGAGGAGCATCATTGTGAGGCCTCGGTCGTGAGTCGATCCGAAACCGCGTTCGAGGCCCACGCCACAATACGCAACACGCGCGGAATTCGCCTCATGAGCGCGCGCGGGAATTTCGCCATTCTGAGCGGGTCTGCCGCCGAGAAACTACTGTGCGGTGCACATCTGCTGATTTGGGATTGAGCATTTCACGGTTTTTTTTGTGCTCCAAACGGCGTAATGCATATCTCCATAATCGCTACACAATTTGCGCGCAGAGTTAAGGACAATCGAGCCATCAGCGGAACGTCGTTAGCCGGCTTTGATTCACGAGGAGAACGTATGCGTAACGTGATAATGGCTAGTCTATTCACCAGTTTCTTTGTCGGCGCCGTCTGCGCGGCAGAGATCGCCACACCGGTGCCGTTTAGTTATGGCGGCTGTACGGGTGGGACTAAAAACTACGAAATTTATCGATGTATTTGTCGGGCGGACCTTAAAAACCCCGCTGGCGGGGTCACGAGTGTTCCCTTACAGGTAAACGGAACCTCGACCTTTATTTTTGTTCAGGACAATTCTAAGGATGGCACGGCGTGCGAAGGCCGCCTGGCATCCGATCCTTGTAATCCGGCGGTTTTAAATGGCGCCGTGATCGCTGGTAAGTGGACGTGTGCGCTCGGAACGACGAACGGTTCCGGGTTTGACGTGAAGTAGCACTACGTATTCGACCAAGTGGTCACGCTTTATCGACGAAAAATGCCCGGCGTCTGGACCACTGGAGGCCTGCTCCAAGTCACCCCCATCTACGGCGAGGGCGGGTATTTAGTGGCGGGCGCGAAACCCATTTCGACTGCAATCGCACCGCGTCGGCTGCGATTTCGTCAAAATCGAAAAAAGTCCTCAACGCTGAAACATGCCTTGATTGGCATGTTTCAGTTCATCAGACACGTCTCCGGGCTTTTGTCTATTTTTCTTTGTCTCGCTCGACGCGATGCGATTTCGTTACGAAAGCGGTTTCGCGCCAGCCACTAAATAGATTCTGCTGAAAAAGTCATTTCAACTGCAAATTTGCTGGTTCGGCTGCGACTTCGTTAAAATTTAAAAATGTCCTCAACGGCCCACTCCGTGGCCGTCTCCGGGCTTTTTTAAATTTTGCCTCGTCTCGCTCGAACCATCCAATTTTCGCTCTGAAAGCACTTTTTCAGCAGAATCTAAATAGACCGGAACAACGCGGCGCGCATCATCTTTTTGGCGGATTCTTCCGAAGAGTTTCTGAATTACTCTGCTTATGGGAAACCATCCCGATATTCATGCTCGCGACACAATCTTCCTCGTTTGGGAAGGGCCAACCACGCGAAAGATGGAATGTCCGAAGGGACTCGCGATTCAATTCGTGGGAAGCTTCGCGGAGTTGACCGCACACCTGTCATCGGCGAAATCGACGAATCGCCGCTGCCTGCTGGTGGTCGATGCCGATGAGTTTGCGGCGATTCGCGTGCAACTGAAGCAGGCCGGAATATTTGCGACCATGTTTCGATTCGGTGTGTTGGCCGTTGCCAAGGATCCGAGTGAGTTTTTGCGAGTCGAGGGGGGGTTGGGTGACGCGCTCGATGTCGTTGCCGAACGCCACTTCCGAAAGGACGTGGAGTTTCAGCTGTTAAAGGGCGTGCGGCACCTCATTAACTATGAGGGGCGCCAGAATCCCCGGATCAGCCAGCAGACATTGGAACGGATGAACGAAATTTTCATAGCGCTCTCGGCAGAACGAAATCCTCAAAAGTTGTTGGCCTCCGTGCTAATCAAGGCGATGGAGCTTACCCTGGCTGAAGGCGGGACGATGTACTTAGTTCAGGAGGTAGACGGGGATCTGTATTTTAAGACCCGGGTATCCAACGATCGGTCCACGGAAATCCACATTGAACAGATTTCCCTGAAGGTGATGGAAAACTCTCAGGTGGGTCACGTCGCACTGACCGGAAAAACCATCAAGTTGGGTCAGGCGGAGGGTTTTAGAACCAATTCAGCCACGGCATTCAATCGGGCCTACGATCACGACTCGGACAGGGCGCGTTTTGCCATCACCGTTCCGCTGAGGAGCGGGCGTAACGAGATCATCGCCGTTTTGCAAATGGTCAACAAACGTGGCGAGCAAGTGTTGACCGATGAGGGCACCGAACCGGGAAATGCCGTTGCCCCTTTTGCCGGTGAGGACGAGGCGATTTTGACTTCATTTGCCACTCAGGCGGCAACCTGTCTGGAAAACGTTGAGCTATACGGGGATATTCAGAAGTTGTTCGAAGGGTTTGTCAGGGCATCGATTACCGCGATCGAGTCTCGCGATCCAAGTACGGGCGGTCACTCCGAGCGTGTCGCCAAGATGTCGGTGTCGCTCGCGCGAGTGACCAGCGAATGCCCTTCGGGCATTTATCGTTCGGTAAGATTCAAAGAAGAAGAAATTCGGGAGCTGGAATACGCGGCTCTACTTCACGACTTCGGAAAGATCGGAATCCGAGAGGATATTCTGATCAAGGCCAAGAAGCTTTACGATCATCAGTTGGTTTCCGTTAAAGAGCGGTTAAAAATCTGCAAGGCGGCCGCGCGCATCTTATGTCTTGAAAAGAAATTGCGGCTGTCCGGGAACACCTCCGGCGCTGGTGAGGAAGCCGAGTACCAAACGCGCATTGCCGAAATCGATGGTTATTGGGGCATCATTCTAACCGCAAACGAACCCACGGTGCTGAGAAAGGAAAATGCGGATGCGCTCGAGCGCATCCGTAACGAGCAATTGATTCTGCCCGATGGCTCTCAGGTGGCGCTTCTCAACGAAGAGGAGTATCGGGCACTCAGCGTCACGAAAGGGTCGCTCACGGAGAGTGAACGGCTGGAGATCGAATCGCACGTTCGTCACACCTACCAATTCCTGAAAATGATCCCCTGGACGCGGGACTTTAAGCATCTTCCGGAAATCGCCTACTGCCACCACGAAAAAATAGACGGCTCGGGATATCCGCGAGGACTTGTTTCGCACGAGATTCCATTGCAATCCAAAATCATGGCGATCGTGGATATTTTTGACGCGCTCACCGCCGCCGACCGCTGGTATAAAGAGGCGGTTCCCATGGAAAAGGCTCTGGACATTCTGTTTCAAGAGGTGGCCCTCGGAAAACTCGATCCGGTTTTGGTTGAGCTTTTTGTGGAGAAAAAAATCTATGAGGTTACCCACCCCAAAGCCTACCGACAGGCAAGCGGGTGAGGTTCGGCCGGGTTATCCCACCTTCTTTTTGGCGTCAAATCGTTGACATTTTTTTGCTGCCGCTCTAAACTAACTAGGTAATATCTTCATTTAAAATCCAAAAAAGTTAAATGTTCCCATCAAGTTTGTGGTTGAGTCGTGCGGTTGACGCAGTGCCGTTTTTTTCTGGTGATCGAGGGGTGGAATGGTTCGAATTCTTATAGTTCATTCGGATGTCGCTGTCGCAGAGGGTTGCCGACAGGCTCTGGAGCCGCTTCATATTGGCTTGGCCACGGCGTACGATTTCGATGCCGCCATGCACGCATTTTCGCGCCAGGCATTTCAACTGTGCCTCGTTGGCGTCAATAATCCGACGGAACTCGACGAGTTCATTCGCCTGAGGCAGCCGCGTCCGAACTCTGCTTTCATCGCGATGATGGACTCGCTCGATACTTCTCGCATTGTGAACTCGATGCGAATGGGCGCGACCGATGTTTGGATACGTGGCGATGGGGACGAGGCGTTAAGAGCCGTTGTAATGGATACTCTCTCGCGTTGGTTGCCGGATACGACTGTTTTAGAATCATTCGAATTCCCGTATCCGGAATTCGTCGGGCGACACCCAAGCATTCTCGACATTTTTCAATTGATCTTATCGATTAAAGATTCGGACTCTACGGTTCTGATTACGGGTGAGAGTGGAACCGGAAAAGAAATCGTCTCACGAGCCATTCACAACCTGAGCGCGCGTAAGCGCAGTCCGTGGATTCCGGTAAACTGCGGTGCCATCCCGATCAATCTATTGGAAAGTGAACTGTTCGGTCATCTCAAGGGGGCCTTCACCGGAGCGGTGACCAGTCGAGTGGGCCGCTTCCAAATGGCGGGACAGGGGTCATTGTTTTTGGATGAAATCGGAGACCTCCCGTTGGATCTCCAGGCGAAGTTTTTAAGGGCGCTTCAAAGCAGGCAATTCGAGCCGGTGGGCGGCGCGCAGAGCCTGACACTCGGCGCGCGTGTGATAGCGGCGACAAATACCGATCTGGAAAAGGCGGTGGCCGAGCGCCGATTCCGAGAGGATCTTTTCTATCGATTGAATGTGATTCCCATTCATATGCCTCCTTTGAGAGCGCGCAAATCGGACATTCCGCTCCTGGTGAATACTTTTTTGCAGCGAAACAATTCGACTAATGGGAGAACTATTGCGGGAATCTCCGAAGAGGCCATGCGTTGCTTGGCTGACTACCATTGGCCGGGCAATATACGCGAACTGGAAAATCTCATGGAACGCGTCACTCTTCTTAAACGAAATAACAGTCCCATTGAGCTCAGAGACTTTCCGGTCGGTTACTTTAAAAACGTTCGGCTGGATCGGTTCGTGGCCAATGTCGCGCTGCCCGAGGAGGGTGTCTGTTTTGATGATGCGGTCAGTCAGTTTGAAAACGAACTTATTCTTCAGGCTCTCCAGCGAACCGCTGGTAACCGCAATCGGGCCGCCACGCTACTGCAGATAAACCGGACAACACTCGTGGAAAAGCTAAAACGCAAAGGAATCACGATTTCGTAAAGTTATGGATTTGGTTGGATTTGGTACCAGGTACCTTTGGTACCAGGTACCTGGTACCAAATCCCCCCAAATCCACGAAGTCCAAAAGCGTTACTTCTTTTTCTCTTCGACGCCGGACTCGATGAACTGCCTCATGAAGTATTTGAGAACAGTACTGCGTTTCGCACCCCCGAGGAGTTGCTTGAGATCTTCGTAGACGCTGGGGTCGTTGATCAGTGCTCCCAGCGTTCCGTCCCCGTCCTTTATTTTTTTTAAGATACCCTCGACGTGTCCCAGCGAGGCCCCTAGCTTTTCGCCGGCCCTTTTGGCCTCGATATCGGAAACGATGCCATTGAGAGTGGTAACTAGGCGATTGAGATTTCGTAAAAGCTGGTCGACATCGCCACCCTTGTCGAATTGGCGGGCAATATCCTCCATTAGGTTTCCGCCCTTCGTGAAAATATCGGCCGGTTCGTTGGTTTGTATCCAGTCGCCGTCACCCAGTGGCGGAGATGTCGGCGAGCCAATAGAGATCTCGATGTATTTATCCCCCAATACTCCCTGTGTGCGAATGGTCGCTACGGAGTCTTTGCGAACTCGATCCCGATAGGCTTTCATGACCGACAGTTCTACCGTTAATTCACGAGTCTCACCTGTTGCGACCGTGATTTTTTTAATCACCCCAATTCTGAGTCCCGCGAGCGAAACCTCGGACCCACCGTGAAGGCCTTTCACGTGGGTGAATTTGGCCAGAAGTTGAATGTCGGAACGAAAAAAACCGCGCCCTCCACCGATATTAAAAATGACGTAGACAAAGGCGACCGAGGCAATCGTGACAACCACGCCGAGGACGATGTTATTGGAAACCTTCTTGTTCATTACATCGCCTCTCCCTGGATGAAGCTGACTAGATCGGGGTCACGACTGTCCTGAATCTCCTGTCGGGTTCCCAATGCCGCGATTTTGCCCCTCTTTAAAAACGCGATCCGATCGGCGACTCGAAAGATGGTCGGCATGTCGTGAGTGACCAGAACGGAAGTTGCGCCCTGTTTTTTGAGTTCCTCAATGATCAAAACAATCTGCCGAGTATTAAATGGGTCGAGCCCCGTCGTAGGTTCGTCGTACAGGATTACCTCCGGGTCCATCACGATGCTTCGGGCGACGCCGACCCGGCGTTGCATGCCGCCGCTGAGATCCGACGGAAAAAGGTTTTCACTCCCCACTAGACCTACTCTCGATAGAGTGTCCAAAACCTTTTTTTCAATCTGCCGCGGCGTCATTCGTGTGTGTTCGCGCAGGGGATAGGCAAGATTATCAAATACGGTAAAGCTATCGAAAAGCGCCCCGTATTGAAAGACGTAGGCGATGCGTTTGCGAATGGGTATAAGGCTTTCCTCGTCGAGCTGGGCGATATCCTCGTCATGAAACCGGATGGAACCGGAATCGGGTGTATCCAGACCGATGAGACTTCGTAAGAGGACACTTTTCCCGGATCCACTGCCCCCCATCAAACCCAGTACCTCACCCTTAAAGACCGTGAGATCGATCCCCTGGTGCACTACTTTATCACCGTACGATTTGCGGACGTCGGTAACCTTAATAATCGGCTCGCTCATAATTCAAGGCCCTTTTCCATCAGCCAAAAGAATTTTGTTAGCACAAAATCGAAAATGGTGATTCCGATGGAAGCTGTGACGACCGCCCGCGTGGTGGCCTGCCCCACGCCTTGGGTACCGCCTTCGGTTTTTAATCCGAAATAACAACCGGTAAAACCGATGATTAATGAAAAAAATACGGTCTTAGCGATACCAACGGTAAAATCGCTCAGCCGCAGCCCCAGCAATCCTTCGTGAAGGTAGAAATCGGGGTGTATGTAGAGCTCGACACTCGAGATCCACATGCCACCGAGAATTCCGACCAGATCGGCCATTCCCGTGATGAGAGGGGTCATGATGAACATCGCGACGACACGGGGAATTACCAGCCTTTTGATCGGATCAGTACCCAGCGCGCGAATTGCGTCAATCTGCTGAGTAACTTTCATCGAACCGATTTCAGCGGCGATACCTGAACCCACGCGACCGGCGAGCATTAAGCAGGTCAAGACCGGGCCCAATTCTCGGAGAATCGAAAGGCCCACCACCTTAGGGACATACAGTTTTCCACCGAACCGTTCGAGGCCGTAGCCGAATTGGAGAGACATCACGGCACCCGTTGAGAGCGCCGTGATAAATGCAATCGACAGTGACTTGACTCCCAACGAATAGCACTGCTCGGCGATGAGTTGCGGGTAAAATGGACGGCGAAACATTTTCGGGATTGTTGTGGCCATGAGTTGCAATATGCCGCCGATGTAATCGAAGGTTCCGATCACTGTTTGAAGCCCCGCCGAGTGGGTCAGGGTGATAAAGCGCTTGGCATCACTGAGCGGCATGTCGCAAACTCCGAAAAAAGGCGCGAAAATCGGCTCCGTCCTGATCCGTGATCGCTTTGGGGCTAACGAGTGAAAAATCGAAAATGCAGTTGGCGTGGGTGACGACAAAGAGTTGCAGTTCGAACGGGCGATTCTCCAGTTGCGCCTTGAGGGAACTGTACAATCCGACGTCCCCACCGGCGGCTGTGCGTTCCGATGATAATGTCTGAACTTTTCGAGCCCCGATCAAAAGATGCTTGGTCAATAATTCAAGCGGTTGCGCCGCGTCTCGATCGCACGAACTGGTCAGCGTCGCGATGCTGCCCGATGCGGTCTTGTAGGCGGCATCACTGTCGGCCTTGTCGATGGATTTCCAGGTTGTGGGTGTCGTGACCTCATAGGATTTCGAGCGCTTCAGCGACGCGACTCTATCCTCGGGGCCGCCCCCGCCAAACACGGCGCAGCCGGG
>CAZRVZ010000014.1:0-23069 GCA_964603655.1 uncultured Pseudobdellovibrionaceae bacterium | reverse complement strand
GCAGCGGGTAGATCATTTCCGAGCTGACATCGGTGAGAAAGCTGATGCCGCCCAGAACCAAAACTGTACGGGGAAGTGACCTCACTCAGGTGGAACTATCGATGAATTCCGTAGCGTTGCAAACTCTAATCGATCAAGGGCATCGGGAAATAGATGTGCTTGCGCGAGCCGTTTCCTGTGAACCGGTTGACGAAATCGGTACGAATCGGTTGCGCAGATAAAGGGGCACTGCAAACACCAGTGAAAATAAAAGTACCACTTTGTTTGGCGAGGCGCAGGCCGAAAAGGGTGGCCAACTCTTCCAGGGCGATGTCCACCGACTTGGGTTCCGCCAGCGGGCTCCCGAAGTTCCACTCGACGAAACGCTCGGAGCATTCACCGGGAATGAGGTAACTGAACTCCCCTACCTGATTTTTGAGCTCCTTGAGGAGATCTCTCAAGGGAACGCTCTGGGCGGTGATCTCGACAATCTTGGAGTGGCTGTCGTCGGTCACGACCTCGAGCGCACCGCTCGTCGGCTGTGAGAGGGCCGTGCGGTAAAAGCGGGCTCCCCCGCGGGTTTGAATGCGTCCGTTGAGCTGGGCTATCATCGACGATACAGCCGTCTGCATCGGGTCTCGCAAGTCATCCTGCGAGACGACAGATAATACGATCTCGTTGCCACGGGTGGCGACCTGGTAGCCCCGATTCATTAATAAGGTTTGAAGTCCCATGGAGGTCGAGAATTGGTCGATGACGAGGTTGCGGGCGCGATCCAGCAACTCGGGGCTCTCTTCGTGAATATTGAAATTAAGGGTGGTGAGAAACTCCTCACGCGGTGCCAAAGAAGGGGCAGTGATTTCTGCCGGTGGCGTTTCGGCGAGTAAAGACTTCGAAGACACCAGAAACACCAGGCACATTAGAAACATCAGAAACAGTTTCATTGTCCACTTGCCGTTTCAAACTCGAGACTATGCAGAAGCTCTGGCCTAACGTAGTGAACCTGGATTCGATTTTTGTCTTCGAAGCGAATCTGCGCAAGCGGCGTGTCCCGGCCTGACAGTGTTGCCGGCGCGCTATTTCCCGTGGGCACCAATGGCGTGGACGGAATGGCAACCCAGAGGGTTAGTGCTAGGACCCCTGTTGCAACGGCGCCGGGGAAAAGCCACACGCGCGCGTTCGTTCGGGATTGCCCTAGCTTCCAGCCCTTCAGACACAGCGTTTCGTCGTGCTTTAAGCGAGAGTATACCCGAATGATCGAATCGGTGACATCGGGCTCGGATAGGAGCGTGCTGTACCAACTCGATCGAATCTGATCGCGGTGTCCTCGGCACGTTCGGCAAACGGCAGTGTGCCACAGGAGCCGCAATCTTTGGAAACGTGACATTTCACTGGGGATCGAAACCCATTCTAAAATGGTTTCTGTTTTAGGACAGCCCATAAGCCTCTCCGCAAATTTCCAAAAGTGTTCGCTTTGCCCGGACGTAGGCCTGCCGGCAGGCCTGGGCGGTGATACCGACGCTGTCTGCCACCTCCTGGTGGCTGAAGCCGAGAGCGTCTTTAAGCCAGATAATTTCGGAGTCCCTTTCTCCGAGTGATTGCATGGCGATTTTGAGCTCCCGAACCTCTACCGCTTTTTCCGCCCGTTGGCTTGCGAGCGGATCGACGATGTGGCTCAAATCCTCGACTGGGACGGCGCGGGACTGAGGCGCCCGAACCACCTTGTCGATAAGGCAATTTCTCACGGTGCGTAGTAGGTAGGATTGGACACTGGCGTCGTCGAGGGATTCGATGTGATCGAGGTGAAGGAGAAAGCGGACAAAGGACTCCTGGAGAATGTCCTCGGACGTGGCTCGATCGCCCCTGGTCTTCCACAAAAGAAAGCGCATGAGCCCTGGCGCGGTGGTTTCGTAAAACGGCAAAAATGCGCTTTGATCACCGTTTTTTAACCGCTTCAACCATTTTTTAAGCCCCTTCATAGTGTGTCCGGTCTTTTTGCATACAACAGTAGACGTAACAGAAAATTGGAATGTGACAAAAGAAAGTATATTAAAGGACTCATGAAAAGGCGCGCAATTTTATTCGACCTAGACGGCACTCTCGCCAACACGCTGCCCGATATTGTTGGTGTCGTGAACCGCTTGCGAACCCAGTTCGGTTTACCCAAGAGGCCGACTCCCCAAATCGCGATTCACATCGGCCGCGGTGCCGAACACCTCATGCAGGCGTGCATGACTGAAGCATTGGAACCACAACGAGGGGGATTGGGCCAAGCCCATACGGTCGAGTCCTTGATTTCGGAGTTTCGAAACCTCTATTATCTTGAGCCCCACCACGGAGGCCATCTTTATCCGGATGTCCTTGAAACGCTCCAAGAATTAAGAAAACGGGGATTGGGAATTGGGATCGCCACCAATAAGCCCGAACGGTCTGCAAAGGTGACGCTCGAGTATTATCTACCCGGTTTTTCATTCGATGTGATTGCAGCCCCTGAAAATGTGACTCAAAAAAAGCCAAGCCCACTCCACCTGCTCGAACCGTTGGAGAAATTGGGGATAAATCCGGAAGATGCCTATTTTGCCGGAGATGACCCTGTGGATCTCCAGGCTGCAACGGGCGCGGGCGTCCGGTTTTTCGGGATTAGCTTCGGTTTTGGCGGCGTTGTGGCTCCTGTCATGCTAAGCGCGTTTTCGGATCTCTTATTTCTTGTCGAGTAAATGTCTGGACTATCGCTTGAGGTTTCAATAGTAATTTGGCCGTGCAGGAAATCATCAAAGGCGTCCCGTTTGCGGATCTCGAGACTAGGTTAACCAGCTTGGGCCATTCTGCCTACCGTGGACGGCAGCTTTTTCGCTGGATCAATCAAAAAAAGGTGAATGATTTTAATGAAATGTCCGATTTGAGTAGGGCCTTTCGAGGGGAGTGTGCCGAGCGATTCTCGCTGCCGGGATTAACGGTGGCGGAAACTCACGAGTCCGGCGATGGCACACTCAAATACCTGGTGGGTCTTTCAGACCAAACGCAGGTCGAGGCTGTGTATATTCCGGTCGAGGGCAGGCAGACCCTCTGTATCTCCACTCAGGTGGGGTGCAAAATGGCCTGCTCCTTCTGCGCGACCGGTTATCAAAAGTTCACCCGTAATCTCATGGCCTGGGAAATCGTGGAGCAGCTCTTTGTGGTTCCCACTCCGTTACCCGTGACCAACATTGTGCTCATGGGCATGGGGGAGCCATTTGATAATTATGAAGAGGTGATTAAGGCGCTCAAAATTTTTTCGCACCCGTTCGGTCCACAGATCGGCAAGAGGCATATCACCGTTTCGACCGTAGGCCTGACCGACAAAATTGAGCCATTTCTGAAGGCCGATTTAGGCAAATTAGCCATTTCACTGCACGGGACAACCGACAAGCAACGTGGAAATATCATGCCCATTAACAAGAAATTCCCGCTTACCGATCTGATGGCAGCCTGCAGGCGGATGCGGATGAAATCCGGACTGCGGTTGACCTTTGAATACGTATTACTGGAGGGGCTCAACGATTCCGACGAGGATGCCAGACGACTGGTGGAGCTGGTTCGGGGCATTCCCTGCAAGCTCAATCTGCTGGCTTACAACGAAAACCCTTACATTAATTTCAAACGGCCATCCGAAGAGCGCATTCTCAGTTTTCAAAAGATACTTCTAGATGCGCACCTCACGGCTACCTATCGCCGAAGCCGTGGGCGTGACATTGCTGCCGCCTGTGGGCAGCTCACGACTAAACGGGCAAATTCTAATGACCCGAAGACCCTCCCGGTATCACGACTAAACTAATTATTTAAGAGAGCCTGCAAGCTCGGTCCACGGAGTGGGATTAAAGCCCAGACTCATGAGTTTCTCAGAAGATATCGACCAGTCTCGGTCGAAAAAATAGGGACCGGCGTTTTGGGCGGTGTCGGGGTCAGTTGTCAGGATATTGGGCTTGGTGTCCAATTCGGCAGCCAGACTCTTTACGAATTCTTTGAGCGTAAGGGATTCCCGGCCGGCCACGTTAAAAATACCCGTTTGGTTCTTCGCGGCGATGAGCGCAAACGCTCGTCCGACATCTTGCGGTGATACCAGGTGGAATCGATTACCTCTGTCCTTCACGTTTATCGGCTCTCCCTTTTGGAGACGACTCACATACCATTGTGTTCGGCCGGAAATATCGTTAGGCCCGAAAACCATTGTGGGGCGCAAAATCGCATAGGGCCTGTGGCTTTGCATGAGCACCGCTTCAGCATCGATTTTTCCGCGCGCGTAACGCCAATGTTCGTCGCTCGGATCCTCATCGTGGGGGCGGGGTCCGTGGACGTTCATCGCTTCGGTGAAGGGGCCACTGGGTCCGCTCGGGCGCGCGGAAGTTTTTGTTGGGGACGCCCGCTCTACATAACGGTAAACCGACACTGTGCTGTTTAAAACCCAGATACCCGAATGGGTGATAGCCCGGAGCGCACTGGAAACGTCACCGGCCGAGTAAGCGCTGTTATCGATAACGCAGTCCCAGCGCTTCGAAATTGCCGGGATGCCGCCCAGTTGCGATCTGTCCCCCTCAATCCAGGTTCCGACCGCGGGGCGGGTCCGATTCGATAACACGCTGACCTCAAATCCCGCGTCGACCAGCGATAGGGCGGTAAAACGGCTGATGAAGCCGTCGCCGCCGAGGATGAGCGCCGTAGCCCCGCTAGTCTTCATGTTTTTTTCTCAAATCCTCTAACTCCGACGATAAGCGCTCCCACTCCACCATTTTGGAGTGAAGACTTTGGGCCGAATCTTCCGTCTGGTTTGCTGGGTCCGTTTGGCCGAGCACCTCGAGTTCAGCCTCGAGTGTTTCGATTTTTTTCGAGAGGGATTTGATTTGATTCTTTATCTTTTTGCGTTCCTCATAGGTCAGGGTGAGGGTCTGTTTTACCACTTTCTGGGCGTGCAGCATCGAGGGGTGGTGGTGTCCTTCAAGGTGCCGAACGAACTGAGGGTACTTAGCGAAAAAACTATTTAGGTCACCCAGGTGGTCGGTCAGCTGGTGATCGGTGGTTAGGTAAAAAATGCGGTCGCAAATGTGTTGGGCGAATTCCCTGTCGTGGGACACGAAGATGGTGGTGCCCTCGAAATTGAGAATGGCATCTGCGAGCAGCGCCTTGGTTTCGATGTCGAGGTGGTTGGTGGGTTCGTCGAGGAGACACACATTGTGCGGTCGGACGAGAATCCTGAGCATGGCGAGCCGCGCGCGCTCCCCTCCGGAAAGTACCCGGGCCTTTTTGTCGACGGCAGTTCCGCTAAAGCCAAAGCCGCCCAAAAGGCCGCGCACCTGCTCCAGACCCATGCCAATGGCCGAATTCCTCAGGTTGTCTAGAACTGAATCCTCTAGCGAGAGCTCGTCTAGCTGGTGCTGACCGAAGTAGCCGAGCTCGGTATTAGCGCCAAGACTGATGGCGCCCTGTGCTGGCGTGAGTCTTCGGGCCAGTAAATTGAGCAGGGTGGTTTTCCCAGCGCCGTTATCGCCCAGAATCCCGATGCGGCTCCCCCGTTTCACATCGCAACTGACTTTCTTGATGATCCAGGGTTTGTCCGGGGCATATTGGAAGGCCAAGTCCTTAACCGACAGGGGAAATTTGGAACCCTGCGAAGACAGCCGGAAACGAAAATTGAGTTGGTATGTCTGCCCCTCGACCTGAATCAGGCGCCCCTTCAGTTCGTTTAATTCCTCGGTAAGTTTATCAGCGAGCTTGAGCTTACTCTGCGCCCGTGCGGCGGTCTGGGCCTTGGCGCGAAACTTATCGGCAAAGGCGATGTTTTCATCCACCTTTTTTTGTACGCCCTCGATGGAACGCTCGAGAATGCGTTTCTCGTCCTTTAGGGACTCTCGAAATACAAGATAATCACGTTGGTGGGTGCGAAAATAGAATCGGCCGCCGTGCACGACGGCGAGCGCGTCGGTGGTGCGGCTCTGGAGTGCGACGTCGTGGGTTACGAGTACCAGGGAACCTTTGTACTCTTCGCGCAAAAACTCCTCGAGCCACTGGATCGATGAGATATCGAGGTGGTTGGTCGGCTCATCGAGAAGGAGCACCTGCGGCCGCTTTAGCAGCACATCGCTGATAAAAACCCGCAAAAGCCAGCCGCCCGAAAGCGTGGAAAGGGGCGCGTCCATCGTAGTGCGGGTAAATCCCAGGCCGGCCGCCGTTCGGCGGCATTCCCATTCACACTCGGCCTCATCGCAATCGGGTAATTCTTTGTGCATCCGGTTCGTGAGGAAATAAATGACCGACTGCGCGCTTTGGCTATGATCCATAATGGCTCTATCAAGCAGACTCTGGTCCAAAAATCCGATACGCACCTTGCCAACGCCCGACCTCTGCCCCTCGGACGGTTCGAGCTCTCCGGCCATGATCCGAAGTAACGTAGACTTGCCACAACCGTTTCTCCCGGCGAGAGACACACGCATCCCATCGTAGAGCGTCCAGTTCACCTGGCTAAAAAGCACGCGTGCGGGAAACCTAACCCCCACACTATCTAGAACTATTTGAGCCGACACCCTGCGGATATTAGTGGGTCCGAGGCGACTGGGCAAATTCAGGTGGCAATCTTCAGCGATTCCCGGTGAGGCGCCAAATTCAACAAGCTAAATAAACCGGCTAATTCAGCGGTAAATCCCAGGAGTAGAGCATCTCATTCCCTTCGAAATCCTGGAAACGGTGATCGATCTTGGGGCCATCGTTCGGAGCGTACAAAAGCCTTGTGAATATTAATATACAGAGCGTTAAATTATTGCGAACGCGCCTCTAAACAGTATAACTCATCGCACAACTCATTGCCGCGCAAAAATCGGTTCCTAATATCCGAGAGGAAATCATGAGGTGCAGCACATGAATCGATTCATACTGGGCGTTGTGTCACCTGGTTCTGCAGAGTCAGTGCTACACGAATCGATTCATACTGGGCGGCTGATGAGCCATCGCTTAATTGTTGTCGCATTTTCTATTGAGACCAGTTACTAGCCGTTTGAACTCACCAGGCGCCGGTTAAAAAAAATACTCTCTTAATATCGTCTATAAATTTTTGCTAAATCGACGATAAAATAGTTGACAGACTATTATAATACTCCGATAACAACACTGCTGTATCGACGACAAATGGTGAGATTTTGGCATTTGTCCCGGGTGGTTTATTGGGTGGTTTTTCTTTGCTCCGGTTTGGAGGTCTTGTGAATTATTCACTTGTCGCGGGCGCGTTGGGCGATGGCGATCTGGTCACCGCGCTTAAAAATAACGCTCTCAAGGAACGGGGGCTTCAATGCTTGTCTCTGGCGTATATTGCCGAGGTCGAGCAACGGCTTATCTATGCCCGTTTAGGTTTTCCGTCGTTGTTTCAGTACCTGGTCCAGGAATTGGGCTTTTCGGAGGCTACTAGCTTGAAGCGTATCCAGGTCTCGCGTTTGGCAGAGCGCTTTCCAGTGGTATATTCACTGTTGGAAACGGGTAAGGTCTCAATGACGGTGCTGCAGAAGTTAGCGCCGCATCTTTTGGTCTCAAACCACCGCGTACTTCTGAATGAGAGCACTGGTAAATCGGTCAGGGATGTCGAGCGCATGCTTGCCGCTCGTTTTCCAGAGGCCATTCCCACGCATCCAAAAGAGGTGATTACGCCCCTGGATGAGACGCGCATCAGTCTGAGCTTTATCGCTGACAAGGAGTTTGAGCTGCTCTTGCAGGACAGCAAGGCTTTCTTGAGCCACAAGTATCCTGATGGAAACTTGGTGGATATTTTTCGGGAGGGGCTGAAACTTCTATTGAGTGGCCGGCCCAAAGTTCTGCAGGGTGCGCCCCGTATTCTGGCAGATAGTGTGGTGGAGAAAACGGCGGCAATGAGTGCCAAAATGAAAAATCAAACACGTTACATACCCGCCAAAATTAAAGAGGTGGTATGGGAACGCGATAGGGGGCGGTGCAGTTTTGTAAGTAGCGGTGGACGGGCTTGCGAATCCAACTACTTTCTGGAGTGGGACCATGTCATTCCATTTTCAACAGGTGGCAGAGGGGACGATCCTGATAACATCAGAATTCTTTGTCGATCTCATAATAGACTTATGGCCCACGACTTTTTCGGACGGCCATTCGTGGAAGAAAAAATTCGAGCGCGGTCTCGCAGTGCCAAAGAGGGGGATCTCGACATGAACCGATTCATGCTCGGTATTTGGACGGCCGGGGGACTGACGAGACTCAAGAAGAAAGAATGGGCCGTGGCATCGTGAAGGACTGCCCTGATGTGAGGGTGAGAGCGAGCCAGTCGAAGTAGGGCGCGGGATCGGGGCAGGGTGTAGACCTTATAACGCAATCCGACTTTTGAGTGTTGGGGCCGAATGTTAGCTTTTCGAATCGGGGGTCGCCATGAAGCTGTTCATTGGATTTCTGTTTGCTCAGTCGGTTTTCGGTTCCGTTTATTGCGCCAAGTACTCGCAGTCGGGAGATGTTCGATTGCTTATCGAAACAGGGTGGCGGAACCGAATTCAAAAGGCAGCCGGACTCAGCGAAAGGGTTTCGCCGCGGTTTTTTGTCGAGGGTGAGCCGGTATCAGACGAAAGGCTTACGGAGCTCTGTGCTCCAGAGAGAAGCGCCGTCGAAAATGCCCTGAGCGCTAGGCAGGTTCGAGAAGTCAATCCGAACACTGATGATGCAGCAAGTGCCGAGGGGCGAGACGAGGTATTTACCATCGTCCAGAATGGCCCATCGAAAAACCGCATCGATCTTGTTTTCATGGGAGACGGCTATCTGGAGACGGAAAAGGAAAAATTCTTGAGTGACATGAAACGTCTAACTCATGAACTGTTCGGGGGAAAGACCTTTGCCTCGTATCTTCCGATTTTCAATGTTTACGCCGTGTTTCGGGCGAGTAACGTTTCGGGAATCGGCAAAAACGATACCCCCAAGGACACAGCCTACAAGCTCTACCGTTTGGGGAATACGCTGCGTGCGATTTACGTCGGCAATCCTATGGCTGCCCATAATTCTTGCGGCAAGGCGCCGGGATGCGATTATCCGATTCTTATCGCCAACGACCCCTACTACGGGGGACTGGGCGGAGAGTTCAGTGTATCGACGAGCAGCGCGACCTCGGGAATGGTGGTTCTCAGACACGAGCTTGGCCATTCCGTGGGTGATATCGGAGAGGAATATGACGGCGGCGGTTATTTCGGCGCCAACCACGCCAGCTCAATTGGAACGCTTGGGTGGAAACATTGGCTGACAGGGACGGCAAAAGCTGAGCCTAGCCAAGCCAGAGATATCAGCTGGCCGTGGGTGAATCTCTCTGCTGGACCTTTTAGTTCGACCTTTTCGAGCAATGGTCTTTGGAACGTCATTGGAATTCAACTGTCGGTTTCCGGCGCGCAGACCGACGCCGATATCGCCATCAGTTTGGATGGGACGGCATTGCCTTTTCACAGCCCGGGCCACGGGGATCGTGATTTTCACAGCTTTACGTTGAATCACGGTTTTACGAGCGGGAGTCACGAACTGAAATTTTGGGAAGGGGTGAGCGATGGCGACAACTGGGTATCCAATATCACCGTTCACGAATATCGCTCCGATTACCATTTTGATCCCGGGTACATCGGCGCTTATCCCCTATTTGCCGGAACTCGACGGGAGGGATTTCGGCCGACCCATGATACGTGTCTCATGCGCAATATGAAATCGGAGAGCTTCTGCCCGGTTTGCCAGGAGAATAACTGGATCAAATTCTTTGGCTCGATTGAGATGATTGATGGTATCCAAGTAACTCCCGACGTGCAGGCTGCCAGTCTGAGCGGTCGGGGTCTGAGCGGTGCCATCGTAAAAGTTACGACCCAGCCGCTTGGCCAATTCGTAAGAGCCTCCGGGCAGGCGTCGTCACCCAAGCCAGTAGGTCACGTGGCTGTACGGTGGTTTAAGAACGGCGCCGCCGCTCAAGCACTCAACGATAAAACCCAAGCCCACATCGATGATACCCAAGCCCGATGGGAGGTCGAGGTGAGCTATGAGACGCCCGAGGTCAGAAAAGATCCCTTGGGGCAGCTCAAGACCAAACGAACGATTACGTTTTACCAACCAGTTCATAAGTAAGACTGCATTCCGAGCCTCCGATGTAATCGCTAAGGCGTCGTCTCTAAACGCGTTGTCCCCGGTAGTTTTACTATTGGCCTCATTAGTAGCGCCAGAAGAATTCTGGGCGCCAGTAGAGCAGCCGGACATACTCTGGCGGCACGGTGAGGCCGTAGGTGATGGGGGCCGCGGCTAAAAATCCCAGAACCGCCAGTGCCAGGAAAACTTTTCGCCATTTGGGTAGCAGTCCAATCTGTTCGAACCAGGCCATAACCATGAGCGATGAAAGCCACAGGGATGGAAGGTAATGATAAAGAAAAAGCGGGCGCTTGATGAATGCAAGCGGGACGAATGAACCGAGATAAAGCAGGGCGGGATACCAAAGGAGATTATTATTAATGCTAAGCCGTGCAGCGCGACGAGTCCGTAACAAACCATGACTTGCGAGTGACACGAGCGCAGCGGCTCCTCCCCACCAGATGAACGGGTTTCCAAAAAGGTAAATGAACGCGGATCCTTTAGTCCAGTAAAAAGGAGGCGTTCGAAGCCACGGCCAAGTCCACCAGGGGCTTGCATCGGGGTGGCCAGGAGCGATTCTGGAATTAGCGCGAAGCATCTCTTGATGAAGCGCCCACAGGTCGGGAAAAAACCGGCCACTCGGCCGACTGAAAGCATCCCCAAATCCTGGCAGGGTGAGTAGAACAAAATGAACTTTCCAGATTAGGAAATAAAACGCGAGACAGGCCAAGATAAACAGCCCGAATTGAACTAGGCGCTTTCGATTCCATCGAAAAACCCAGACCATCGGTGCAGCGAGGCATACTAGTCCCGTGAACTTCGTCGAAATTGCGATGGCGCACGCGGTCCCCGCCAATGCCGCCCAACGAAATGAGCCGGACCGTGCCCTAAGGCATCCCAATACTGTTCCCAATATTCCAAATACAAGAAACCCATCGAGTAGCATGAATCGTGTCTGAACCAGGGTCGCATTCTCGAAAACCATTATGAGGCCGCCCAGTAAAGCCGTTGCAGGTGTGACCGCCATTTCAATGAGAATCCAGAAAAAAAGCACCGGAAGTAGGGTTCCTATGAGCGCTGGAAAGAATCGGAGCCAAAAAACTGGGAGGTCTCCATAGGGAAGGCCGATGCGCTCGAAAGTAAAAGGTTCCTTAAGGCCCGCAATTTTGGCTGCGAGCGCCATAATGAGTTTTGGCAGCGGCGGGTGAACGTCGAAAAAACGTTCACCGCTTAGTAGATAGGCATTGAGAAATTTTCCATAGTGAACCTCATCAAATACGACTTCGCGCGGAACATCCAGTCGCCAAAAGTGCACCAGCGCGCTCATAATTAAAATGCACAAAAGTGGTGCCCGGATATTTTTCACCATCTACTTTGTTCCACTATAAAAAGTATAAAAGGTGTTTTCGAGCACGATCGGATGCGTTTGGCGAATGAGCGCGAGCACGGGGTCGTCGGGTGACAAAAAATTCTCGATTGAGGAGAGTACATCCAAATTATATTTGGCCGGCTTTACGTGAATTACCAGATTGGTGGCGGCAATCTGATTCTGATAGTGATCGCGGCACTGGATGCGGCCCTCCATGCAGGTTTTGTAAAGGACTCGAGCCGCTGGGCGCATCGACGAGTATAGGTAGAGCACCGGCATGGATTCCAGGACGAAGAGTTTTCCGTTGGGGTGAGCGAAACGCGCCACGTCCGATCGAAAGCGAGCTTCGTCCGCCGCGCGAACGGCTGAGGTAAAGAGACCCTGAAATGGTCCTGCTGTAATCTGCGTCCTGAGTTGGGAAATTGGATCGTCCTTAAACGGCAATAGCTGGTAGTAAAAAAGCGCGCCCAGCACCAATAGTAGGGCAGCGGAGTGGGTCCGTGTTCCCAAAGTAATTTCGCACCACCTCCCGTACGCGGCAATTCCCAAAACCGAGAGCGGAAAAATTCCGATGACAAACCCCATCACGGAAAGGCCATAGCTAGAGGCCCATGCCGTGGTGAGACCGCACAGAGCACCCCAGGGAAATAGAATCTTGGCAATCATGCCGATCTCTCGGCGAATTAGAAATACGAACCACCACGAAAGGCACGCCCAATAATAAACGTAACCCAAACCGTGGAGGGAGACCCCCCCGGTAAGACTGGTGTGGCGAGAAAGCACCATCGGTACTATCGCTAAAAACAATGCCAAAAAAAGTCGAACACTTTTGGGTAGACGAGCGGCATGAAAGGTTAAAATCCCCAGAACTATTAGGCCGGTTTTGTGTGGCGTGTAGGAAACGAGTCCGGTTAAGCAATCATAGAGTTTAGGCAAGCCTCCGGCGCCACCCGCACTTTTGGTCGCGGCGATCACCGTCACTATCTGGGACCACTCGTGGTTAATCCAAAGGGAAAACCCCACACCCAAAAGACAGGGCGGCAGAATCAGTGAAGCCCACTGGAAAGTGTTTCGAGGTGCCGCTTGCTTTAGGATTGCCAGAAAAAGTAGAAGCGCGGGCAATGCAAGTGGGGGATAGACGATTGCCATGACCGTAGCACTGACGCTGGATAGAACCAGTCTAGCAGGGGAGAATTGCCCGAGAACTAGGCCGGGCACTGAGCTAAAAATGGCGATCGATGCGAAGTGCAGCGCCATGGTGTTGTAAGAAAGGGTGGGCATCTGGTGATGCAGGTAGGCGATTGGAATGCAGGCAATCAAAATCCGGGAATGTGTTTGAAACCAAGTTTTAAGACTGTCAAAAATCACTATCGCCGTTAGCAGTGAGAGCAGATAGTGCCACAGGCGAAAATAGAGAATCGCACCATCCAACCCGAGCCGTAGGCCCAGGAATAATTTGAGTAGCGGCTCGGTAACAAAAGAGAGTGTTGATAGGAGCAGGTGGTCTTCTACAAACGGGCGATCGCCCAGGATGAATCGATAGGTCTGGGCTAGGTAAAATGGCTCGTCGGAAAAATCAACCCCAAAGCGGAGGCGAATGAGGGTAATAACGAGGGTTGCGCCTAGCGCCAAGCAGCTAAGCGGCGTGCGCATGAATATTATCGGGAGTGGTCCGTGCGATAACGTACGGAGGTTTTTCAAGCGATCGCTGGTGCATGCGTGCCAGGTACTCACCGAAAATACCGAGGCTGAAAAGTTGAATTCCAGAAAAAATCGCTATCTCGCAGGCGAGAAATGCAAAGCCCGGCACAACCGAACCCACTGTGAGCCAACGCCCAATGACATAGGCGAGAAGGATCATTCCAAACGCAGTGAAGACAAATCCAAACCAGCTCGCAACTTGGAGCGGTAGCACGGTAAAACCCGTCATCATCGTCGAAGCGTGTCGGATGAGCTTTGGAAACGTGTAATTTGATTCACCGTGTTTGCGCGCATGGTGAGGAACGGAAATAGCGGTAAATCGTTCAGTTCCCCAGGTCAAAAGAACGTCGATGCAGACACTGGGAGAGTGGTAACCCGCGAAGGATTCCCTCAGCACGGTTCTTAGCACCCGAAATGCGCTCACCTGGCGGGCGGTCGATGCGCCGAGCGCCTCCTTTAAGGCCAGCTTTGTAATCTTGGATGCAAGCGTTCTTAAGAGACCGTGGCGCTCGCTGCTCGGACATCCATAGACGACATCAAACGAATTGCCGAGGGCGGAAATGAGTTCGGGGATCACCTCGGGTGGGTGTTGCAGGTCGTCGTCCATGGTGACGATAATATCGTGACGGGCCGCACGAATTCCGGCGAGCAGGGCATTATGCTGACCGAAATTACGCAGCATTGCGATGCCGCGCACAAACGGAAATTCACGACTTAGGCGTTCGATGACAGGCCAGCTTGAATCGCTGCTTGCGTCGTTCACAAAAATAATCTCGAATTTTGCCGACACTTGTGAAAACACGGCCTTAACTCTTTGCGTCAGTTCATCGAGGGACGGTGCGGAATTATAGACCGGAACAATGATTGAAACGGATGTGATCATGAAAGGGTGTTCTCATGATACCAAAAAAAACTGTTATAATGAATGTTAGTTCAGCTCCACTATCAATAAACACCCTTCAAAAAATAGGAACGAACGGCCCAGTGAAATTACTGAGGCGGACGAAGCTAGGTGAAGGTTTTGTGTTTTTACAAAAGGCCAGGACATTTCAGACATGAAATATCGAATCAATTTTAACCGTCCCTTTCTTGTCGGTGGAGAGCTTGAAAACATTCGACGTGCCTTCGAGCTGGGTCACTCGGCAGGCGACGGCACCTTTACGGAGCAGTGCCATCAATGGTTTGAAAAAAAACTCGGTGTCTCCAAAGCACTGCTGACGACATCGTGTACTCACGCTCTCGAAATGAGCGCGATTTTGCTCGATATTCAACCCGGTGACGAGGTAATTACTCCAGCATTTACGTTTGTTTCTACCATAAATGCATTTGTGCTTCGCGGGGCGCGTCCGGTATTCGTTGATATTCGGCCGGATACATTCAATCTTGACGAAACGCAGCTCAAGGGCCGCATGGGACCGAAAACGCGAGCGATAGTTCCCGTTCACTACGCCGGTACTGCTTGCGAGATGGAACCCATCATGAATCTCGCAAACCGCTCGGGTGTGACGGTGATTGAGGACAACGCTCATGGATTATGCGCGAAGTATCGCGGGCGTTATCTGGGGACTTTCGGATCATTGGCCACGCAGAGTTTTCATGAAACGAAAAATGTGATCTGCGGTGAGGGCGGCGCGCTTCTCATTAATGATCCCGCATTCATCGATCGTGCGGAAATAATTCGCGAGAAAGGCACGAATCGAAAGCGATTCTTCCGGGGTCAGGTCGATAAGTATAGTTGGGTCGATATCGGATCGAGTTTTCTGCCGTCAGACATTCTGGCTGCTTTTCTATTGGCGCAGCTCCAGTCTTTGGAGCGCATTCAGGCAGTTCGAAAGACATTGTGGAATCGTTACCAAAAAGAGTTAGGCGAGTGGGCTGGTGACCAAGGGGTGACCCTGCCCAAGATCCCCGAACACTGTGAGTCGAGCTACCACATGTTTTATTGCTTGATGCCGTCGCTCGCTGCGCGCACAAAACTGATTGCCTGGCTCAAGGAACAGGGAATTCAAGCGGTATTTCATTACTCGCCTCTGCACCTGTCGGAAATGGGTCGCAAATTTGGCGGGAAAGACGGGGATTGCCCTGTGAGTGAACGGGTGGCTGATTGCCTGGTGAGACTGCCGTTTTATAATGCGATGACGGACACCGAACAATCTGAGGTAATCGGTGCCGTAAAATCCTTCGGGGCGCGTGGTCAGATCGCCGCGTAATGAGGCGCCTTCAAAAAAAATTAACCCTTGGTTTTGAGAGCGGATTCGTTTGCTTTGATGAAACTCTTGATGTCTTCGGTAATGGCGAGAAGTTTCTCCCATTGTTCTTTATAAAGAGTGACCGGAAAGCGCCCAAGTCCGTAGACGGAGACCGCGCCCTTGGCACTCACGCGTAGCGAGAGGCCGCGGGTTGCGCCGCCCTTTAAGGCGGCATTCTCGGCGCGCAGTCTGGCGAGTTCGTGTTCAATATTTTCATCGCTCATGGCATTTACTCCTAAAGAAGTTTAGTAACAGCAAAAAGGGTCTTCGGTCACGGATAAATTATGAGAAGAGCGGTATTTACAAAACCAATTCTCCAAACCGCAGAAGTCCTCTGGCCCTTATTTGATTTTGTGCGTCGACGTTCGGGGCTTTGGGTCCCGGGACTTGCGCCCTCGATGGGTCTCAAGGACGATGACACCCTGTGGGTCGTGTCCGGTTTTTCACACCCTCCCGCAACGGTTGGGCTCAGCCTGTCAAGATTGGGAAGACTCATTCCGGCTCTTTCCAAAAGGCACGGCAGGCGGGCTGCATATCAAGCGGCATTGTCAGAGTCCGTTCTGCCGCACACACAAGCACCGTCATTTCTATTCGGCATGCACGGCATGCACGCCGTCCCGATTCGAAAGTATTCAGTTCTTATTCACTCGCTCGTGGCCATAGTCATGGCTCATTTTAAGAATCTGGATCCGCCCAGAACAAAGCGGTGGGTGGATAGTCGCTGGGGGGACGGCGTGGCATTTATTCCGGGAACCCCCCACGGTAGCGACCTGGCTAGTCGTCTCGTCAAGGACTGCACGGCTACGGCTATCGTCATCGAAAATCAAGGCGTCATTCTTCAAAGTAGTGACGAGTTGGTCCAATCGGGCGTGATACAACGGTGGGAGCGCCTGGAGCGTGAATTTTGCCGCCATTACAAACTTTCTTTACTGGAATCGATCTGGGGTGGAGCCACACCGCTTTTGACACAGGCGCCGCTGAAACACTACTTCTCCCAGAGCTGGGGGCTGCATTCCAGGATGCTAGACATCACCCACGGTACCTTAGAGCGGACTCTCAAACCCATTGCGTGGCAGCGGGATTATCAGTCTGCCTTGCACTTTCGGGCTTTGCAGATTCTTTGGTTGGTCTGCCCGGAACTGCGGGAGGCGCTGGAAATAACGGAGACTTCAGAAACACCCGAAGGCACCAGAAACACCAGTAAGATCGTACCGAAAAATTCCTAGCTCAAGGCCCGCCGTAAAAACCAAACAGCGATACTGAGTCGTTCCCGGTGGCACGTCTTTACCTCGTGCCAAACGGTGTTTGAACCTGAATTTTGCATTTGAGGTCTGAGGAAATCCTGCAGAAATAGAAAAAGCATATTAATGTCGGCCGTTTACCGGTCCTAGCAAGACTATAAACGGAGGAACAAAAATATGCCTTTCAAACCTATTCAATTTCTAGAAACGAGCCGCGTCAAGCTGAGTTTTACGAATAAGGCGATTACAGCCTACGGGGGCTTCGCTTTGCTAGCGAAACTGTTCGAGAAACTCGATTTGCAAGCTGCCGTCGAGCAGATGATCCCATTTCAGGAGGTTTCTCCCAATGGCACTGGTCCATTCGCAAAGGTGCTACGGTTTGGGCTTACGGTGATTGCGGGTGGGCGACGTTTTTCCCATACAATGTTTTTGGGCGATTCACTTGAAATCTATGAGGCGGAATTTTCGGTGAAGCGTATTCCAAAATCCATTACCGCAGTGACAAGGTTCTTTGGGCGAATCAAGAGTTTTAAGATGGCGGAGCGGTTATCGGAAAAGCTCTGGGAGTACACCTTTTCTAGAATTATTCCGTTTGATGAGATTAAGAGCGACTATCTGAGTTTTGATTCCAGCGTCATCACTCGTTATGGGGAACAAGAGGGAACCGCCCTTGGGTACAATCCTAAAAAGAAGGGGCGACCAAGCCATCACCCGCTCATCGGTTTCTTGAATCGCACAAAATACGTTGTAAATCTGTGGAACCGGTCCGGTAATACCGCAAGCGCAAATGGCTGCCTGGAGTTTGCCAAACAAACCTGGGAGCGATTGGGTTCACGGCTGAAGATCTTGGGAGTGCTGGCCGACTCGGCCTTTTATAACGTAGATCTCATCGAATTCGTCGAGGAAAAGCAAGTTCCCTATGTTATCGCGGCCAGGCTGTCTCGTCCGTTACAGAGTGAAATTGCGAAAATTACGGACTGGAAGAAAGTGGATCATGGAATTTCAGTAGCAGAATTCAACTTCGAGCACAAAGACAAGAAATGGAAGAAACCACGGCGCTACATTGTAGTACGGCAACAGATCACGGCCGAAAAGCCGAAGCCCCCTGGGCGACAACTATCGTTCTTCAAAGAGGATGAAAACTTGGGTTGTTATCGCTACGGTTGCTATCTCACTTCTCATACGGAATCCTCGGAACAAGTGTGGCGCATTTATCGCTTACGTGCGGGCGATGAGGGAATCATCAAAGAGAACAAAGAGGATTTCGCGCTCGACGGGTTTTCACTCGACACATTCTTTGCCGTGGAAGCGGCCATGCTTTTTCGAATCCTATTTTACAACATCATCAATCTCTTCCGCTCGAAGTGTCTTGGCGACGAGGAGAAACGCCAAACCCTATCCACGCTACGAATGAAATATCTACTTATTCCAGCAGTCCTTGGCCGGGATGGGAAAGACACTATCCTGAGACTGGGAATACGGACGCAAAAAGTTCGAAGTAAAATCCTATGGATTATCAACCAACTTGATACGCTTTTCCCTAAATGCGTTGCATTTGGACCCGCCGTGTAACCGAAAAGCACAATAGGCTGTGATCCTTGCTGGCATTGGTCTTCCGAAAACGATCGGACGAAGAGTCAGGCTGGATAGGTCTGCCCAGCGCTTTCACTTTCAAATGCAAAATTCAGGTTGAAAGCCAGAACGCAACGGTCCCCATTCGAGGAAGGATGCTCGTTTCAGGAGTCCCCAGGCACAACGCTCCACCATCGGAGCCAGCCCAATCGAGGTTGAGATAAAATACCGCTGACAATACTCGCGTATCGTTGTGGCGTGCTCTATCTATGTGGCGAGAGTAGTGAGCTCCGACGGGGTAGAGTGAAAAATGCGCCTCAAACTCAACTAAACCCAAAAAAAGTTCGCGATTAAGCGTTTGCATCAGATGATTCAGCGTGGATTTAAATTGGGACTGGGCGGGTGATCGGAAGTCCAGCCAAAGTGTCAGATCATCCCGAATTGTCGATAACACCCGGTGTCGTACTAGAGCCGCCGGATTAAATTGTAAACGATTGCAGAGAGCCTCTTGGCGCAAATCATCCAGCCACGATGAATTTTTAAGATTGAGAGTGAAAAAATCGCCTTTGAGGCCTGAACTGACACTTTGGATTTCGGCGGGTGATAGCAAACCTCCACGTAGTGTTCTGTGGTTTACTGCATTTCGTCAAGTACGCGAGCGCGCCCATGAGGGTTCTGGGCTCTGTGCAAATATTTCAATGCGACGCATATCAAAACCCGTTATCCGGACTCGTTTCACAACATTTCCCTTAGTATCCCGTTGAATCGACGTTGCGGAATCGCTGAATCTTAATCCACGTGCTTGAAACCGAGCGGGTAACTCCTCTATAATTAATTACTGCCCTGAAATTGGGACAGCGTCTTTTCCTTGGGCGAAGCCGAGGGATGTATCCAAACAACAGGAGGCCAACGATGAAAACATTTTTAGCGTTTCTTGTAATATTCACTTTCACTTTTGCTTTGCCCGCCCAGGCGAAGCGACAGCCGACAAATAAAACCGAAAAAGCAAAGATCACTAAAGCCTCCAAGTCCACAAAGACTTCGGCCACGTACGGTGCGGCCACTCTGTTTAACCGTCTCGGCGGAAACGCGGCGATCACTGCAGTCGTCGATCAATTCGTCGCCAACTGTGCTGGAGACGCTCGGGTAGCGTCGTTTTTTAGCGGGACCGCGGCGGATGCCTCACGGATGACAAAATTCAAAAAGCACCTAGTGGATCAGATCTGCCAAGCGGCCGGTGGCCCCTGTAAGTACACGGGTAAGGATATGAAGTCGGCGCATTTCGGTATGGGTGTCAAAAACGAGCACTTCGACGCCGTCGTCGAGGATCTCACTGCGGCTCTCAATCAAAATAAGGTGGGAGCCACGGAGCAGGCCGAACTATTGAAGGTTCTCGGCGGCATGCGCGGCGACATCGTTGAACAAAAGAGCTGATGATACCCTATTGGGCTGTTTTTGTCTGATGCCGATTAGGTCAAGAAGCTAACCTGGATTTTCTAATGGGTTAGGTCAACGCTCGGGCGATGGAATACGCTGCGGCGGCGGCCAGCGCGCCCACTGAGAAGGTGGAGAGAGCGCTCCGCCAAGGGCGGGCGACCGTGAAGCGCCCTTTAATATATCCGAAAACCAAAAGGGCGATCGATGTGCCTACAATCGATATTCCAAGTGCTTCCGAGGCACTCCACCAGATGTAGGGCCATAGCGGAACGATGCCACCCACCACGTAAGCCATCGCAATCGTCAAGGCGCTGTTGCGGGCGCGGTTTGGGTCGGGGGACTCGATGCCTAGTTCAAACTTCATCATGAAATCCACGAATTTCGCGGGGTCTTTCTGTAAAGTTTGAACGACCAACTGAGTCTGTTTTTCTTCCAAACCGAATTCGCGAAAAATTTGGGCAACCTCTTCCGCCTCGACCTCAGGAATCTCTCGCGTTTCACGCTCCTCGCGTGCGCGCTCCGCGCGAAAGTGCTCGCGGTCTGTGCTCGCAGCCAGATAACCTCCGAGCCCCATGGCAATACTGCCCGCGGCGATCTCCGCGATTCCCGCTGTTAGAATGATGGCATTCGAATTCACGACACCGCTCAGTCCCGCGGCCAGTGCGAACGGCACGGTGAGCCCATCGGCCATGCCGAGCACAATGTCCCGGACGACGCCAGGCGCCTGGAAATGCGATTCAACGTGTGAAGACAGAGGCATAGCAAACTATTGTCCAGGTGGAAGGGGTCACTAGTGCAAAACGGTATGAATCCATTACATAATTCCCAGTCGGTTTCCCTTGGCTGCCTAGTCTGTTGACGGTGCAGGCGGGGTAACATCTTGAAAATACACACGACTCTAACACCGGCTGGCGAGTGTGCCAATTGTTTGTACAGGCGAACCCTTCAAGGGCGGATCGCCCAATTGTGCTAATAACTAAAAAAATACCCATGAAATCCTAGGCTAACCGTGAAGCGAGAGTGCTGGGTGTGCGTTTCGGTATGGGTCGTGCAGCTCAGGGTGTGTGAGGTTAACAATTCTTTATGAAAACCCGCACTACAAACTGTGAATGCAACGTTAAACGTAATCAGTTGGGATTTACGCTCATAGAGCTACTTATTGTCGTTGGTATCATCGGTGTGCTTTCCACCGTTGGAATTCCAACCTTTAAAAAAATGGTTCAGAAAAGCAAAAAGTCCGAGGCAAAAACGGCATTGGCGGGGCTCTTTACCGCTCAGATTGGATTTCAGGCGGAGTACTCCACGTTCGCCAATCGCCTCGATAAAGTTGGCTTTGAAATTAACGGCAACACTCAGACCTACACGCTGGGTTTTCCATCGACCGCCTGCGAATCCAATACCATTGCGCCGGCAACTGGAACGAGTGCCGGTGATTATCTCAACTCGGTATATACGGGATACTTTAGCGTGGCGACCGTGGCGCACTCGTCCATTGTCGAGGCAGTTGGGGCCAGAAAACCCACGGCCTGTGAGGCAGGCGATATTTCAGCCGACGGCCGCACATTCAAGGCGACTGCCAACGGTGCGATTTCACCCTCGGCCAATGTGGGGCAAAAGGCTGATCTCGATGTCTGGACACTGAATGAGAATCGGGCACTGATCAATACGATTGACGGTGTGAGATAACAGATGCGCTTAGACTGTCACCGCTCGTGAATGCCTTCGGTCACTCAGTCCTTCAGACCTTTTGCAATCTTCAATAATTCTCATTAAAGTCTGATACTGGTTCGTTAAATGGTTCTTTGAAAAATGGGGGTGACCTGGCTTCGACGTGGGTGTTGAAGCTTGAAGTCGCATGCCGAGGTTGCTGCTTCCTCGTAAAACCGGTGGCAAAACTGTAATTGACAACAATTACGCACTCGCTGCCTAAATAAAGGTGGTGCGCGAATCATGGGCTCTCCCACTGCCTGTGAGGAGCGTCATTTCGTGGGATCGGGTGTGAGTGATACGCTAGCGCTCAAACCCTAAAAAATTCTAGTGTTAGTCGTTGGGTAGCCCGGCTCGCAGGGACGCCTATTCGGCGAAACTTAATGAGCGAGACAAGCATGTAGAGGCTTTGGCTGATCGCTTGCGGACGGGGGTTCGATTCCCCCCACCTCCACATATAGTTGAGTAATATCAATTACTTACGTGGCTAATCCCATCCAAATCCGGATGGGGTGGATGGGGCAGGTAAGAAGACCATCGTCCTAACCGATAAGGAAGGGATAGCCATGGCATACTCCATTAACAAACACTACATCAAAAAAGACGGGTCAGCCGCGTGGCGGCTGGTTTGGGAAGACTACACCGCGAAAAAACGGAAGGTTCGCTATGTGCCCAAGAACGAGCTTTCGCAGCTTGGGATGTCTCCGCTGCTGACGATTGATGAGGCTCGGGAGAAAGTTAAACAACTCAATGCACAGAATTGGGTAAAGCGGCGAGAGAGTCAGAGGAACGCAATTCAAACACGCCTCAAGGAGGAGGACAAACTCAACCAAGCTTATCTTCCCGTTGGTTACGCTAAACAATTTGAAAATGACATTCTTTATCGCAGACTCGGACGGGACGGAGAGAATCCGGAGCTCAAAACCCTTCAGTCTCACTGGCGATCCGCAAAGCGGGTGATACGAACTGTAAAGGTCGACCCATCGGACTGGCACGAGGAAACAGATTTTTTTTATAACTACTTTGCCAAGAAAAAATGCTCGCTGTCATACGTTCAAAAGATATTGCGGATTATGAACCTTTGGGGTTCCTTCGTGTGTCGTAAGTCCCAGAAGCCGTTTGATCCCGTAAAAATGCCCACGGGATATTTTCGGGAGAGGATTGCCGATGCCTATTTTGACAAGGGTGAATCCAAAGCGTCAGAACCACTGACTCTCTCACTCTTAAATAAGGCAAAACAAACAATGTCGGAGGAGCACTATTCCTGGCTCTACGTGTCGGTATGGTTTGGATTACGACCCAACGAAATAGATAGTCTCAAAGACACCGAAACCTGGAAAATTAAAACCGAACGCGGAAAGCAGATTCTGTGGATTTACCAGTCAAAACTGAAATCAATGCCAAGAGACCGCCGGTGGAAACTCATTCCACTTCTTTACCCTGAACAGGAAGTGGCACTTGAGTTAATTCGTACGAATATTCTCGTTCGGCCGTTACCAAAGACGATTAGAAACCATCTCGGCGATTCGCTCAACTGCTATGGTGGAAGAAAGGGATTCACCGACCTGATGTTGGATAAGGGACATCCATTGGAGGATATATCTGCGTGGATGGGACACACTTCAATCGAACGAACATGGAGGACCTATCGCAATCGATTAAACGCTCGATTCTCGACGGGTTAGGAAACGCCCTTTA
>CAZRVZ010000013.1:0-13282 GCA_964603655.1 uncultured Pseudobdellovibrionaceae bacterium | reverse complement strand
ACCACACAACACTTTCGGCATCTCGCCACGATAGGGTGAAAGGTTTGTGCGCGAGCAGCGTTCAAAGCTGGGCCCAAGATGCGATGTCCAAAATGTGAAGTTATACTTGGGCGGGCCCTTAGTACCACGCTTACCACCACTACCAAATATTAGACCGTTTGTTCCAGCGGGAAATGGTTACCTTTTGATCGGTAAAGAACAGAACACCTTGCGTGCCGTGTGCCTTCACGTCCCCGAAAAAGGAGTCCTTGGCGCCGCCAAATGAAAAAAACGCCATCGGGGCCGGGACACCAATGTTGAGTCCGAGCATCGCCGGTGCCGCCTGGTAGCTGAACTGTCTCGCCGCCGCGCCCGAGTCGGTGAAAAGCGACGCCGTATTGGCAAAGGGTGAGCGGTTGATCCAGGCGATCGCGTCACCCAGCGATTTGGACTTTGCCAAACAGACGACCGGTCCAAAGATCTCCTCGCGGGCAACCCGCATCGATTCTGTGACGTTGCCCAGGATGGTCGGTTTCATAAAAAAACCCCGGCCCGGCGCAATTCTACCGTCCAAGAGAACGTCTGCCCCCTCGCCCTGGGCCGACGCAATGAGACCGTGGATGCGCTCGAGCGACGCGCGTGAAATGACAGGACCCATCTGCGTTTCGGGATCGCTGCCATCGCCAACACGAATGTCGCTGGCGAGCCGGACAATGCGGTCAGAAACGGTGTCATAGGTGTCACCCACGGCAATCACCACTGAGCCAGCGAGACAACGCTGACCGGCGCAGCCGATGATGGACTCCAGGCAAGTTTCGATCGCAGTGTCCATCACGGCATCGGGGAGAATCACCATGAAGTTCTTGGCGCCGCCGAGAGCCTGCACGCGTTTTCCCGATGCGCAAGCCGTCTGATAGACGTGGCGGGCAATGGGTGTCGAGCCCACGAACGAAATGCCCCGAACATCGGGGTGTGTACAAAGGGCGTTCACGACCTCTTTCCCGCCGTGAACCAGGTTGAGCACGCCCTGGGGCAACCCCGTCTTTTCGATGAGCTCAAATATCTTTACCTGGGTCAGGGGAACGCGCTCGCTGGGTTTGAGCACAAACGTGTTTCCGGTCGCGACGGCAAATGGCCAGAACCAGAAGGGGACCATCGACGGAAAATTAAAAGGAGTGATAGCCGCAAAAACCCCCATTGGCTGGCGCAGACTCTGGCAATCGATTCCGGCAGCAACATCCTCGAAACTTTGGCCCATCATGAGGTTGGGGATTCCGCACGCGGTCTCCACCATCTGGATGGCTCGGCGAACATCCCCGCGCGACTCGATGAGAGTCTTGCCATGTTCCCGCGTGTTCAAACCCACCAATTCGTCGCTATGGAGTTCAAGCAACTGCTTGAGCCGGAATAGGTATTGAACGCGATCGATAGCTGGCGTCTGGCGCCAGGAATTAAAGGCGCCTTTTGCGGCGCTGACGGCGGCGTCGACATCCACGGACGTACCCAGCGGAGTTCGATCGAGGACCACTTCCGTTGCCGGATTGACGACATCCACAAACTGCGTCGCCGTCGATTCCACCCAGCCGCCATCGATAAAATTCTTAACCATAAGTCTTTCCCCTCAAAAAAAGCCCCGAGCACTCTTTACCATCTAAAAGAGGGGTGTCAAAAAGGTGTCTGGCTCCCTAAAGGTAGTTAAATTCTGTTGGCCATGAGAATCTAATGGCGCTACAGAATTTAGTTAATTAAATCAGTATGTTATAAACTATATTTTGAAAGATATATAATACCTAATATCGACACCTGTGTCTATATTAGGTATTATATATCTGGATAGGGGACAACAGCGTGGCGACTGTAAGAGAAACTGTAGAGCTATTCCACCTACTTTTCCTCGATCAATTTGGTCGAAAAACGGAAAAGAATTTATATGCACTTAAGGGCGGCGGTAATCTTCGATTCTTCCTCAAGAGTGTCCGGTATTCTGAAGACATTGACCTGGACATTCACACAATTGCGAAGCAGACCTTAACTCACAAAGTGGATCGAATTCTAGAGTCCGCGCCATTTAGCAGCGTTCTTAAGTCACGTGGCTTAGAAATAATTGAAATCAGTAAACCCAAGCAAACTGAAACCGTCCAAAGGTGGAAACTTTCTGTAACAGGACCAGGCGCCAGTCTAGGCGCTCGAACGAGAATTGAATTCTCGCGGCGCGGCTTCGATGACGGGTTAAAGTTTGAATCGATCGATCCATCACTAGCATCACATTATGGTCTTTACCCAATCCTGATTAATCACTATGAACTCCAATCAGCATATTCCCAGAAAGTCGCCGCGCTCATTGCGCGCACCGAAACGCAGGCCAGAGACATATTTGATCTCGATTTGCTGTTACGGTCCGGGGCTAAAGCGAGCGGACTACGAGTCAAAATCGCCTCCACAGTTGAAGAGGCGATTGCCGCTGCCCACTCGGTTTCATTCGAAGATTTCAAGGGCCAAGTAATTGCTTACCTGGAACCAGAATATCAGTCCCAATTTGATTCGAGAAAAATGTGGGACGAAATGGTGCTCGATGTCGTCAGTGCACTCAAGGCGAGCAAACGATGAGACTCGTGGACGCCCATTTGCGTCTGCTCGAGCTTGGGCAACCAGTTTTTAGAACTGCCGATGCTGCTGCGTGCTTAAGAATTGGCAATCCACATGCGAACAAAGTGCTGACTCGGCTTGCAGAATCAAAGCATGTAGTTCGACTGAGCCAAGGGCGATGGTCGCTCCGTGGGCGGGTTGATGTCCTGTTTGTTCCCGAACACTTAACAGCTCCCTTTCCCAGCTACATCTCACTACAAACGGCCCTTTACTACCACGGCATGATCTCGCAAATTCCATCCGTTACGTATGCTGTTTCCTTGGCTCGAACGAAACGTTTCACGACACCACTCGGCGTCGTTTCAATTCACCATGTGCAGCCGGCATTTTTTTTCGGATTTGAGAAAGACCAAAAAACAGGCGTAAATTTAGCATCTCCCGAAAAGGCTCTTCTCGATGTAATTTACCTTAGCACTGCAAAATCGGGCCTGTTTCGAAGCCTGCCGGAGTTGGAATTGCCAAGTGGTTTCAAGGTTGGGCACCTGAGAAAGATGATCGGGAAAATCGGCTCGCAACGCCGAAAAACGCTTTTAGAAGATCGCGTCGAATCGATTTTGGGAAGTGCAAAGCAAACGGAGTGAGGGCTATTACACGCGCCGCGCGAATGTTCTCACGGCGCCCTTAGTAGGGCATATAAGAAGTGGGATAGGCGATGGGACTGGCGTAGGGCGCTATCACTTGGAAAAGCGACCTGCTTTGGACGATGGCGCCCGCAGCACTTCTCACCGTTATCAGCCCCGTTGTCGCGCCGTAAGGTACCCTCGCGATAATGGAAGTGGCGGAGCCCGAATTTACCTGAGCCCTAATCGTTGGGCCGGAGCTGTTGAAATCAACACTGGCACCGGTGAGTCCCGATCCCGTAATCGTGACCAGTGTTCCCACTATTGCGCTCGGCGGGTAAAAGCCTGACATCGAAAATGGAACAGCAATCGCGGCAGGGCAGGTTACGGTCCCTTGCGTGATCGAACTCTGGCCATCGGTGGTAGTAACGACGAAGGCATATTTACTCAAACCCGGAGTCGTCGGAGCCGCAACAACGCTTGCGGTGCAGGACTCGCTTAATTGCAGTGCGCCCCGGGGTATGCAGGCACCGGTCGTAGGGCTGTAGGAAGTGCAGCAATTTGTGATCATCGTCATCCAGTGGTAGGGGCTTTCTCCGAACTGAATATTTCCGATCGTTAGGGGGGACCCACCCGTGTTTGCGATCGTAAATCTGATCGTTGTCGATGATCCCAAGTTAGTGGTGGGAAAGTTATAAGAGGGCGCGCGATCAACGCTTAGGATTCCGGTACCGGCCGTTCCTGTACCTGTAAAATAAGCCGTGGCGGTCACGGTCTGGCCCGAAGAATCGTACGCGGTAAGGACCAGACTACTCGTAAAGCTTCCAGCCGCTGTCGGCGTAAAATTGACATTGACGGAACACGGGACGTTTGGCTGCATTGCAGAGGTCGTACAATTCTCAGAACCCAGTGAAAACGGAGCCGTCAGAGAGCTTAAGTTTGCTCGACTGTTTGGTAGGACCACACCCGAAAAAGTAAAGCCAAGCGCAGAGGTCGACTGACGACCGACCGTCACGCTTCCCAGATTGAGTGTAGCGGGAGACACCGCGAGCGTCACCGCCGCTCTACCGGTACCGGAAAGTGACAGGTTGGGTGCTGTTACCGCAGCACCCGTCGTGGCATCGACTAGGCCAATCGTTACGGTTGCAGACGTACTCCCCACCGCAGCCGGTCGAAAAAAGAAGCAGAGTGAGCAGGTCCCTTGGGGTCCGATAGTATTTCCGCAGGTAGAGGTGGAGAGCGCAAAGCCTTGAGGCGAACTCGTTGTACCATTATAAAGAATGGAACCCAGACGGAAGTTCGCTCCCCCGGAATTTTGAATCGTCGTGCATTGTGCCGACGAACTGGTACTGACGTTTAAGGTACCAAAGTTGAGACTAAGCGGAGTGACGGTGGCCGATGCGCTGGTGTTTCCGGTAACCGCGCCGGTCTCCGAATACGCCGTCTGCACACCGTCAAAATAACTGAAGCGGTAGTTGTCCTGGAATGGACCAGTCGTCGTGGGGGCGAACTGGATGGCTGCATTACACGTCTGGCCCGGTGTCAGACTCGTACAACCAAGCGAGGGATAAAACGGAGGCAAAAGGGCATCGGTGAATGTAATTCCCGAAATGGGACCCGAGCTGGAATTGGAAAGTACAAAGGACACCGATGAGCGCCCACCGATGGCAACGGTACCCAGAGAAAGTGTGAGCGGACTTAGGGTCAACCGACCGCCCGAAACCCCGGTTCCGGACAAACCGATTGCGAGAATCGGTGTCGAGTTTGCGGAAACCGAAAACCCTTGATTGTAGTAGATTGCAGCCGTTGGCTTAAAAGCGAAAGTAACAGCACACGAGGCACCGGCAGCGAGCGAAAAATTCGCACCGCCACAGGTGTGATAATTGAGAATAAAATCGATCGAAAACCCAGACAGGGTGATTCCGGTCGCCGGACCCGTTCCGGCGTTGGTGAGGGTCAACGTCTGAGCCAGAGATACCGTTCCCACCTGGGTACTTGCAAAATGAAGAGCGGGAGGCGCGGGCATTAAGACCGGCGTTCCCTGTTTCGCAGTCATCGACCCTTGCGTGGTCGAGCTTTGGCCGCCACCGGTGGCTGATGTGATTACCAACGAATAATTTCCTGAATAGACTGAGTTTGCCGTAAATGTGAGCGAAACCTGGCACGACGCCTGCGCGGCGAGCGATCCCGCAGTACCGCACACACCGTTTGCGGCATTTAACTGGGTGCAGCAGTTCTGGTTCATGGAGAGAAATCCGGAACTCGGACTTTGACCGAGAGAGACGGTATTAATACTCAGCGGTCCGCTGCCCGTATTGCTGACGTTGAAATTAACGGACGCCGAATTGGGGACAGTTAGTACGGGAAAATTGTAGGATGGTGCCGGCGATACGAGAAGTCTTCCAGCCGGCTGAGTCGTGGACCCCCGGAGGCTCGCGACGGCGTTTGCAGAGGCGCCAAGAGAATCCTGATAGTTCAAGCTGAGCGAGCCGAGAAACGGGCTTCCGGTTACGGTGGTCGGCGCAAAACGAATTTGAATTTCACAACGACCCAACGGTGCTATGGCAAGACCGTTGGCGCACGTGCTGCTAGTGATCAAATAGGGCGTGGTGACCGACGACGTACTGGAAAGAACGACACCAGCCCCGCCGGTATTGGTAAAGCTAAACGTCGTCAAGGACGATCCGTCTACCGCGACCGTCCCGAAGTCATGGGGCGTGGGACTGGCGACGAGCGAACCGTTCACTAGGCCTACACCGGAGCCCGAAAAATTGGCGTGAGTGGCCGCCACCCCGCTTTCATTGTTAAAAGACATTTTGGCCTGAAACGATGTGGTGGCACTCCCGGTCTTAGGATTAAAGACGAAATCTGCCGAGCAGCTGGCTCCCGGACTGAGAAGCGCGCACGTTTGCCTCGGGATCGAAAAATCCGGCGGTACAGTGATAGCACCGCCGTTAAATACCAGATTGGAAAACCGCAGTAGAGTGGAGCCGTTGTTTTGAAAACTGACTGTCTGGGCCGCCGACGAGCGCCCGACGATAACGCTTCCGAAATTCAGGGCACCCGGAAAAACGGTGACACTCGGGCCGGTGTCTCCGGTAAATACAACTTGGGGTGTGAGCTGGGTGGCAGTCCCGCCAAAATAACTGAATTGAGATGAATCCTGGAATACACCCGACGTGGTGGGCGAGAAGTGCACGATTAGGGTACAGCTTTCTCCTGCCGCCAGCGAAGGACACAGATTTCCCGAAACAAATGGCACGGATATCGGATCTTGAAAGGTGATACTGGAAACGGGTCCAGTGCCGCTGTTGGTCAGCTTGATTGAGGTACTGTTCGTACCGCCAACGGCGGAGGAACCAAAATCGACCTTCTGTGTACTAAGCACGATCGAGCCGGCACCAACACCCCGTCCGGATGCCGTCGTTACAGGTATCGATCTTCGAACCTCACCGTTAAAGTAGCTGACACTGAGCTGTTCGGAAAACGATCCGACAGAGGAAGGCTTAAATTGAATAGTCGCGCTGCACGAGGCACCGGCCGCGAGGGTAAAGCCGAGTGAAATTCCAGACGGTTCGCAGTTCCCCTGCCCTTTAATAAAATTGGAAGTAAGCCCACCCCATTCGATTTGTGTCGCAGGCCCATCACCGGTGTTAGTAATGGTTATCTGTTGGTTCCCGGTTGCCGCTCCCACGGCGCGGTCTTCAAATGGGAGAAGCTGCGGTCCGCCCGATAATACTGCCAGCGCGGTTGCCGATCCCGAAAGCCGAATGGTCGGAGAAAGCAGGGAAATTCCATTCGCATCGCTAAACGTGACGGTAGATGTGGCGGCCAGTGCGCTCGCCATTGCGCTCGAGTGATTGGTACCACCAGCGGTCGGGGCAAAGGTGTAGGCGAGCTGGCACCCGGCACCGACTATCAGGGTGGCGCAACCGGATGTCGAAACCGAAAAGGATGTGCCGGCCGCATTCAAAACGGTGGCACCGGTCACCGTAAGATCGACAGCTCCGGAATTCGTAATCGTGACGTTGAGTATTTTCGAAGCACCGAGGTTTACGTTTCCAAAATTGAGATTACCGGGAGTCATCGAATAGTTAACTCCGGTGGTGCCCTTTAAAGACACTGACGTCGTAAGCTTGGAACTTGCGCCGTCATGATACCTCAATTGAATTTGCCCGTCTGGACTCCCAACATTCAAGGGAACAAACGCGAACGTCAACGTGCACTCGGAGTCCGGGTCGATCGACTGGCAGGGTGTCGATGTTAATGAAAAGGGGGCCACCGGCTGATTCACGAAACTGATTCGGGTCGCCGGACCCGTACCGCTATTAGTGACCCGGATACTTGCCTGTGACCGATTGCCGACCTGAGTGACACCGAAGTTAATCTCCGACGGAGCAAGTTGCAAAATTGCCTTTCCGATACCCACCCCAGCCAGCGTTACCGCTCCGGCGCTCACCATCCCGTCGCCGTTATGCCCGTCGCCGTTATGATAGATAGCTGCCACCGTCCGTGAAACAGCCCCCACGGCGGCCGGCGAAAAAACAATTCCGATGGAACAGGTCGCGCCTTTGGTCAATGAAAACGGTGTGCCGCCGCAGGTGGAGTTTCGCTCGGTGAAGAGGTCGCCATCCAATCCCCGAATCGTTACCTGAGTGGCATCGGCATCCCCGGAGTTCGTAACGATAATCGAGCTCTCACCGGACTCGGATCCGATAACCGCGTTTCCAAAACCAACCAAGGCCGGGGCGATCGTTACCTTGGCCGGCGCATCGGCCGCTGCCGTGATGGTAATGAAGTTGGTTTGAAATCCCGATCCCGGGTTCCAGCGAACCTGCCCGACATTATTAAACTGACCACTACTCGTTGGACTGAAAGTGACGACGGACTGGCAGCCCGATCCGCCGCTTAAGACCTGGGGGCAGCCATTCGAAAATAAAAAGTCTCCACCCCGCCCTTCGGCCGTTTGCAACTGTGGCATTTCGAGTGTGATCGGACCCACGCCCTCGTTGGAAACCGACACGATTTTTGACGAACTCTGTCCAACATGGAGAGTTCCAAAGTCGAGCGACGACGGGCTCAGGCTCAGCCGGGACTCCGGCTCAGTTGTACCGGTAAGTGCCACGACCGTTCCAGTACAGTCCAATTTATCTCCAGATGCATCGTTACAGGATATACTCAGACTCTCGGAGAAGGGCCCACTGACTGTTGGCTTGTAACCGACCTTGATCAGGCAGGACTCGCCGGGGCCGAGTGTCGCACATGACGTCGTTGAAAAAGGGCTTACCACTGAAAACTGGGGACCAGTGGCCGGCGCACCACCCTCGTTGGTAATGAGAATGGGAATAGCGCGGGCCTGCCGCCCGATTACAGTTGCCCCAAAATCGGCTGTGCCGGGATCGGCAGAAAGCATCGCCGGCCTTGCGGCGTCACCCGCCAGTGATGCCACGATCGTGGCCGACCGATCGGATGAGACAGGTGAGGCGGATGAGACAGGTGAGGCGGGTGAGTCTGACGAGTCGGCTGAAGTGTCATAGGACAGAGTCAAAACACCGGTGTATGAGCTGTTCGTTTTTGGGGCAAAGCTGATGTTTATCGTGCACGCCGTGTTCGGTTCCATCGATGAGCCGCAGCTCGCCCGATCGAGCTTGAAGCTATCGGAAGTCGTCGACATGGCGATATTGGATGCGCCGGACGAGCCCGCATTTCGAATCTCCACGGCCTGACCACTTGATGTTTGGCCCAAGCGAGTATTGGGAAACGAGAGACTCGAAACACTCAATTCCAATTTCGCCGGGGTTCGGGCCATGACCAGAAGGTCGACTCGGGACGGTGAGTTCACCCGACCGGATTCTCCCTGGTGTGAAAACTCCAATTCTCCGGTCGTTTTTCCGGATGCTGTCGGTGCCGCTTCGACCGCAACCCGGCACGACTCGCCTACTGCTATTGATGAGCAACCACCACTAGTGTCGCCCGAATGTGTGGCGACACTAGAAACCGCAAACGGAGCACTTGCGCCGAGTACCGAGACATTGTTTGCGGTCTTGGTCCCTCTGTTTTCCAAAGTGAATGTAAGTTTCGGTTTTTGACCCACGTTGACTTCACCGAAGTCGATTAGCAAAGTACCGGCCACGAGATGTGCCTCTTTGGGCACGTCGCCGGAACCCGAAAGTGTAATGACCTGTCCGTTCCGAGTGGGATCGTTTGGCGTTTCGGCACTCCCCATTTGGAACGTGTAGGTCACAGATCCCGAACTGGGCCCCGGACTCGTTGGAGCAAACGTGATCTGGAATGAACATTCGGTCTGCGGATTTAACGTCAGTCCATTAAACTCAGAGCAGCCGCCGTTCTCCGTAACTCTGTCGATAGTAAACAGCCCACCGGTGACCGTAATTCCAATTCCCGAGGCGATACTCGTCGAAGAAGTATTTTTCAGGGAAAACAGCAGACGACCCGATCGCCCTTGGGAAACCTTACCAAAGTCGGCCGCCCGAACGGGCTCGTCGGTTTCGCCCGTTTGACCTGTTTCTCCAGTTTCAGCGCTTTGACCGAACAGCGTCATCACAACCGTCCCATCACTCATTACGGTAAAGGGTCGGCTCCGAGAATTCATTCCGCCGGAGGAGACTTGCAACGTAATCGCTCCTGAGGCGAGCGCCTTGAGGTAAAACTGTCCAGACGCCCTTCCAGCCGAAATGGTGGATCCCTCGGATGCGCACCTGCCGTCAGAAAAAAGCTTCAAACCGGACACACCCGTAATGGTAGCGGTGATGGCCATTGCCGAGCGGGCCACCGAGCTATTCCCAAACTTATCGGAGAGTTCCGCGAGATAAGGCCCCGCACAGTGGCCAGTGGTGAACTCTCCCTGACCTGAAGGCGAAAGATCAATTTGCGCAGGAGAATCGGAAGCGATCTCGACGCCGATGCCGATAGATTGCCTCGAAGTTTCACTGGATGCGGCGACAGTAATGAATGAGGCGATGGTGTGCCGCAAGAAGAAAACCGCCGGGTTGTGGGCTGAGTCCAGGGTCAAAGTTCCGCCCAAATCGGTTGTGCAACTGGAATTGGAAAACAGAGTTGCCAAAGCGGTGCCGGATGATCCCAAAGTCAGCGGATTCGGTTCGAGAATACGTCGGTTGTTTTGACTGTCCAGACTCGTGATCTGGTACTCCTGGCAGGTGCCAGCCCTAATGAGATCGGGTCCGAGCATCGCCAGATGAATGGCCGGGGCCCCGGCAATACTCTGAGTGAAGGATGCTGACTCAAAACCGCTCCCTACAACCGAATAACCAGCGTTTCCGCTGCCCGCTGCTCTGGCGAAGAAGACCCCCTCGTTTCGACCGGCACCCACCGTAACCTCGGAAATTATCGCCTGGCATGATGCGTTGGAATGGAATTGCATTTCCACTTCGCCCAGTGACTCCACTCCAAAACGGGTCGAAGCGGACACCGGGCTTGAATTGCCGAACTCATCAAAAAGTTTAAGCGATACCGGCCCCAGACACACCTTCGCGGCAGGTTCTGTGCCGAGGTTCCCCAAGACAAATACTGATGCCAACCCGGGCTTTATGAGAACCCCTTTCGTTGCCGTGATTTTTGCCGCCGTTCCGGTCGAGCCAGTGGTCGGATCACTGGCTTGCACCGTCACGACGACGGCACCCGATTGGGTCAACCGCAAATAAAAATCGATGTGTGCAGTTTGCGATCCGACTTGAACCGTGGAGATATTTGCGGAGCACGCGCCGTCTAGAAAAAATGCTGATAGTCCCAGATCGTTCTTCAGTGAAACAAGAAGTGGTTCACTCACCCTTGTTTCATTTCCGGAAGAGTTCAGAGTTTTGACGGTGAATTTCAAACAGTGACCGGCAGTCGCCACCGGAGCCGAGGCCTCGAGCGACAGTCTAATACCACCCGGAGGTGGGGTGCTAACGGAGCTGGTTCCCGAACCGCTAACCGTCACACTGGAGCTCTCGGCGGTGAGACTGTCGGGCGTAGCGGTGATACTGAGCGTCCCGTCCTCCACCGGCTTAATCGAGAAGGCGCCCATGGCTGAGTTGATTGGAATCCGATAGATCGGGCTCGAAGACCCATCGCAACTCCCGCCGGGAAAAATTTTTACGCCAGTTGCCGCAGTTCCGCCGGCCGTGATCGCAACATCGGTCGAGCGGGCAACCGGGGAGACATTGCCGAATGGGTCCCGGGTTTTGGTCAAAAGGGTCAGGCATTCCCCGACACGCATCGCTGCCGGAAAGGATTCCAGAGTTAACGCTGATGGTGCCGCAGGTGAAACCGTCATATCCCTCGAGTCGGAAACGAACGCGGGGCTTTTAACCAGGATACTAGCGACATGAGCGAGTTCGCTTCGAACATAAAATGAGGCCGAACTGGACTCGGCCGCGAGAGTGATTTTTTTGTCTGCCAGTACACCCGAGCACGCGGGATCGGAAAAAAGTCCGGCCTGGGCGCTTCTCGACTCGATTGTGACAGTAGTCGCCGTTCGTGGGGCCAGTAATTCACCCTCCGGATCTAAAAGATCGATACGGATTTTGGCGCAACTCCCGGCCGGTACCTGTCCTGGCGGCATCGCCAGGGAGAGACTCGGCGCCTCTCCCGCAATAACGGTGAACGGGGTTACAGTCTCCTCTAATCCTGCAGGGCTTAGTGACAATGTGCCGGATCCGGCCGTGGGGGCCAGGACAAAAAACGTGCGCGTAGTTTCACCGCTTGAAAGCTCGAGCGACGTCAAGGGTTGACGGCACTGGGCGTCGGCGAACGTACCGCTTGAATCGATCCCCTCCACCGAAATGCCCGCCGTGATTCGGCTCGCGACTTGGGTGGCATTGCCGTTCTTGTCGACGATAATCGCGGTGCCCGGAGTGCAAACGCCTGCCTTGAGAGTCGATTTCAGCGACACGTCTGCCCTGACCGGTTGCCCGCCTGTTACCTGAACCGCGAATTTGCCACGTACCGTGCGCCCCTCTACCTCGAGTATTCGAGAGATAGCCACCTCGATCTTCATATAAAACGTCGCCTTTTGGCCCTTGGATTCAGTGAGAACACCGTTTTCGGGAGCAAACCGGGTGCAATGCGAGTCGGTGAAAACGGAACCCGCCGGTGCACCCTCGATTAAAAAAAGTTCGGTTACGCCTGATTCCTCGGCGACGTTTCCATCTTTGTCGATTGTCGTTGCCACGAAGGGCCCAAAACAATCCCCGGCCTCGGCTGCCGCCGGAGTATTGGTGGTAATTTTAACCGGTGGACCGGGTGGGCTGCTTGCAACCGAGCTCACGGGCGCGGCTACATTGGGAGATTCATTCGGTTTTAGCGGGTTAATTTTTTCGATCAACTTGCCGGCGCGTCCACTGATCCGACAGCCCGTGAGTGAAAGACTCAGTAATAGGAGCAGAATCCAGGCCTTAACCCCAAAATTACGCAGCGCACCCATTCAGACGCTTATCGGCTAACGCGCTGAATTAGTTTAAGTGGAGTTAATACTGGGCGACTTTGTCGCCCCTCATTTACTTCTCGCGCTGGGGTTCGGGATCCTATTTGACGCCGGGCGAGCTCTATCGATCTTCAGGAGTTAGGAGCGTATGCGAAGTAACGCGCCCTAGGGGCTCCACGTGATGAAGCGTTGGATTTTCACTAGAGAATAGACGTTGAAGGAAAATCCCATGTTCTTTCCACAAAAGACTACCTCAGCGACTCAAGCGACCAACCGAATGTCGATTTCTGCATCGAGCGCATCAGAAAGCTTTTTGACAGTACTCAGTGAAGGATTCGACTTTTCCGGAATTTCCAGCTTGGCATATGCCTGCTGACTGATACCGAGTTTCTTAGCCACATCGGCCTGAGACATTCCCCTATTTTTCCGGAGCGTACGAAGATGAATTACAAATTCAACCGACACATCTACCTCAATAGAAAAGTAATTCTTACCCTTTCTTTTCTTGGCGCAAGGGATATTTAGATCCCGATCGCAATTTGCAGCAAGCCATCCATTGAGCGCTTCAAATGCATTCAATTTAGCTCGTTCGAGAGACTTTCCTTCAGTGAGACACCCCGGAAGCTCTGGAAACTCAACCAAGAAATTTCCA
>CAZRVZ010000012.1:0-29728 GCA_964603655.1 uncultured Pseudobdellovibrionaceae bacterium | reverse complement strand
CTGCGAGGCCACTCGGTTTCTGCATTTTGACCACGTGATGCCCTGGGCACTAGGCGGGAGTTCACATTCGCCGGCGAATGTTCGCCTGCTTTGCGCAGCCCACAATCGACTGCGCGCCAGCGAAACCTTCCGCTGGTCCGGACCCATGGAATTGGGCCAAGTGAGAGAGTCCTTGAAGCGCAGTCGGCCGTAACGAAAGTAGGAGGCACCGGTGAAAAACGACGTCCAGTAGCGGATATTAAGCGCTTAATATTGTAAGCGCTTAATATCCGCTAAGGCTCTGATAAATCCCGGATAAGTCTTCGAAAGCTTCCGAACCATGGCTTTCCCAGCAATTCTGACGTGCACCCATCTTTTTCCGTAAACTTGTTTACGAGTACAGGTGAGGTAAGATAATTGCCCTGAACTAATCTAATGGAGGTTTTTATGATGGTTTTGCAAAACGCCTTATTAGCCGTTGCTTTCACGGCCAGTTACGGTTTTTCGACCCCTTGGGCGCTCGACAAGGATCATTCCATCGCGAATTTCAAGATTCGGCACATGGTTGTAACAAACACGACGGGAGCTTTTCTATTCAGCGATGGTAAGTTCGACCTAGACGATGCTGACTTCACCAAGTCCACGTTGGAAGCGACACTGGACGTGAAGTCCATCAATACGAACAACTCCAAGCGCGACGATCACCTGCGCAGCCCCGATTTTTTGAATGCCCCCAAATTTTCAGTCATGAAATTCGTGTCCAAAAAAATAATTCCCAGTAGCGGTGGATTTAAAGTCACCGGAGATTTCACATTGCATGGCATTACCAAAGAGGTCACCCTGGACGCTCTCAAGCCCACCGATACGGCAAAGGATGGTTCTGGTAATTTGCACAGGGGGCTGGCGTTTACCGGCAAGGTAACCCGAAAGGATTTCGGCATTACCTATAACAAGGCGCTTGAAACGGGCGGTCTGGCAGTCGGCGAAGAGGTGGACGTGTCGATCGAGATTGAACTGCTTCAAAAGCCGTTGAAAATAGACAAGAAGTCCTAAGGGCCCGCCCAAGAATAACTTTACATTTTGGCGCGCAGATTTGGCCCAGATTTGAACGATCCGAGCTCACAAAACTTGAGGCATATCTCGATGATATGTTGAAAGTTTTGTGAGCGAGCAGCGTTCAAAGATGGGCCGAAGATGCGATGTCCAAAATGTAAAGTTATTCTTGGGCGGGCCCTAAGGGGACGCCCTAGGCAAGACACCGGCCAATGGCCGTTGCGCGCGAAACGCCCGTCAGACAAACGGGCCGAATCTCTTTGGTCATTCCATCCGGAACTTCGGCCTCTACGGGAACGTAATTTTCCGTGTGGCCCATCCAGAAATCCGGTTTGGTTTTTGAGCGCCGTTCTAATAGAAGATTTCGAGTCGTTCCGATTTGTGAATCCAGAAATTTCCTATACCGAGTATCGGAAAGTTTTCGTAGAATCCTTGACCGGTCGGCGATTTCTGCTGGCGCAACTTTCCCGTCCAACGAAACCGCCTCGGTCCCCGCGCGCTCGGAGTATGAGAATACGTGAAGCTTGGCCCACGGTGTCTGTTCGAGCAGCTGGAGCGTATTCTCAAACGACGACTCGGTCTCGCCCGGAAAACCAACGATCACATCGACGCCAATAAATGCATCTGGAATTCGAGAGTTAATATCCTCGGTCACAGTGATAAATTCCCGGGCCAGATACAGTCGGCGCATCCGCTGCAAAATCTTGTCATCACCGCTTTGGAGCGCGATGTGCACAAATGGGCACAGGCGCCGGTTATCGCGCATGAGCTCGAGTAATCCGTCGGGTATTTCAAAGGGGTCCAGCGTGCTCAAGCGAATGCGAGGGCCCGAATCCATCGCTACGAGCGTTTCGACGAGTCCCTTGAGATCCGAATTAAACTCCCATCCGTAGTGAGCCAGGTGAATTCCGGTCAACACCACCTCTCTAAAGCCCTGGGCCGCAGCCTCTCTTATCTGATTCTCAACGACCTTAGGCGCAAGGCTCCTGCTTCTCCCGCGCGCCTTCGGAATCGTGCAGAACGCGCAACGATAATTGCACCCGTCCTGAATCTTGATGTTCGCCCTGGCATTGCGAGAGCCCAGAAATGTCTCGGGGAGAAAACCGGTCGCTGGCATCACGTAGTCTCGTCTCAAACTGCGCGATCCGCTCAAACTGCCGGTGGCATCTGAAACGAGTGTATTCGCAGTCGAATCGGGGGCCTGGATCAGATCCAGTACGTTAAACTTGTCAGCTGTTCCTAAAACGTAGTCGACGCCCGGGAGATCGAGCAGCTCCTCTTTTGAAACTTGAGCGTAACAACCGATCACAGCAACCCGGGACTCCGGATTGAGCCGTTTGCACCGGTAAACCTGATTGCGGGCGTCACGATCTGCGCTCGCGGTCACCGTGCACGAGTTAATCACGTACGCGTCGGCAACGTCAGCATCGGACACTACCTGCATTCCACGACGAATCGCCTCCAGATAAAGCGTGTCGGTTTCAAAGTTATTGGCGCGACATCCGAAATTCTTAAACGCGACTCTCATAGGGCGCGTTCAATCCACCCGCCGCCCGCCACTCGCGTGCCATCGTAAAATACGATCGCCTGGCCCGGCGAGATCGCCCGCTGCGGCTCCTCGAATTTAACCCGCACCCGACAATCGGATACCGCAGGTTCAGATCGCCCACAGCTGGATTCCACGCTATCTAAAACATTTTCTAACACACCTTCTAACACACCTTCTAACACATCGATGGTGCAAGGCGAGGCAGAAGCCCGGTAGCGGATTTTGCCGGTAAGACTGGCGCCATTGGGCGGAACGCGATTGATCCAATTAACTTTAGTTGCAAAACACTCCCGCCGGTAAAGAGCCGATTCCCGACCGACCGTAACCGAATTATCAGCGGCATCGATTGCTAGGACATACCGGGGTTCAAGTGACGCAACCCCCAGGCCCTTTCGCTGGCCTATCGTAAACTGATACAGTCCCTGGTGCTCGCCGATTGCGTTACCCATCTCGTCCTTGATGATCCCGGCACGCCGCGCCTCCGGGGGAACATTTTTCTCGACAAACTCCTGATACTTCCCCCCCTGGACGAAACAGATCTCCTGACTGTCGGGCTTATTGGCCGTACCCAGTTCGAAATCACGCGCCAATCGGCGGACCTCATCCTTGGTTAGGGTCCCCATCGGGAAAAAACACCTCGAAAGGTCCGCCTGACGGATTGAAAAAAGAAAATAGGACTGGTCCTTTTCGGGAGAAACACCACGGTGGAGCTCAAACTCATCCAGCTCGGCCGAGTGTTTTTGCACGATGGCAAAGTGTCCGGTAGCGAGATAATCGGCGCCGAGATCGAGCGCCCAGTCGAGAAGCCGCGAAAATTTCACCTTTTCGTTGCAACGCACGCAGGGATTGGGGGTTCTTCCGGCCATGTACTCGCTCAAAAAATCATCAATTACTTCCTTCTGAAACTCGACCTCCATATCCGTCACGTAAAAAGGAATGCCGATTTTTTCGGCGACCTGCCGAGCATCCTGAATATCGGAGAGCGTACAACACGTTCCATACTTATTGGAGTGATCCTGTGAGGCATCGTGGAGTTGCAACGACACACCGATGACATCATAGCCGCGCTGCTTGAGCCACGCGGCAGTAACAGAGCTGTCCACGCCGCCGCTCATGGCGACAACAACTCGAGATCCTGAAGGCGGCAGCCACATCACGCCCGCTCCTTGCGACTGCGAATCCGGTTGGCGTGAAATATGATCCGCTCTAAAGCCGTCTCGATATTCTCCAGTGTGGAATCTCTTCCCAGACTGATTCGAATACATTCCCGAGCCGATTGGGCGGTTAGTCCCATGGCCAGTAGAACCGGACTGGGTTTAATTGATCCCGACGAGCAGGCGGACCCCGTCGATATACAGATTCCATCCAGATCCAAAGCGGTCATCATCCGATCGGCCGGAACACCCTCGATGCGAATGTTCGAAGTATTGGGTACCCGCGGGCACATCCCTCCCTGAATGCTGATACCCGAAAGAGAACTCCTGAGCCGTTCTTCGAGAAAGTCACGCTGGCGCTCAACGCTTGCGAAAGTATCGTCGGCCAGAGTGGCGTCGGCCAGATTGTCTTCGGAAAGATTGTTACCGACGTTCGGACTCACCATTGAACTCACCATTGAACTCGTCGCCAAATCCGCTAGTGCCCCGGCAAAACCGGCGATCCCGATGACGTTGGGAGTCCCCCCTCGACGTTTGAGTTCCTGACTGCCACCAAAGTGGGTGGGCACTATTTTTCGCCCTTTTGACACACGAAGCGCGCCGACGCCCGCCGGACCCCCAATTTTGTGTGCCGATAGGGAGACGTAATCGGCCGTCTGCCAATGGGCGGGGCTCAATTTTCCAAAGGCCTGAACGGCATCGGTGTGCACCTCGGCACCGACTTCGCGACTCGCCTCTACGATCTCGCGGATGGGATAGAGAATTCCCGTTTCGTTATTGGCCAACATTACCGATACCAAGTGCGGACGAAAACGGGCCAACTGAGTTTTGAGTGGTCCCAGCGGAATTCCCCCGTTGGCGTCCAACTCGATGGTTTCAGACAAAACACCGTACCCGCTTCCAATTTGGCCCAACGTTTCAACTAGGTCACGAATCGAAGCGTGTTCGACCGGGGATACCAGTACTCGAAACCCGCTTCCAATCGCCCGGGCCTTTCCAACGAGTACCGAGGTATTGGCTTCGCTGCCCCCCGAAGTAAACACGAGTTCTTCGGGGTCGCAGAGAACCTTTGAGGCAACCTGGTTACGACTTTTCTCCAATAATTCCAAAGCACTGCGCCCTCTCTGGTGGGCGGAAGACGGGTTTCCCCAGCACTCCATCGCGTGCAGCATGGACTGCCGGGCCGAGGGCAGGAGTGGGGTCGTCGCGTTGGCATCCAGGTAAATCATTTGCGGTATTCCGATACAGCCGGCCGATACAGTCAGCAAACCAACCCTATACCGTCCATTTCGGGAATTGTCAGGCACGTTGCTTTCGTGGAAGACTCCCCCTTCGGATGGAAATCGCGGAAAAAAAGCGGCGCCGGCGTGAACGTATCACGGTGGTGATCCTGCTCCTACTGCTCGGCCTTCTTGCAGGGTTTGAAATTCATGTGCTGAAGCTTTCGGCGAAGCTGCCGTTCATGAACAGCGTATTTTTCTTCGGGCTGATGAATCTCAACATCGTCTTGATCATGCTCTTGCTGTTTTTGGTTTTTCGCAACGGGGTGAAGCTGATCCTGGATGAACGACGGGGTAAACCCGGTTCACGTCTCCGCAGCCGGCTGGTATTTAGCTTTCTTTTGTTTTCCATCATCCCGACCGTTCTCTTGTTTGCCATTTCAGCGATGTATATCAAATCGAGTTTCGACAAGTGGTTCAGCGCCAAGGTCGAGTCGACACTGCAGCGGAGCATCGAAGTGGTGAAGATCTATTATGAAAATACCGAGCGCAACGCCCAACACTTCGCCCGCAGAATTGCCACGGCGATTGAAACCCATCCCAAGTCTAATATCGGTCGGGAGCTGGAACAGTTCCGCCTGGAGTATGGAGTGGACGCGCTTGAATATTATGCGGACCCGTTTTCGGCGCGAATCATATCCACTCAGCCGGATAAAGTTGAAAATATTCCCAGCGGGTCTCTTGAAACATTGAAAGAGGTGTTTTCAGGGCGTCAGGGATGCCGAATTCAGAATGTCGGAACAGGTGAACTGGTTCGTTGCGGGGTGCATCTGGGGGCCGGAAACGGCGCACTTTTTGTCGATTACTTCATCCCGACAAGTTTGGCCTCGCAACTTTCGGAAATCTCGATGACTTACGATGATTTCAAGCGAAACAACCCGCTCGATTACCCCCTGAAATCCACCTATTTCGCCATTTTAATCATGGTGACACTTCTCATACTCTTTTCGGCGATTTGGACCGGATTTTATATCGCCAAACGCCTCACCGTCCCTATCGAGGAGCTGCTGCAGGGGACCGAGGCCGTTGCCCGGGGCGACCTCGAATTTCGCCTGACTCCGGGCGGACAGGGCGAGCTGGCCAAGCTCGTCGAATCCTTCAATCAGATGGTGCACGATTTGCGTCAGAACAAAATAGAGCTCGACACAAGCCATTCTTATTTGAAAAGGATGAACGAAGAGCTGGTAACCCGGCGTCGTTACATCGAGGTACTTTTGGAAAACCTGCAGTCCGGGGTTATCTCCCTGGATGACCAGGGAAAAATTTCCATGGTAAATGCCGCCGCCGGGCGACTACTGACCATCGATCCGTCAGAGTTGATTCAAAAACCTTACTGGACCATCATTCCGGAGCAATACCGGCGGGAAATTCGGGAATCCCTCGCAAATATCGCGGTCACCGGTCAATCGGAGCGAAAGGAAATCCGGTTTCAGGCGCGCGGGAATCGGTGGGTCACGCTTTTGGTTACATTAAGCGCCTTTCGGGATGAAAACAGACAGCAGAACGGCATCGTGGCGGTTATCGATGATGTTACTGAGATGCAGAAAATCGAGCGCATGAGCGCGTGGCGTGAGGTTGCTCGGCGAATCGCCCATGAAATCAAGAACCCATTGACTCCCATCCAACTCTCCGTAGAAAGATTGCGCCGCCGATATCTCGATAAAATCCGCGATGACGGAACTTTCGATCAGTCCACGCAGATCATTCTGAGTGAGGTGGATTCCTTAAAGCGGTTAGTCGCGGAATTTACCACCTTTGCCCGTCTCCCCGAGATCGTTCAAACGTCCGAGGAGCTAAACTCCATTTTGACCGAAAGTGCCAATTTTTTCCGAGCTGCGCACGAATCGGTTCGATTCGAGCTCGATCTGGTGGATACATTACCTCTCCTCCGGCTTGATAGGGCTCAGTTCAAACGTGCCCTCGTTAATCTTTTTGATAATGCCGTGTCGGCGATGAGCGGAGACGGGACCATCACCGTGAAGTCGTTTTGTGACTCCGATCTCAAGCTCTTTTGTGTGTCGGTTTCCGACACCGGGTGTGGCATTGATGACTTTGCACAGAGGCAGCTATTTGAACCCTACTTTTCGACCAAAGAGGGGGGAACGGGATTGGGGCTGGCGATTGTGCAGCGCATTGTCAGCGATCATGGCGGCTATGTTCGAGTGCGCAAAAATCACCCCGTGGGAACGTGCTTTACGATTGAGTTACCCTGGAACCTCCAGGCCAACCTCCATCCGGCCAACCTCCAGGCCCAGCTCCATCCGGACAAGCTCCACCCGATGGAACGAGCGTTTGACCCTAAACCAGTTCAAGCTAGTATGGAATCCATCGAAGGAAATCCGATTTGAAGCGCGTTCTTATAATCGATGATGAGAAAAACATCCTCTCCACGTTCCGTGGAATGCTCGAGGACGAGGGGTATCAGGTCGAGACCGCGCTGGACGGAAAAAGGGGTATGGAGAGCGTCTCCCGATTCGATCCCGACGTGGTGTTTCTGGATATCTGGATGCCGGATGAGGATGGGATTGCCGTTCTTGAGAAAATCCGAAAAGCCGCTCCCTTAACGAGTGTCGTAATGATGTCCGGGCACGGCACCATTGAAACGGCGGTCAAGGCCATTCGCCTGGGGGCCTGGGATTTTCTGGAAAAGCCGATTCACGTTGATAAGGTTCTGGTCATTTTAGATCACGTTTTCGAGATGCGTTTCTTGCGAGACGAAAACCGCAACCTTAAAGACGAGTTACGGGTTCAAGAAGCTCTGGTGGGTTCCAGTAAGGCCATCACGCGTTTACGCCAAATTATTTCGGTGACGTCACCCTCTAACGGATGGGTGCTGGTGTACGGTGAAAACGGCGTCGGCAAGGAGCTGGTTTCGCGGGCCCTTCACCATGGAAGCCCCCGATCGCGAGAACGGTTTGTGGCCGTTAACTGTTCGGCTATTCCATCCGAGCTCATCGAGAGCGAGCTCTTCGGACACGAAAAGGGGGCCTTCACCGGGGCTTCCGAGCGCAAGATCGGCAAGTTCGAGCTGGCTCATCGGGGAACGCTTTTTCTCGACGAGGTGGGAGACATGAGCCCTAAAATGCAGGCTAAGATCCTGCGAGCGCTCCAGGAAGGGCAAATACAGCGCGTCGGTGGCGAGTCCACCATTGAGATAGATATTCGGGTCATCGCCGCAACGAATAAGGACCTCAAGAAAAACATTCGATCGGGCGAATTTCGGGAAGACCTTTTTTACCGGCTCAATGTTATCCCCATCGTCGTTCCACCGCTGCGCGAGCGTCGTGACGACATCTCCGCCCTAGCCGAACATTTTTTGAAACGCTATAGTAGCGGTAAATCGAAACGGTTCTCCGATGAGACCGTCCACCTTTTGCAGAGCTATCCCTGGCCCGGTAATGTGAGAGAATTAAAAAACTGGGTCGAACGCGCCTGTATCCTTTGTCCGGATACAGTAATAAATGCCAGCCCGTTCGAAGATTTGGGTGCGGGAACAGAGGATGTATTCGCTTTTGGAGACACCAGCCTTCGCGAGGCAAAGGCTCACTTTGAAAAGCAATTTCTGGTGAGAATGCTAGCCGAAAATGGTTACAATGTTTCCAAAACGGCGCAAACTATCGGAGTCGAGCGCAGCCACTTACACAAGAAAATCAAGAGTCATGGAATAGAGGTAACTAACTGATGTACACGCCGGGAAAACCCGAACGAAAAAAAACGCGGGAAATTCATGTGGGCCCCCTGAAAATCGGGGGGGGAAACCCGATTCGACTCCAATCGATGACAACGCCTAAAACGGCCGATGTGGATGAGGTGGTAAAACAAATTCATCAATTAGAGACTGCCGGCTGCGAGTTGGTGCGGGTGACCGTCAATAACCAAGAGGCGGCGGATGCGTTGCCGCGGATAATGTCCCAGATTCATATTCCCCTGATAGCCGATGTCCATTTCGACTACAAAATGGCGCTCGAATCACTGAAGGCCGGTGTCGCGTGCGTCAGAATCAATCCAGGAAATATCGGAGCGAGTTGGAAAACTCTAGAGGTCCTAAAAAGCGCTGGTGATAAGAGTGCTGCCATTCGAATCGGCGTGAATGCCGGTTCCCTGGAGAAATCCTTGCTCAAAAGATACGGGCACCCCACACCCGCGGCGTTGGTCGAGAGCGCCTTGGGCCACATCGCGCTCTTTGAGTCTCATGGCTTTTATAATTTCAAGGTTTCGATTAAATCCTCGGACGTGCAATCCAATTTCATGGCCTATAGCCTGCTCTCCGCAAAATCAGACGCTCCGCTCCATCTGGGAGTTACCGAGGCCGGGACCAAGAATTATGGCGCGGTAAAATCCGCCGTTGGCATTGGTAGCCTACTCCTCAGCGGAATCGGCGACACCATTCGAGTGTCTCTTAGCTGTGATCCGGTCGAGGAGATCAAGGTGGGGTCTTACATTTTAAAGTCGTTAGGGCTCAAGGATAATGCCGCCGAGGTGATCGCCTGTCCCAGCTGCGGCCGCGCCGATATCGATGTATTCCATCTGGCTGAAGAGGTGGAGCGCAGGGCATTGGGGCTCAAGAAAAACATCAAGATCGCGGTCATGGGCTGTGTCGTGAACGGACCAGGGGAGTCAATGGAGGCCGACATCGGCATCGCGGGCGGGAAGGGCGAGGGGCTGATCTATAAAAAGGGCAAACCGGTATGCAAGGTGCCCGAAGACAAAATGGTCGAGTATTTGATGAATGAAATAGAAAGAATGTGACGCGTGGCCGATCGAATCACCCCCCGTTCTCAGGATTTTTCCCAGTGGTACCTGGATGTCATTTCTCAGGCACGGCTGGCCGATCAGAGTCCCGTTCGCGGGTGCATAGTTTTACGCCCCAATGGCTATGCGATTTGGGAGGTGGTGCAACGGGAGCTCGATAAGAGATTTAAGGAAACCGGGCATCGTAACGCCTATTTTCCGATGCTGATTCCCGAAAGTTTTCTCAAGAAGGAGAAGGATCACGTCGAGGGCTTCGCCCCGCAATGTGCCGTCGTGACCCATGGGGGGGGCAAGAAGCTCGATGAGCCGCTCGTGATTCGTCCGACATCCGAAACAATTATCAATGCGATGTACTCCAAATGGATAAAGAGTTATCGGGATCTACCGGTTCTCATTAATCAGTGGGCCAACGTCGTGCGCTGGGAGATGCGCACCAAGCCGTTTCTTAGAACTGTGGAATTTCTCTGGCAAGAGGGCCACACCTGCCACGAAACCGAGGATGAGGGTCGCCGAGAGACCTTGAAAATGCTCGATATCTACCAGTCGTTTTTAAGGGATACGTTCGCCATTGCGACCGTGGCCGGGGAAAAGACCGCCAGCGAAAAGTTCGCGGGTGCGCTTCAGACCTACTGCATCGAGGCCATGATGCAGGATAAAAAGGCGCTTCAGGCGGCGACCTCACATTTTTTTGGTACCCGGTTCGCCGAGGCTTTCGACATCAAATACCAGAGCCGCGAGGGGAAAGAGGAGTTCGTTCACCAGACGAGCTGGGGAATTTCGACCCGTATCATCGGCGCCTTGATCATGACCCACAGTGACGATCAGGGGTTGGTACTCCCGCCCAAAACCGCTCCCATACAGATCGTGATCGTTCCGATTATGCAAAAGGGAAAGGATAATGGGCAGGTTCTCGAGGGTGCCGCGCGCATTCGAACTGACCTTTCTAAAAACTTTTCGGTAACGCTTGATGATCGCCAAGGCCACTCCGCGGGATACAAGTTCAATGAGTGGGAGGTTCAGGGAATCCCGCTGAGGATCGAGTTGGGTCCGCGGGACATGGCCGACAATGTTTGTGTTTTTGCGAGACGGGACGGAGAAAAATCACGCGTTCAACTGGATCAAGTTCTCACAACGGCCGGTAAAAGCCTGGATGCTTTTCAAATGGCCCTCTATGCGAAATCGGCCGATTTTTTAAAAACCAATACCCGATTAGAAAACCAATACTCGGTATTTAAGGATGCCGTGGAGTCGGTCGGTGGTTTTTTTCAGCTCCATTGGTGTGGTCAACCGGCCTGCGAAACGCGTGTTAAGGAAGAGACCAAGGCCACTATCCGTTGCGTTCCCTTTACCCAAATTCGCGAGCCAGGGCGCTGCATCGCGTGCGGTTCGGAGTCGACTGGGCGCGTTATTTTCGCACGAAACTATTGAAATTCCGTTTCTTCCCGCCCACCGTCAGATGGCGCACCCGTGCTGAATGGCTGACAGTCGAGCGCTTTGTAATTCTCCCGCTATCGCTTATCATTATTAAGAGTGGTTTTTGGCGAAGCAGTCCCCTGAAAAAAAAGCAAAGAGGCCGAACATGCGTCTTTTAATCATTCTCTGCATTCTATTTATGCCCGGAGCCTATTGCGAGGAAAAGGCTGAGTCGGCGGCCACGATTGAAAAAGGGGCAGCGGCCACGATTGAAAAAGGCGCGGCACCCGCAAAACAGGCAGCAGACTCCGAGTCGGGCGATGTGGCCGAAAGTGATGAACAGGAAGAGGATCGGGTTGTAAACCTCGAAAGCGAGGATTCATTCATCGATCTGTCGGACGCGCTTAAGAGCAAGCATTTTGTGCGTCGAGCCATCCTCAATACCGCTATAAAAAACAGCTCCAAGTTTCACCTGGGGCGGCCTTACGTAAACCACCTGGTGGGGTTCAACGCAGTCATACAAATGTCTCCTAAGGCAAGAACGATGTACGCCATGCAATCCCTGGCGGCCGGCTATGTTTTTTCTTTCGGCCTGGGAGTCGAGGCCGGACTGGGGTTTTCGGGTCTTAGCGATTTTTATTTCGGAACTCGATATGTTTTCGATCAGATGAGTTCCTTCGTTTGGCCGTTCGTGGGTGTGGGGTATTCCAAACTGCTTCAGTCACTCAGCGTGAGTGATACCGATCGCGAACTGGGAATCTACGCCGGAGCGACTGCGGGGCCATTTTTCACTTTTGGACTCATGATTCCCTTGGTGGATATCGGCCTCAAGGCCGAGGTTAGGGGAAATCTTTATGGCACCGATCGCATTATTGTGACCACCGGCATCGGCGCCGTCCTATTCCTATAGCGCAATAAAAAGTCCCGGCATGAGTGCAATGATGGAATTCGAGCGGTCGTCGATAGACGTAAAGTACTGGGCCTCAAGCTTAAAAAGAAGATCGCCGAGCGGAACGACCATCGCGAGTGATGGCACTGCATAAATGGAACTGACTCCCAGGCCATTTCCGCCCGGCTCAAAGGCTATCGGTCGTCGCGAGCTGACCGACGCGGCCCCGAGTCCCAAAAAAAACCGCGCGGTCGTCGTTTTGCTGTGAAAATAATACTTCAGACTGAATAAACCCGCATTATAGGTGAAAAACTGACCGGAGACCTCCGCGACCAGCTGGGAAAACATTCCCTTAAAGGGTCGATACCCCAGCTGCAATCCAAATAGTCCCGAGCTGGTTCCACGGCCTTCGAACCCACTTCCCATCACCCCCCCGATGGATGCACTGAAATAATAGCGGCTGGCGAGTTCCGTATTGATACTCTTTATGAGTCCAGTTGAGGCCATCCAGCGGGGAATTTCGTTCTGGAGAAGCGGTTTCGTCTCCTCTTGAGGCAGTTCAAACGTCTCCCCGGCCGCATACTGGTAAAAGAGCTGGGACACGAGATTCTGGACGATACGGTTTCGTTCCGTGTCTGTTGGTTTCTGGATAAACGCACTGGGCAGGCTCTCCGAATGCACCACCACCTCGAACGGTGATTTTCGATCGTACAAGAAAATGGACCAACGAGTTGGCTTAAATGAGGTGGCGAGGATCACCTCGGCGTGAGCCCTTGCAGCCGCCCGCTTCAGCTCATCCATATTCAGTTTCGCCAGACTGGAATCGGTTCGTTGAAGCGTGAAGCCCTCACTTCGCGCCAGAGCCTTTTCAATACCGATGGAAACCAGCTCGTAACTGTTTTTGTCCAGTTCCGACGCGGCGGGATGCATCAGCACAATGGAAACCTGACTGCCATCGGCCTTTCGAAACCTCTGATTTAAAAATCGACTCACGTCGGTGGCAGTGAGCGTGGCTGGTTCTGTATCGTTATCGGTATTGGAATCTGCATCGGCAACCGCAACGCACGTGGGCAGGAGCTGGCCCAAGACTGAGCCAAGGAATTGGATGGTCACGGTCCAGAAAATTATTTTATACGTTGCCAATGACCCTCCATCCGGGAACCAGTTCGCATTGCGATGTGCCTGCGCAACCAGTCATTGGCTGTATCGACGCGTCTAATGCATTGCTTTAGCAAAATGCGGCGTAAAACTTCATCGAGGGCGCGTTTGGTCGACGTTATTCATAATGCGACGAGTTAAGCCTGGTAATTTTTGATAGAATCGGGTAAGGCGCGCCATAAACTGGCCACCGACTAAAACGGAATGAAAAGTCCCGGCATGAATGCAAAGATGGAATTCGAGCGGTCGTCGATGGATCTAAAATACTGTGCCTCGATCTTAAAAAGCAGGTCCCCTATCGGGACCACCATTGCGACTGATGGCACCGCGTATTTGGAATTCGATCCCAGCCCACTTCCGCCCCGGTCCACCGCTAACGTTTTTCGCGCGGATAACGATGCGGCGCCGAGCCCTATATAAAGTCGCGCGGACTCAGCTTTACTGAGAAAATAATATTTCAGGCTGACCAGAATGGCATTGTAGGTGAAAAACTGACCTGAAATTTCCGCGACAAGGCGAGGCAACTGAACCTTTAATGGTCGAATTCCCAATTGGAGCCCCAACATTCCCGAGCTGGTACCTCGGCCTTCGTATCCCGAGGCCACCACCCCACCAATTGACGCGCTAAAATAAAACCGCTTCGTAAATTCGGAGTTGATAGTCCACATCAAGCTCGCCGTGGCCATCCAACGGGGAACCTCGGTTTGAAGGATCGGTTTTGCTTCGTCTTGTGGCAGATCGAAAGTTTCCCCTTTAGCATACTTATAGAAAAGTTGGGAGACGAGTTCACGGGTAATGTTTGCCTTGGCAACCTCGGTGGGCTTTCGGATGAAAGATTCCGGTACGGTCTCCGAATGCATCACCACCTCAAACGGTGATTTTCTATCGTACAAGATTAAAGACCAGCGATCGGCCTTAAACGATGGGGCGAGGAGCACATCGGCATGGGCCTTTGCAACCGCCCGCTTCAAGTGGTCCAGGTTCAGTTTTTCCAGACTCGAATCTGTTCTCCTAAGCGTGAGGCCATCGTTACGCCCCAGTGCCTTTTCAATACCGATTGAGACGCTTTCGTAGCCGTTAAGTTCCTCCCCTTTCGAAGGGGTTGGACGTAAAAGCACAATCGACACCTGAGTGCCGCCGGCCTTTCTTAGTTTCTTTTTGAGAATTTTGCTGACCTCGCTTGCGGTGAGCGTTGGAGTCGTCGCTTCGGCGTCACCATCTGTCGATGCATCCGTCGTCGCAGTCGATTCAGTCGATGCATCGGTTAAAGCCTCGGCACCCGCAGTTGTCGAGCCGTAGGCCACAAGTTGCCATGAAATTATCAGACGAATTAGCCGGTATCCCACCAACAGCTCCTCGCTCGAGCACTAGCTTGTTACGCTCCGTAAAAGCGCAGCTAGTCATTGGCTGTATCGACTGAATTAACGCGTTGCATTAGGGAATTTATGGAAATTGTAACTCCATGCGTAATGTAATGAGCGATCTCATGCATCACGCACCGCATCCGTGGTGAGCTTTGCTATAAAATCTATTTAAATTAATTGGTTAGAACTGAACGAGGAGTCCTGGAAGGAAGTGGAATACAAATTTCTCACCCGTTAGGGAAACCTGAAGCATCGTTTCGGCCTTGAAATAGAGGTCGCCCAGTGGAAGCCATACCGCAAGCGAAGGGACAAGATAAAAGTAGTCCTTGTGCAGCGTGAGGTTTCTATCCTGTTCGAGAGTTTTACGTCCGGTCACGAATCCGGCACCAAGGCCCGGCATAACCTGCAGCGACGAATATTTGTTGCTGGCGGTGTAGCGAAAGATGCCCATGATGGCGTGATACGCGAATGACTGATAGGCCGCCTCGAAATATGCGGGCCCCCAAATTCGTGCTCCGAATTGAAAACCGATAACGCCACCGGCCCAAGTTCTGCCCTCGCTGGCCGAACTGATAGCGCCGCCAATGGACGCAGCGGTATAAAAGTCGTTGGACATCTCGGAATTAATCCCCTCGACCGTTGCGGCGCTCGCCATCCAGCGAGGAATCTGGGCATCCATCACGACCTCTCGATTGTTCTGCCGGGGTAATTCATAAAACTGATTGGTGAGATAGAGATAGAGTCCGCGGCGGGCTAACAATTTGGTCTGCGAGATTGCCAGCTCCTCGGTCACCTTAACCGGTCCACCATCGCCTTCCGGGTGCACCTCGGTGTGGTAGAAAACATAGTAGGGTGTTCGTTTATCGAAAATGAAAATATCGAAGTGGGTGGGTTTAAGCACCGTAGCCAGAACGACGTCCGCCTTTATTTTTCCCATAATGGATCGAAACCCCTCTAGGGTGAGGGTATCGAGTCTGGTATTCTTGACGGAGATATTGAAATTTCCATATCGCCCCAGAAACTTCTGCATCGTTGCCAAAACGACCTCGGATAATTTCGAATCCACGTATGTGATCGGCTGAAGAAATACAACACTCGCCAACTGTTTATTGGGCAAGGTCAACTTGGACAGGAGTCGATCCACCATTTTTTGTTTTGCGGCCGGGCTTTCCTGATCCTTGGCTTCTTCGGCTTCGCCCTCGGCTTCGGTGAAACCGCCCTCATCTTCTTCTTCATCCTCATCTGCCACTTTGATTGGCGGGCGTTTGGCTACAGGAGCCGGGGCGGTGGACCTAGGCGCAACTTGGACGGCGGCGGGAGCGCGCTGAATCGGCCTGGCGGGAGCCGCAGTTTCTTCTTCTTCTTCGCCTTCGTCATCACCTACCTCGTCGGACGCGTCGTCTGATTCATCATCATCGGCAGCCGAAACGACGGGCTGGGCCGGTCTCGGTGCAGTTCGGCTGCCTTCAGTTCGGGCGACTTCGCACCAGAATGCGATGAAAAATAATATTGGCAGTAAAATTAGTTTGAAATTTGTAGCCATATTCCTTGGCACCGTCCGATTGAAACACTCCCTGTCCATAAAACCTATCGGACGTTTTGACCGGCAACTGAAATAAATTATGTGTTTAGATGTGGCTCATAATGAATGCTGAATTGGAGCAGCGAGTCTAACGACCAGGGTGCGGGAGGGTGTACGCTCTGGACGCCCCCGGGGCCAAACAGAACTGGAAATAGCCGCACACAGTTGAAACGCGACGCCACATCGCCTATGAATCTTGAAAAGAGAGTTATGCCGCCGAATATGCCAGACGTTTCATCGGAGTGTTCCATCACGGTTTCATTTCTTAATTATGCATCCTTGACCGATGCAGTCTTACTTGGCCTCGCATCTCGTTTTTGCGGCTCTGTTGGTTTGCCATCAGCCACCGCCGACCAGCCCACTCGTCAATCGCTAACGACGCGCGATCGCGAACGATTGGCGGCGCGCGCCGCGCTTAGTCTCATATCACCCGACCCCGCGCTCAGTCTTCGCAGTGACTCGGACTTTGGCTATTGTTGGCTGGAAGACGATTTAGGCGGACGAATCTCAGTCAGCTTCGCCCATACCGGATCGGTGGCCATCGCAGGTTTGTATTCCGGACCCGGATCCATCGGTGTCGACATCGAATCGCTTTCGCGAGTTCCAGGAAAAGCGTTGTCTGGCGTGTGCAGTGCCGAAGAGCTTTCTTTAGCCGAGGGGTTTACGACTCTGGATGGCTTTTCGGTTCCCAATGGACTCCTGCTTTGGACCGGCAAGGAGGCCGCCGCCAAGGCGACCGGCCTGGGAATGCGCTTGGGCCTCGCGAATTTTAGCGTGGGGCTTAAGCCCCCATTTCCGGTTGTGGTTAGAGAGTCGGGACCACTACTTCTCGAGGCCGCTCGTCTCCAGTTCAGAGTTTCTCACGGCCACCTCATTGCGGTTTGCACGTCTGCCGCGCGACTCGTCGGAACCCATGGCGGTAAGCACTTCAATTTGCTCACCTATCCCCTGTCGTGATACTCGTATTCGATGAGTAAGCAGATTCTGGTGAACGCGAGCACCTATGAGATTCGCGTGGCAACCCTCGAAAACGGCGAGATTCGCCAGCTCCACATAGAGCGGGAAGAGGATAAGAATGTCGTCGGTAATATCTATAAGGGAGTCGTAAAGCGGGTACTACCGGGAATGCAGGCGGCCTTTCTGGAGCTGGGTCTCGAGAGAACCGCTTTTCTATATGTCGACGATATCATTGAAAACCCCTTGGGTGCTGACGTCGAGATTGAGGATGACGTTGAAGATTCCAAAGGAGACGACGACGGCCATGACGATAGGGTGGCGGGAGACGAAAGTGACCCGCAGGGGGGGTACCCCACCTCTCAGAATCGGCCGGCTCAGCGCCAATGGCAGGGCGAGGGGGAGCGTGGTGGACGCGGCGGCGATCGCGCAGGACAGGGCAGTGGGCGGGGCGGACAGGGCGGTGGACGGGGTGGAGGACGCGGGCGGCATCGCGATCGAAGTCCCCGCGAGCGGGCCAATATCCAGGACCTCTTAACGGAAGGCCAGGAGCTCCTCGTTCAAGTGGCCAAGGCACCCATTGGGACCAAGGGCGCACGGCTTACGACTCACATCAGCCTTCCCGGGCGCAACGTGGTTTTGATGCCCACCTTTCACCACATTGGTATCTCGCGACGCATTGAGAGCGACAAGGAACGGCGCAGACTCAGGGATTTATTTAACAAGCGCATACGCCCGAAAAATGTGGGTTTTATAATTCGCACTGTCGCTGCGGGAAAAATGCTCCGGGAGATCAAGGCTGACGCTGATTATCTGATTAAACTCTGGGCCCGCGTCCAGCGGGACTTTAAACGAAAAAAGGCGCCAGCCCTTATCCACGAAGATCTATCGTTATCCATGCGCTCGGTCCGGGATTTTTTCACGGATCAGGTCGACGCCTTTATCATCGATAATCCCAAGGAGTACGAAGAAGTTTTGCGTTTTATCGGGCATTTCATGCCTCGCCTGAAGGCTCGCGTAAAACTCTTTCGGGGACCAGCGCAGCTTTTCGAGCACTACGGCATCGAAGCGGAGATCTCGCGCGCTCTTGGCAAAAAAGTATGGCTGAAGTCGGGTGGGTATCTACTCATCGATCAGTCGGAAGCATTGACCTCTATCGATGTGAACACCGGACGCTATGTGGGCTCGAAGAGCCTCGAGGAGACGATTTACAAGACAAACCTAGAGGCCGTTAAGGAGATCGCCTACCAGATGCGAATACGCAATGTCGGTGGAATCATCATCATCGATCTCATCGATATGGAGACCGCCGATAATCGGGAAAAGGTTTACCGGGCGCTCAATGACGCTCTTGGCGAGGACAAGGCGAAAACTAACATTCTAAAAATCTCCGAATTAGGCCTCGTAGAGATGACCCGAAAGCGGACTCACGAGGATCTCGTCCGGTATCTTACCGAGCCGTGCGGATACTGCGAAGGTCGCGGTTACCACAAAAGCCGACGAACCGTCAGTTTCGAGGTGTTTCGTGAAATCGAGAGAGAGGCCTTAAACCCCAACGACAATATCGTGGTATTCGCAAACCCGGAGGTGACTAAACGCATCTCCGGCGAAGAGAAATCTCACGTTGAAAAACTGGAGCAGCGGCTGGGTCGGCGAATCACGATTAAGACCGACCCCGATCTCCACGTCGAACAATTCGAAGTTTTCGGAAAATAGTTTCTGTCAGCCATGTGAATCTAATGGGCCGACGGATCTCCGGGACAAATCTTCAAACTTTGGTTGGATACTGTCCGGAAAAGCAGGCGTGACAGAATCCCGGTCCGGCTTTTACTGATGCCGCCTGGGTGAGACCGTCGAGGCTCAGGTAACCCAGGGTGTCGGCACCAATGAATTCGCGGATCTTTTCCACGCTATTCGACGAGGCCAACAGTTCGGACCGCGTCGGGGTGTCAATGCCGTAAAAACACGGGTGCGTGGTCGGCGGCGCCGAGATGCGAAGGTGCACCTGGCGTGCGCCTCCGGTGTCACGGAGCAACTTGATGAGCTTCCGACTGGTCGTACCGCGGACAAGGCTGTCGTCGACCACGACGATGCTTTTTCCTTCGATACATTCCCGAACCGGGTTGAGCTTGAGCTTGACGCCGAAATCCCGAATGGACTGTCCAGGTTCGATAAAGGTTCGTCCGATGTAGTGACTCCGGATGATCCCAATATCAAATGGGATCCGGGACGCCTCTGCAAAACCGATAGCGGCGGGTACGCCTGAGTCAGGAACTGGAATGACGACCTCTGCCCCAGAAGCCGGTTGTTCCCGCGCCAGCACTCTTCCCAGCTCTTTGCGAGTTTCGTGAACATTCTGGCCATAAAGCAGACTATCGGGTCTGGCGAAGTAAATGGACTCAAACACGCAGCGACGAGCTTGGGCCTTTTCGAAAGGAAACGAAGAGACGAGATTCTTGGGCGCGTCGAGCGGAACGACAATCATCTCACCCGGCGCCACCTCTCGGCGATATTTGGCGCCGATCAGATCAAAAGCCGTGGTCTCACTCGAAAACACGCTCGCCCCGAGAAAGTCCCCCATGACGAGCGGTCTGAATCCTCTCGGATCGCGTACCGCGATCAGTTTATCGCGGACCAGTACCAGCAGCGAATAGGCCCCCTCCACCTGGCGCAGGGCCTGAATCAGCGCGCGCTCCGGGTCACTTTCGCCCGATCGAGCCATGAGGTGAATGATGACCTCAGTATCGTTGGTCGATTGAAAAATGGATCCGCTACTTTCAAGTTTTCGGGTGAGTTCACCGGCATTCACCAGATTGCCGTTATGGGCCACTGCCACCCAGCCGAACGAGCTTTTCATGAGGAGCGGCTGGAGATTTGCCATGGTATTACCGCCGGTCGTGGAATAGCGGTTATGCCCAATCGCAGATGAGCCAGGAAGCTTTCCCAGGGCATTCTCGGTAAATACCTCGCCCACTAACCCTTTGCGCCGGTGGGCAAATGGCTCTTCTCCATCAGTGGAAACGATCCCCGTCCCCTCTTGACCTCGGTGCTGGAGCGCATGAAGACCAAGGTACGTGATTTTCGAGGACTCTTTGTGGGAGCTAACTCCGAATATGGCACACATCGTTTTCTCGGTTTCGACTTTCTTGCCCGTTTGGTGTCAATCGAATATCGGTTTCCACCGGTTCACATAACGCGTTCGAAGGGTCTCCATTCCTATTGATAGCGTGACCATTTTTCCCTGCATGACCTGAAAACTGGATTTGTCGTTGACCCGTCCGATGACTGCGAAGGGTACACCGGCCTGGCTGGATAGGTGTTCAAATTGGTCCCGATCCGCCTCGTCAATGGCAAGTAACACTCTCGGGATCGTCTCACCAAACAGAAAACGATCGACGTCGGTTTCGTAGGGCACCTCAATCTCCAGGCCAGTTGAATCATACTTTCCCCTGAGGGCCATTTCGACGAGTGCTGTAACAAGCCCTCCATCAGAAATATCATGGGCGCCGTAACGGAGTTTAATTTTTCTGAGTCTTCCAAAAAGGCGCAGCATTCTCTGTACTGAACCGACATCGGAGTTTTCGGGCTGCCCGCAATCACGCTTGAACCACTGAGAAGCCATCACGCTGCCGCCAAGCCCGCCCTCGAGATTTCCCAACAGGGCGATTTCACAAGACGTGTCGAAAAATGCACTGTCGGGCAGACGTTCGTTGTCCTCGATCAAGCCAACCATTCCGATGACCGGGGTGGGGTATACGGGACGATTGTCGGTGTCATTGTAAAAACTGACGTTTCCCGAAACGACCGGAACCTGCAGGGCCTCGCACGCCTCACTGATACCCTCAATCGATTCTTCGAACTGCCACATCACTTCGGAGTTCTCCGGACTCCCGAAATTCAAACAGTCGGTCACCCCAATGGGTGTGGCCCCCCGAACCGCAAGATTCGTGGCAGCCTCGAGTACCGCCCTTCGGCCGCCCTCTCTCGGTGATAACCAGCTCACTCTCGGATTACAATCGACCGTAAGCGCGAGTCGAACGGAGCGATTCTCGATATCGCGCACTCGGATAACCGCCGCATCGTCCGTCGGCCCCCCCTCGGTTCGAAGCCCAACCATCGAGTCATACTGTCTGATGAGAAGCGTCGGGTCGGCAAAATTCACGTCGGCCATCACCGCTTCGAACTTCGACTCCAGGGATGCCACGAGCATTCTGTTGCGATCCAGAAACCAGCGTTGCTTGAGATCCGGAGGAGCAAGTTTGGCGCGTTCCGGAAGGGGCGGATTAACGACGAGGTCAATAGGAAGATCCACAACGATGTCCTCCCCCTTTTTCATTTTAATTCGCGATCCGGCTACCACCTCACCAATCACCTCCGCGTGGAGATCCCACTTTTCAAATACCTCTTTCAGACGATCCAAGCGAGCAGAGTCGGTCACCAACAACATGCGCTCCTGCGATTCCGACAGTAAGAGTTCGTAGCCAGTCATGTTTGGCTCGCGCGTGGGTACCTTATCAAGATCAATTGAGAGTCCTGTTCCCGCCCGGTGTGCCATCTCAAAACTCGAAGAGGTAAGCCCCGCAGCCCCCATATCCTGGATGCCAACTAAAAGTCCCTCGCGCATCACCTCGAGACTCGCCTCTAGAAGCAGTTTCTCGGTGAAAGGGTCGCCGACCTGGACCGTCGGGCGCTCGGCCTCACTCTCACTCGAGAACTCGCGCGAAGCCATCGTGGCTCCATGAACTCCGTCACGACCCGTCTTGGCGCCTACATAGACGACCAGATTGCCTACGCCATGGGCCACGCCTTTATAAATGCGATTCGACCGAATGATTCCCAGCGAAAATGCGTTGACGAGACAATTCATCGAGTAGGTTGGATGAAAAAAGGTCATGCCGGCGATCGTGGGAACACCCACGCAATTGCCGTAATCGCCGATACCCTTAACAATTCCCTTCACGAGCGAACGAGTTTTTGCCGAGTCAGCACCAAAGAAAAGAGCATCCATCGAGGCAATCGGTTTTGCGCCCATGGTAAATACGTCGCGAAGAATTCCGCCAACGCCCGTCGCGGCACCTTGATACGGCTCAATGAATGACGGGTGGTTGTGGCTTTCCATCTTAAACGCGACCGCCCACCCATCACCAATGTCCACGACGCCGGCATTTTCACCGGGCCCCTGGAGAACACGCCGCCCGCTAGTAGGGAATCGCTTTAGATAAGGCTTGGACGACTTATAGCTGCAATGCTCACTGTACATCGCCGAAAAAATTCCAAGCTCCGCAAAGTTGGGTTTACGTTCCAGCTTTCGGCAAATAAAGCTGTACTCGATTCCAGTGAGCCCGAGAGACTTTGCGATATCAACGGAAGATGGGTCGGAGTCTTTGAGAATCACTCTTTACCCCCTTGGCCATCGGGCCGTTTTTTTTGAATGGCCGCCCGCACCGAGCTCCAGATTTTCATCCCGTCCCGGCTTCTCATTTCGGTAGCCCGTTCCGGATGCGGCATGAGTCCGAAAACATTTCGATTCTCGTTGCAGATTCCGGCGATATTTCCCAGACTGCCGTTGGGACTATTGCCAATCGGGCTGCCCGCTCTTGCTTCAATTGGACTGGGCGCGTAGGTGAGCAGCACTTGATGGTTTTCCCTGAGAAGTGCCATCCCTTCGGGCGAGATCACGTACCTGCCATCGCCATGTGCAATGGGCAATGTCAATTTCTCCCCCGGAGCCAATCCGCCGGTCCAGGGACTTTCGGATGATTCCACAACGAGATCCACATCCTGACAGAGAAAAGAGAGCCCCGAATTTTTCGTCAGCGCGCCCGGCAACAGGCCGGCCTCACACAGAATCTGAAAGCCGTTGCAGATTCCAATCACGAATCCCCCGGCGCCAGCGAATGCCTTGATAGAGGTCATGATGGGAGACGCGGCCGCAATCGCGCCACACCTTAAGTAATCCCCGTAGGAGAAACCACCCGGAACGACGATGAGATCGCATTTTGAAAGATCAGGATTGGACTTGTGCCAAAGCCTCTCAACCTGAAATCCGGCCGAATGAGAAAGCGCAAAGTGGGCATCATCGTCACAGTTTGAGCCGGGGAATGTAACTACCCCGGCCTTCATCTGTGGCCGCGGTCCATCAGCTCAATGTGGTAGGACTCGATCACGGGATTCGCTAACAGACTGTCGCACATTTTCCCAACGTCACGCTTAGTTTCGTCTGCGGAATCCGAAGAAAACTCGACATCGATAACTTTTCCCATGCGCACCGACGCGACCTTGGCGAACCCAGCCCGTTGCAGGGACTGGGAAACTGTGGCGCCCTGGGCGTCGAACACGCCTTCCTTTAAAAAAATATGAATTCGCGCTCTCATGTCTTGCTGTTTCCGATCTGGGTATTCCCGGTTGTCGTGTTTCCAATCCTGGTGTTTCTAAATAACAACTCTAGACGGCTAAAAACCTCGAGATAGGCCTCTTCCACACCGCCCAGATCCTGGCGAAACCGGTCCTTGTCCATCGACTCGCCCGTTTTAACGTCCCACAAACGACAACCGTCCGGTGTAAACTCGTCACCGAGCAAAACATCGCCGGTGGAATCGACGCCGAACTCCAATTTGAAATCGATCAGCTCCAGGCCGACCTCGGCATAAACCTTTTTCAAACAGTCATTCACTCGAAACGCCTGGGACCTCATAAAGTCGAGTTGATTCGCGGTGGCCCATTTAAAATGCAAAATATGGGTCTCCCCGATGAGTGGGTCGCCCAGAGGATCGGATTTGTAAAAGTATTCGAGTAGGGCCGGTTGAAACGTCTTCCCCTTCTCGATTCCCAGTCTTTTTAAAATGCTTCCGGTAGCCCGGTTACGGATCACCACCTCGACGGGAATGATCTGAAGCCGCCTGACCAGCATTTCTCTGTCGGACATCTGCTCGACAAAATGGGTGCGGATTCCGTTTTGTTCAAGGTGGCGAAACATCGACGAGGAGACAGCATTGTTGACGACGCCTTTATTGTGAATGGTTCCCTTTTTTTGGGCGTTAAAGGCCGTGGCATCGTCCTTGAAGTACTGAATGACATGTCCCGGGCGATCCGTTTCATACAGTATTTTCGACTTGCCTTCATGGAACTGATTGCCGCGAATCACCTTCATCCGAGCACCTTTGTGTAGATAAAGTCGATATGCTTTAAGTAATGGCCGGGTTGAAAAAGCGCTTCCAACTCCGATTTGCCAAGTAATTTAGCCACTCTGGCGTGTGCTTTCAATACTCCCAAAAAAGACTGTCGAGTATCCAGCGCCTCGAGACAAGTTTTCTGAACAATTTCATAAGCTTCGTCTCTGGATAATCCGGCCTCTACCAGGCAAAGCAGTACGCGCTGGGAATAGATGACCCCGCGGAGCGACTCCATATTCTCTTTCATCTTTTCAGGAAAAACCTCGAGCGCTGACAAAATCCCGTTGAGCCGATGGATAGCATAGTCCGCCAAGATGCTCGCGTCCGGCGCGATGATCCGTTCTACGGAAGAGTGGCTGATATCCCTTTCGTGCCAGAGCGCGCAATCCTCGAGCGCCGGAATGGCAAAACTGCGGATGACTCTAGAAATACCAGTCAGGTTTTCGGCGCCGATGGGATTTCGCTTGTGCGGCATTGCCGAGGACCCCTTCTGGCCGGAGCTAAAACCCTCTCTGACTTCGCTCACCTCGGTGCGCTGCAGGTGGCGCAGTTCAATCGCAATGGTTTCGATGACCGAGGCTAGTTGGGCCAATGCAACAAAGTAAGCGGCAAATCGGTCACGGGATATTACCTGAGTGGAGAGAGTGTCCACCTTCAACCCCAACGAGTCACAGACCATCTTTTCGAGTTCAGGGGGTAGATGGGCATAAGTTCCCACCGCTCCCGAAATCTTTCCTACCGCAACTTCGCCGCGAGCAATTTCTAAACGCGTCTTGGATCGCCGAAGCATGTCGTGCCACAGAAGCCACTTGAGCCCCATCGTCGTGGGCTCAGCGTGAATTCCGTGGGTGCGGCCAATCATGACGTGGGCCTTGTCCCGAAGCGCGTTCTTGCGAGTGGTTTCCAGACACGTGTTTAGCTCCTCAATCAGCAAATCGCAGGATCGGGTCAGCCGATACGCAAATGCGGTATCGACCACATCGCTGCTGGTAAGCCCAAGATGAACAAACCGTCCCGAAGGGCCGATGTTTTTTTGTACCACTGAAACAAAGGATGCCAGATCGTGTTTGGTCTCCTTTTCGAGCTCAACAACGGCAGCCATTGAAAAAGTGGCTTTTTCTTGAATGGTTTTTAAATCGGCGGCGGGGATTTTCCCCAACTTCGCCCAGCCCTCGCACACCCTTATTTCGACATCGAGCCAGGTACGAAACTGTGCCTCTTCGCTCCAGAGCGCGGCCATAGCCGGTCTGGAGTAGCGGGGAATCAACGAGCACCCCGCGAAATTTCGGAAAGATCGAACAATGTTTCACCGAGCACCTCGGCCGCGTTTTTCTCACTCAAGAAGAGCTCGGCCAACCCGAATGAGTTTTCGATCAGCTCTCCGAAATCCGCAGCCGTAAAATAGCGAACGTAACCGTCGGAGCTCAGGTACCAGCTACCCTTCACATTACGCAGATTCCATTGAGTCGCTCGCCGTTTTTGGGCGTCGTACTGTCCGGCCACCTTGCCCGCGGCCGGCAGAAAATAGACCTCGGGACGACGAAACCCAGGAGTCGGCCGCTTAGAAGTAAATTGAATCGAGTACTCCTTCCGATCGCCCGACACCTTTTCTCCAGAGGTGCTTCTAAAAAAATAACTGATGGAATTGAGAAGCCCATTCATATCCGCGCTCCGAACCGAAATGAAGATATCAAGCGGTGACTGCTCAGTGGTGTTGAGGTTTTCAAGAATTTCTCCCGATTGCGGGTCTACGGCGACAAACTCGAGAACATGGCTGAGTCCGCCCAGCTTCTGGGGGTAGTTGCGAATTCCCTTGAGAAAATTGCGCCCCTTTTCATAACGCCCGACCGCACCATCGCCGTGAAGGCTGCACGAACCGTCGGTGACGTACCACACCTGAGTACCTAGATTCCCTTCGATTTCCCGGCGCTCCACGGGCCTTTGGGCGCACTCACCACACTGAAAAACTCGCTTTATGAGGGCTGTCTTTCTTGCGTAGAGCGTGGCTTCGGCCACTTCAAAGGCTTCTGTGGGGGCTGCCGCGGAAATGAGTTCCTGAACCCGCCGGTTTGCCTCATCGAAACTGGATCGGGCAGCCGCGAGGTTGGAGAGGCATTCGTTATCACTTAAACGCCTATCGAAAAATTCCCGAGCGCTCAAACCCTGAGTTAATACCTGGTCCTCGCCGGGCGATGGAATCTGCGGCACTTCAGCCGCAAACGCTGAAATTGCCGTCAAACTTAAAGTGAAAAACAAACCCAAGAATATGGTTATCAGCTGAGTCATCGAATCCCCCCGAAAAAAATTACCCGCCGACAAGGTAGGCTTTATCCCTTGGAAATTCAAGTGAACCAGAGCTTGACTAATTGCAGTAGCGCCAACAATTCGCCCGAGCGATCGCGCACGATGAGTGCGTCTATCCCTGCTCTAAATCGCTCGTCATTCACGGTGCTTAACAAAGCGAGGAGCGTAGTCGAATCTCCTCTTTTGACCGCCTCTTCGAGATCAAAAAGCGTGGCTCGGATCCTCTCGCGACGGGTCTCTCCCATCGCCTGAAAAAGAAGTTCAAGGCCACCCGTGTCCAAGAATTTTTTTATCCATTCTCGCTCCGAGCTAACCATCGGCCGCCAAGGAAGCTGACCTTCTGGCCCTAAAAGAAAATACACGAGCGAAAGCATCCCGTTCTCATCACCGGACGAATCGCGCAGTATTCGCAAAGGCCGTTCTAAAGAAAGATGGTTTCCAAAACTTGCCGATAAAATATCGATAACCGACGGCTCCATTGAAAGGGACACTTGACCAAACGATTGCGCCCAGCCCTTCAGGCGCGCGCTCTTACCCACGAATGCAACAAATGCCGGGTAGGCAGAGGGGTCGAAAAGCTGCAGTTCGGCAATTCCACTGATCGCATTCACCAGATTTCTAAGTTGCTGGTTGGATATACCCTGCAGGAATTCGTATAGCCACTCGACTAGGGCGGGGTTGGCCACCGGTTGGAGCGGTGTCGCTAGGCCCAAGGCGCGCATCAGTGCCGGAAGTTTTGGTAGCGTGGAATCGACCCAATCCTGCCATTCCGGTTTACCCGCGAAAAGCGCTCGGACGGTTCGAATGCCTTCAACTCCGAGGGTGCCAAACCCGGCGTCTATGAATAAGGCGTTGAGATCGTGAATCGCCCTTATGGAACTAGGGCGAGCTCGCAGCCAGGACAGCAAATCCACCAACACGTTATTCGTTTCAAACGAAGCGGCGGTAAACGGTAGGCCCGGCACGGTGGAACCCATCAGCTGAAGGATCGCACCGGCAGCCTCGTGGGTCTGAACGAGCGGACGGGTGCCGTTTATGACCGTCATGCAGGGGAGTAACATCTGAGCAATTGAACGATTGGATCGCGCCTCAAACGGGTACGTGATACCCAAAAGCCGACCGGAACTGATTGCTACCGATAGCTCATCTGTAAAATCGTTTAACCCGAGCGCCCGCAACCTTAGTTCGATTCCAGCCGACAAGCGCCGGCCATTGGTTATAAACACCGAAACCTTCGTAGTTGCGGCGGGAATATCGAGAGAGAGGTTGATGAGATGTTCGGTAAAATCATCGGCGGTCTGGGATGCGATTAAACCGCGATTGGCACTTAGCACCGATTCAAACCATTGAACGAGCGCGAGGGTATTAAGATAAAGCGATGCCGTTCTTTCGAAACGAATATCCTCGGGTCCCGCAGGCGGAATGGTAGTAATCGGGCGCATGGCTTTGAAAAGAATCCAGAACAAGCGTTGCCCAGCGACATCATGATCCGGCGCCGCGGGATCGGCGAGGCTCATCCAGAAATTTCGTTGAAGCGACGCTTTGATTAACTCCCGGGAAACGGCCCGCGAAGCTACGCTCTGAATACGCTTCGCCAGGAATTCATCGAAAACCTGACGAATGGCCCCATTCTGAGCTATCTCGATTGCCAGGTGTTCAAACGCTCCATTGCTGGGTCGATTAAACGCACGCGCGAGTTCCAGCAGCACTGACAGCTGATTGGTGGGTGCCGGGTCATTAGTCGCCTGAAATGGCGCTTGCAGCAGCAGGCTTATCTGATCCGCAAGGCGCGACCAAAATAACTCCCCCCGATCTTCCTGAAGCACGCGCCCCGAATTGACGAAAGCCTGGAGTGCATCGCGCGATCCAAAAGCCGACAGTGCCCTTGAAAGCCGCTCGGTACCCGAAGTGTGTTTCAGGAGTTTCGTAAAATCACGCGCCAACTCTCGCGACTCTTCTACCGAAATCGGCTGAATCGAGACCTCAGAATGCGCCGGAAATTGGAGCATCAGGGCAGGGGCAAACGCCTTGGCGACAACGGGAAAGTCAGCATGGCCTGCCATGGACTGCACAAAACGAAACGGATTCTGATGTTCAGGAACGGCCAACCATGACTGCGCTTCCACTAAATTCCGTCTGAACTGCGACTCGGGCAAGCGCTGCACCCACCCCACGAGACCGTCAGAGCGATCGGCATCGCGATACCAATATTTTGAGATGAGCTCCGCCCAGGCCGAAAGACTTTCCTCTGATTCACCATCGATAAAGCGGGCTAAACCGGGGAAGCTCCCGTTGGTGTTAAGCGCGGCAACTAATTCACGAATGGTTTGAGTGGTCAGTTTTCCCGCTATCCGCACCCGGGATACCGCCGTCTGCGACGGCCGGTCTAAGGTGGGTAGTTGGGGTCCCCCGCACGCGAGAAACGTTACTAGAACACTCGATACGGTAAGGCGGAAAGAGCTTCGTCCCATGGCGGGGGCGAAGATAGCACGATTTGGCGTTGCGGTGCCCGAAGAAATTGGCGGCACTAACTGCAAGGGCGGGTTTAGGATTATGGCAAGGTTTGCTTCCGGCTCGGAGCGCGTGGCGAATTATTCCTGCTTAACGCGTTTTTAAGGAGTACGCGTACCTCCACCCTTTCCCGATGGAAAAATCCCAAAGGAAAATGGCGGGCTACTACTCACCGTTTTTGATTGAGCTACGCCCATCTTTAAATCATGGTTGGGCTCACCAATAGCCGTTATGCAAAACAGCAGAATCAGAAATAACATAGGGGTCACATCTAACGAAATCCTCACCCTATTATCGCGCAATAAACTTTGTTTGCTAAGAAAAAACCCGTGCATATCCGGTTACTACATAATAACGACTGATCGATGCCTGCTGAAATAATGAGCAAACGGGTTTGCGATGCGTGGCGAGGTGGGCCTTGCGAGGCGATGCGAGGTGGGCTTTGCGATGCGATGCGAGGCGGGCTTTGCGAGGCGATGCGAGGCGGGCTTTGCGAGGCGACTCACTATTTTAAAAAATAGAGTTGACAGTTTTTCTAACGAGTTTTTTTACGTTGCCTGACTCAAGGTGCGTTCATTTGTTTTAATGTGTGGCCGCTCCTTCATTCAAATTCG
>CAZRVZ010000011.1:0-14882 GCA_964603655.1 uncultured Pseudobdellovibrionaceae bacterium | reverse complement strand
TGATATTCTAAAGTGCGGGCTGAAACTTGCGGGACATTTCTCGGCAACGACGCGGCAAGTCGGTAGTCGACGACTAAAAGCAATGCAATCCACGACGATAAACTCATGTGCGAACCCCATTTAAAGTAAGTGCCAAGCAGGTGGCCATTGCGAAACAAAAGCATAAAGCGCCATTCGCTCGCCTGGCAAGAGTCGTTGGAACGCTTAACACAAACCTAATATGATTTACGCGGGCGCCTCAAACGCTAACGGAGATTTCTCAGACTCGGCTCTTCCTGCAACACTCGAGTTACTGAACTTAGCGACAGAAAGGTGCTGAGGAAAATAATCTCGACAGGGCGCTGAGTGCCATGAATTTGGATGAGCGGTGGAAAATAACGGCGGATGTCTGAATTGCCCGTGGGGGCGAGTGGCTAAAAGAAGTTCAGACTAAACACTGGGCCGCGCCTTTCCATCCAAGGGAGGCACTCATCGATAAATGGTATTTAACAATAGAAAGCCCCGTTTTTCACAACGCCAAGCGCCTCACCGGAAATGCCATCGTCCCAACACGGGGAATTTACCCCCGCTCCATACGGGGCTATTATTCAATTAAGTGAGCGCCCTTTTTATATTCCTCATTTTAATGGCTGGCCCCGTTTCGCAAGCATTCGTCGCGAACCCGGACAAATGCAGCCAATGCCACCGAAAACAGTACGATTTTTGGATGCAGACGAGGCACGCGTCGGCCTATTTGGTTTTATTCTCCAAGAACCAGCATTTTGATCCCGATTGTGCAAAGTGCCATACCTTAGGGCTCGGAAAACCCGGCGGTTTTAATCGAATCGCTGAGCCGATTGAGGTAATTCGGGGCGCACCGTGTATTGAAGGTAGGGCTTGGGTGGAATGTTTCTTGGATGGCGTATTTGAAACGGGTGGGCTTTCGCTCAAGCCGCTGGACGCGCGGAAGGACGCCAGTCGTTACGCGAGCCTTAAACAACGGTATCACGAGCGCCGAGCAGCGCTTGCGGGACAGGTCAAAAAAGACTTTATGAACGTGCAGTGTGAACACTGTCACGGCGACCGCGGGGCGCATATCGCCCAAAATTTCAAACGAGGCTCGCGGGTTTCTGAGAAAACATGCCGCGCTTGCCACGTGCCGGAACGCGACCCGACGTTCACTTTTGCCAAGATCCGTGAGGTTGGCTGTCCACAGCGTTGAAATCCGGTTGCAAAACGACCAATTGCTTTTACTAATGATGTGCGGCGATGGGATAATGGAAGACTTACACAGGGACATAGTTGCGTATATTATTGATTAACCAAGCGTTTTATCCGGACACCGTTGCGACGGCCCAGCACACGACCGATCTCGCCAGGTTTTTGGTTGGGCGGGGCCATTCGGTATCAGCGTTGTGTTCACAGCGCGCCTATGCAACTTCAGAGAAGATGTTTCCGCCCAAAGAAGTTTTCGCGGGGATTACCATTTATCGGGCGCTGGGGACCGGTTTTGGCAAGCGCTCATTTTTACATCGAGTGGTCGATGCTTTTACCCTTCAATGGGCGATGTTGTGGAAACTTTTTAGACTGCCGCGAAACGATTATGTCATCGCGTTTACATCGCCGCCACTCGTTAGCTTTATAGCGGCAGTTCATTGCCGCTTGTTTCGTGCGAAGTTGATTAGCTGGTTGATGGATGTAAACCCCGATGCGGCCATCGAGGTTGGATACTTGAAACGAGGGTCTTGGATTAGCCTGGTTCTTCTTTCCGTTTTTCGATGGACCCTCAAAGCAAGCAACACAGTGGTCGTTCTGGATCGATGGATGCGCGATCGAATTATCGCCAAAGGTGTGGATGCCGAGCGCGTGGTCGTAATTCCTCCGTGGGATATTCAGGAGCCGGAAGTTTTTGAAAAAGCCGAGCTATTGGGATCTGAAAACCCATTTACACTAACGCATGGACTCGGGGGTAAGTTTGTAGTGCTTTATTCCGGCAACCTTTCGATCGTTCACCCGCTTGATACGATATTAGCTGCGGCAACTCGCTTGAAAAACGATTCGGCGGTTCAGTTCCTCTTTGTCGGTGGTGGGTTGAGAAGCCAGGATGTGAGTCGAGCGAAAGAAGCACATGGACTGGAGAACGTTGTGCAGCTGCCGTATCAGTCTCGCGCCACCCTGCCCTTTTCACTGAGTTGCGCCAGTGTGCACGTGATAGTTTTAGGAGATCGAGCGTCGGGACTGGTGCATACTTCGAAGGTTTATGGGACGTTGATGGCTGGAAAACCATTTATAGCCGTGGCCCCGGCTGAGTCCCATTTGGCCGATTTGGTTGGCGAGGTACCCGGGGCATTTCGAGTCGATCACGGCGATATCGAGGGCTTTCTGGTGGCGCTTGAGGTCTGTCGCGGGTTTTCGCGCGACCAGCTCACCACCATTCGCGCCACCCAACGGAAATATTTACTCAAGAATTTTGCGCTAAATGATCTATTGGGTCGATTCGAAGCCACCGCGCTGTTAGTCGAGGTGAGTGAAGGACGAGGCAAGCTTGCCAACCCCATGACCCGGTGTTAATTCATTCGCCACGTTGGGGGTTGGTGATGCAAATCATACTCGTTGTATTAAGTTTTTTTTCATTGGCGAGCTTTGCTGACGAAGCGCCGCTGGATCCCAGCTATGGACCCGCACACAAAGTAATTTTAGCCCGAAGTCTGGAACTTTTTCCGCGGTTTATCCTGGAAGACGATTTTCGCAGAAGCAATCTTGAAAAAAACCTTCGCCGACAAACCCCGGTCAGGGCACAGGGGGGCCGAGGAACCTGCTCCATTTTTTCTGCTACGGGAGCCTTGGAGTCGTTGCTAAAAATAGCAAACTCCGAGGAGTTCGATTTCTCCGAAAACTATTTGGAATATCTCGTAATGAATCACTTTAAACCAAATAATCCGACGGAGGGTTCGGATACCCCGTGGAACTTTTCGGCCTATCGAAGTTTTGGCGCAATCTTTGAAGAGCGCTGGCCGTACGAATCGTCGGATTGGACAAAACCGGATATTTCCGAAGACGAGAGAGTTCGTCGGGACGATGAGTGCGGAGGGTTGAGGGGGCGTTGGCTCACCTCTTGTCATCTTACCCATCGACGACCGGGAATCGATCCGGATGCGTCCGAAGCGCGGGGGCTTTGGAAAAACTACCGGTTGGGTGAGTTAAGTTATCGCGTCGTGAATCGACAGGGGATCATTCAAAAGATTTTAGATTCAGGATATCCGATGATTCTGAGCACAGAGTTTTTTTACGGGGCGTGGAACCATCGCCTGATGGTTGAATACGGGCTCGGGGACCGAGACATGGAGGCGTGGGGAAGGGGCAATGTGTCGACACCGTCGAAAGGCGATATTCAAATTTCTCGGGCTCACCCGGCGGGGCATTCCTTTGTAATAGTCGGTTATGACGATGAAAAGCGAGTTTACCACTTCAAGAATTCGTGGGGCACTGGGTCGTTCGGCCGGAACTCTCAATTGGTCGATAACAAGGAAATCTCCACCGACGGGTACGGCACCATCAGCTATGATTATGCCCACAATTTTGGGACCTTTTACCGGGTTGGTTTAGGGAGCACGCCAGAATAATCGCGTAGCTTCAGCCTTCTCCGACTGACCGGAGAGGTAATTCTCTTTTAGCCTTCTTTGACTAGATTTCGATTCCAACCCGGGATTTCGACGGTAATGTCCTGCTGACCATTGGGAACGCACTGGCAGGCAAGTCGAGACGTGGCTTTAAGGTCCGGCGCGTTATCTAGCATATCCAGTTCCGCCTCGTGCGAAGTTGAACACGATTCGACGCCCTGGGTTACATAGACATGACAAGTGGAACAGGCGCACACGCCCCCGCATGCGTGGTCGATATCAACGCCATGTGCCAAGGCAATTTCCAAAATGCTTCCGGGAAGTCCGGTGTCAGAATAGGGAATTCGTGAGGGATCAACTAAAATCGACTGACCGTTTGACGTAAAGCGCAAGCTATATGAGCGAGTCGGTGGTTTTGGTGTCTGGCCGGTGATGTACGGGTTACTTCCTCCCACGGGTCGACGTATATCCTAGTCAAGCACGCTTGGCGAATAACGCCACGCTTCTGCATCGCCACGGGGTCTGCGTTAAAATAAACAAGTAACAATCGCTATAACTTTTCGAACCTTTCAGGGGGACCCAAATGGCAGCCATGAAGATATCGGGGATAGCTCGGGTGGTGATATTGGCAGTGATTCCGTGTGTTTGTTTTGCCAAGAGTTCTGGCACCATAGAACGCGGGGGGTTGGGGTTTCTGTTTTCGGATCACAACAGCTTTTCTAACCCGGGCCATTTTGCGGCGACGCGAGGCTTTGCATTGGACGCGGGCTATGACACGGCCACCTCCGCAGACGGCCTTACGATGGGAGCTTCGACATCGATGGTTTATGGTTCGGGCAACTTTGGATTTGGTGCGTTTGGAAATCGCAGCGGTTCCAGTCTCACGACGACAGGCAGTTTTAACGATTTCGCGGGAGCGGGCCTCGGATTTGCCGCCGTTAAGGGGAAGGTCCTGGTAGGGCTTGGTTATCGACGAGAAGTGTCCACCGAACAGTCCGACGATGGGCGCGTGGATGCTACGATGACCGTGATGAGCGCAAAGGGAATGTCGATTGGTTTTGGTGCCACCAGTCAAATTAATGCCAACGCCGATGAGAAGCGAACGGCAACGGTCGCGGTGGGCTTTCCAATGTCCAACGGTTTTTCAGTCGAAATCGATGGAACCGTGAACGATCTGTCAGCAACGACCAATTCCACCGCCAGTCTTTACGCCACACGAAGCGGTCAAAAGGCCTTCATCAGCATTGGATACCTCTGGCACAATTCTGTTTGGAAGCACGGGGCTGCGGCCAGGCTGGGGTTTGTGCTTGGAAAGTCCGTAGACATTTCCGCGTACGCCAGTCATGTGTTTATTTCTGGAAACAATCCGGCCTATGGCGGCTCGATTCGATTTGCATTGTAAGTGGTTTTCTTAAGGTTTCGTAAAACCTGAAGACATTCCGTGAGCCGATCCCAGGCCACCCACCGCGGTGTCCGAGGTTTCAATATTCACACCATGACAATCCGATCAAAAGTGATTGGAAGTTTTTTGTTTTTATCAGGGGCCTTCGTTGCCATGGCCTATTTAAATTATCAACGCTCGCTCGCAGCCAATAGGCAACTCGTCCTCATTAACGAGCTTTATTTGCCCTTGTCGAGGTTGGTCGTTCAGATGCAGGGCCATATACACGGATTGGCCGAGGACTCCAAAAGACTCCAAGCCCTGAATCAGGAGTCTTCGGATCGGGGAACGTTCTCTCGAATGGTGCGCGATCTGTATCCCTACTTGGTTTTCAGAAAAATTGCGGTGGCGGAAAATTTGTTACAACGGAATTCTGGAGCGATGCCGGACCATCGTATGGTCGCAGCGCAACTAGAGGCGTTGAAGCAAACGTTCGATCGGGCCACCACGACCACTTCGCTCAAGGAACTCGAGCCCATTTATCAAGAGGGAAAACGTCGCCTTCAGGAGATTTCCCGAGTGGTTGATGAGTCCTGTGAGAGAGTCACTGCAGCTGCCCAACTGTTTGCTAGGGAGAACCTCAAATGGACGGCGCTTTTTTCGGTGGTTTTGTTGGCACTGGGAATGATCAGCCTTGCGGTTTCGTCGCGTGCCCTAAGGCCGTTACCGCAGTTGATTGAGAGCATTAAGAAGAATGCAACAGGCGATCGTTTGATGGCGATTAAAGTGGGTCCGAACGAACAGAATGAGTTCGGCGTGCTAGCAAGAGAATATAACAAGATGCTTCTAGCTCTTTCGGAGCGCGACAAGAAAATCCAGAGTCAACAGCTGGAGCTTTTGCAATCCGAACGACTGGCCGCCATAGGAAAGCTATCGGCGGAGATTGTTCATGAGGTTCGAAACCCGCTTAATTCCATAAGCCTGAATATCGACTGGCTTACAGCGCAATGGAAGCCAGAAAACCCCGAGTGCCAAAAGGCGCTTAATGGCCTTTCCAGAGAAATTGTGCGGCTGAATGAAATTACCGAACGCTATCTCATGCAGGCTAGAGTACCCGAGAGAACCGAGGCCGTTGTTGACTTAAACGACCTAGTGACCGAGCTGGTGGAGTTCTTGAATGCGGAGCACCGCTTGCGAAATATTAAAATCGAACTCCACCTGCATCCGGGGCGGGTAATCGTCAATGCGGACCGGGTGCGCCTGCGTCAAGCCTTCCTGAATGTTTTCAGAAACTCGCGGGAGGCGATGCCCAGGGGCGGTGAAATTCACATCCGTTCAGTAATCAGAAATAACATCTGTGAGCTCGCATTTGAAGACTCGGGTTGCGGCATGAGTGACACGACCTTGCAAAATGTTTTTCGCCCGTTTTTTTCAACTAAACCCAACGGAAACGGTCTGGGTTTAATGTTGACTCGTTCGGCGGTAGAAGAGGCCCATGGAACCTTTAACATACGAAGCAAAATGGGAATGGGAACGAATTGCCAAATGCTGTTTCCGGCAAGCTTCGCATAAGGATGAACTCAGATTATGCCTAAGTATCGAGTAGCCGTGGTCGACGACGAGGCCAGCAATACCGAATCACTCGCCCGAATTTTACAAAGTGATGGCGGAGAGGTGACGGTATTTCACCGTCCGCAGGAAGCCCTTTCGAAATTACGATCCTCGGAAGTCGATGTAGTGCTCACCGATCTACGAATGGATGGCATGACGGGGATCGAGTTGCTAGAGGCGCTTAAGATAAAAGATCCGCTTCTTGAGGTCGTAGTCATGACGGCCTTTGGAACGGTTGAGCTTGCGGTAACGGCCATGAAAAAAGGGGCAACCGATTTTATAACCAAGCCGCTCCAAAGAGTTCAGGTTCTCAAATCCATCCGAATGGCACTTGAGCGCCGAGGCCTGCTAAGCGAAAACTCCCTACTGCGCCAGGAACTCCAATCGGTGACAGAACCTGGCGCGGAACTGATTGGTAAGAGCGAAGCCATGCACTCGACCTTGGAAATTGCCCGACGGGCGGCCCGAAGTCGGGCACATGTATTGATTGAGGGCGAAAGTGGCACGGGAAAGGGGCTCCTTGCCGAATTTATCCACCGTCACAGCGAATGGGCGAGCGGAGTGATGGTCAAGATTAACTGTGCGGCGATTCCAGAGAGCCTACTCGAGGCAGAATTGTTTGGTTTTGAGGCTGGGGCCTTCACTGGAGCGACAAAACAGAAGAAGGGGCGGGTAGAAATCTCGCATAAAGGCTCCCTGTTTTTGGATGAGGTGGGGATCGCGCCGGTAACGCTCCAGGCGAAATTGTTGCGTTTTGTTCAGGATGGGGAGTTTGAAAGGTTGGGCGGGAACGAGACCCGTCGCATAGAAACACGAATTATCACCGCCACCAATGTGGATCTCAAGCGGGCGATTGAACAAAAACAATTCAGAGAGGACCTTTATTACCGTATTAATGTCATCAATATTCGGGCGCCGGCATTGAGAGAAAGGCCGGAGGACATCGCGCTGTTGGCCCAGCACTTTTTACAGTCGGCCGCAAAAAAAAATGCCAGGCCGGTTACTTGGTTTCGCCCGGAATGTCTGGACGCGTTTTCACGATATTCGTGGCCGGGAAATGTAAGAGAACTCCAAAACGTCGTCGAACGAGCGGTGGTATTGTGCATGGATAGTGAGGTCGGTCCTGAAGTTTTGCCGGCAGAAATAATTGGATCGCAACGTTCGAAGGTCATCAGAATGCCGGTGGGCATTTCGCTGCGCGACGCCGAACGACAACTTATTGAAGAGACACTGAAGCACGTGCGGGGTGACAAGAAGTTAGCAGCGAGAATACTGGGCGTGCATCCCAGAACGATTCACCGTCACGTTGACGATGACTTGGAAAGTGAACCGGTTGCCGATCCCGCGCTTTGACCGGCAGTAGAAAATTCACTACGGTGATTTCATGTATTGGATTGTTATTGGGGCGATAGTTGTCGTCGTAAGCATTCTTGTTTATGGCAGGAGGTGGCGGAAAAGTTCCGGTTTGGGAGTGGGCCAACTCTCCAAAGGGACCGGGGTGCCCGCAGCCATTGACCGGTCATTGGCGAACACGCGCTCCACGCTTGGGGCCAAGCTGGGACGGTTTTTTGGACAAAAATCCCGACTCACGAGTGAAGACGAAGCTGTTCTTCAGGAGGCACTGTTAGCGGCGGATGTTGGCGTTAAAATTACACACGAGCTCATTCGGAGGGTCCAGGAAAGGCTAGCCACGGCCTCAAAAACACAAACCGGACGACTGAATTTTCGAGAGGTGCTCATCGAAGAAGCCGTTCGGCTGTTTCCCCAGGTGTCGCCGGGATTAAAGAGAGTTACCGGAAATGGTAGGCCGTACGTTATCTCGATTGTCGGGGTAAACGGGGTTGGAAAAACTACGACCGTTGGGAAGCTGAGCGCCCATTTTTCGAATCTGGGACAAAGAGTGCTCGTGGGTGCAGCCGACACTTTTAGGGCGGCTGCCGTGAGTCAATTGCGGGTGTGGGCGGAACGCTCCGGCGCTCAGATAGTTTCCGGAAGAGAGGGTTCTGATCCGGGTGCGGTGGTATTCGACGCCCTTACGGCGGCAAAGGCTCGAGATGTTGACGTGGTATTACTGGATACGGCCGGGCGGCTCCATACTCGGGGAAGTTTGATGGAGGAACTGAAAAAAATTCACCGCGTGATGAAAAAGGTAATTTCGGATGCGCCCCATGAAGTTTTTTTGGTGTTGGATGCAACGTTGGGCCAGAACTCCTTAGCCCAGGCAAAGCAATTTGCCGCAGATCTTGGCGTGAGTGGAATTATTGTTACCAAGCTCGATGGAACCGCGAAGGGGGGGGCTGTTTTGGGAATCTGTGGAGAGCTTGGTGTCCCGGTTAGGTTTCTTGGCGTGGGAGAGGCGGTTGACGATCTCGTTCCTTTTGAATCTCACAAATTCGTACAGGCGCTCGTAGGTGCCGGTTAGGTGGCTCGGTGAATCCAGATCTCATGAAATTGGCGGGTGGCTCAGCGCTGCTCGTTTACGCTATCGATGAGCTTTCCGATAGCGTGCAGTATTTGGCGGGGTCAAAGTTCAGATCCTGGGTAAATATGTTTGCCGAGCGACGCGTGGCCGGGGTTCTTCTTGGGCTTATCTTGGCTCTCTTACTCAGTAGTAGTGGCGCGGTTACAGTGATGTTAGTGGGTTTGGCCAACGCCAGATTGCTTTCTTTGGCACAGGTCTTTTCGGTTACGCTGGGCGCCTCGGTTGGAAGTACCGTGATCGTTCAGCTAATTGCGTTTCGGATTACTGAGTATGGCCTAGTTATTCTGGCTCTAGGGGTTCTCGCATCATCCTTCGCTCAAAGCGACAAGGCTCATCATATTTCGAGAGCGATGCTCTTTGTGGGGATTTTGTTTTTTGCCATGGGGCTGCTTACCGATGCAGGAAAGGGCCTTGAGCAGAACGAGCTATTTCTTTACGTTATCAACTATTTTAAGGACCGACCTGTTGCTTCGCTGTTGCTTTCTGCCGCATTAACGGCCGTGGTTCATAGCAGCGCTGCCACCGTTGCCTTCGTGATGAGCCTAATATCGGCCAGAAATGCGGGGGTGTTAGAGGCAATCCCGTGGGTTTTGGGGGCTAATTTGGGAACGACTGCCACGGCATTTTTTGCCAGCTCTAAAAGTGGTGTATTGGGAAAGCAGGCGGCTTTGGGAAACCTTGTTTGCAAGGTGGCCGGAATCATCATTTGTTTTCCCTTTATGCAGAAAATGGCCATTGCCGTTCAGCAGCTGACCCCCGATGTCGTTCGCCAAATTGCACATGTGCACACACTTTTTAACGTGGCCCTTACATTACTATTCTTGCCCTTTATTTCACTGGGCGTGAAACTGGTAAAATTACTGATTCCGGACAACATTCAACAGGGTCCTTTTTCGCTGCATTATTTGGACGCCCGCTCGCTAAGTTCGCCGGAACTTGCGCTTGCCCAGGCCCAAAGAGAGATACTGCGAGTTTCCGACTCGGTGGAACAGATGGTGGAGCGAAGTATCCATTTGTTTTCTAATCCGAGCGCGAAGGAATTTGAGGCAATTCGCGGCATGGATCAAGTTGTCGATTTCTTAAATAAAGGAATCAAGTTGTTTTTAACTAAGTTGTCGCAAAAGCAGATGTCTCCGGCCCAGGTTCAAAAGGAATTCGAATTACTTATTCGAACAAATGATTTGGAGAATATTGGGGATATTATCGACAAGAACATTTTGGAACTCGTCCGAAAAAACACGAAAAAGGGATACTCCTTTTCTCGTGAAGGGTGGGCTGAAATTACGTTGTTTCACTCCAAGGTGGTCGAGATCCTACGGATATCGACGGCCTATTTCAGTACCAGAGACATGGCACTGATGGCGAAATTGTCAATTTTGAGCCAACAGCTACAGGATTTGATGATTGATCTTTCGGAGCAACACGTACAGCGATTGCACCAGGGGGTAAAGGAGTCGCTAGACACCACGTCGGTTCATCTGGATCTATTGGGCAATTTGCAGCGAATTGCGGAGCTCTCCATGAATTTTACTAAACTTCAAAATTTAAGGGCTGAGTGAAGGCATGAGCAAGCGGTATCGACTGCGGAGTCGAAACCATCTCCCTGAAGGCCAGTTATCGACGCAAGAGATTCTCGTTGGAATTCGCTCGGGCCGATTTACAGGAGACGAAGAAATATCTCAGGGCGACGGTCTGGGACGGTGGGAAAAGCTTGCGGCGCACCCCCGATTTTACGATGAGTTTCTTAGGCGATTATTTCAGGATGAGTATCAAGTTTCGAATATTCAAAACTCCGTGGCCACGAATGTCCCGCCCGAGCCGGTCGCAGCAAAAGTCACCGTGGCGGTCCACCCACAAGCATCAGAACCGCCGGGCGGGCCGACCTCGAATGCAGAGCATTCACGGTCTGGAAACACCATTCATCAGTCTGAAATCGATAATCTGTTTTCGAAATCAGGAATAAAAACGGAATCTTCGGATGAGCAAGTGCCCGGCCCCGTTTCACCGATTTCCCTTCCGGTTGAAATGGAGCGTGAGGAGCCGCAAGACGCATCCGGACAAACTGAGAAGGCGCGTAGCATTCCTGTCCGCATAAGCCTGTTTGTGACGATTCTTCTGGGGTTGGTTTATTTTTTAGGAAAACCAGGGCCGACCTCTGTGCCAAGAGTTGCAGAATCGATACCGGTGCCAATGGGAGGAGCCAGTACAGTTACCACAGATGACGATGGCGGGTTGCTTTCTTCGGAACGATATGGAGCCCTAATTGCCGAATCAGACGATTTCTATCGCCTCGATATGCCGCTTTTTCTTGAGGCGGCCGAACAGAACCTGATGGATGCCATTGCCCTCAACGATAGGCGAATTGAAGCTTTTGCGAGATTGTCGTTGGTCCTGAGTCGTCTTTACACCTATGTCGGCCCGGATCGGAAAGCGGTGCTGGCGGATCGATTCAAGACAGCCGTTCAGCGTGGAAGACGCATCGAGCCGCAGCTCTCGACATTTTATGGCGCCGAGGCCGAGGTGGCGCTAGCCGAGGGTAATGTGGCTCAAGCCAGTCGGTTAGTGGCACACGCGGCGCAGACTAGCGCGGGCGGGTTTCTGGCAGCGCATCTGCGGCGTGTGATCGCTCTTCAGACGACTACCTCAGACGGAAATCCAGTGCTTGAGACCGATGCGGCCGTTCCAGCTAGCCACAGAATTCAGGTCGGTTATTTGGAGGCGACCCGCTTAAAGCGACTCGGTCAGCTGGAAGAGGCCAGGGCCACTTTGATTGGGGCGCTGCAGGAAAACCCTCTTCACGTTCCCTCATATTTATTACTAGGAGAGGTTTTTAGTTCTCAAAATGAGCTTCAGGAGGCGCGAAACGCGTTTGAAACCGCTGGACGATTACAACTTCTTGATAGGGGAGTAACGGCGGCTGCTGCGTACCGAAGATTGGGCGAGGTTTACTTGGCTTTGGGGCAGGCCTCGATGGCTACGCGGGCTTTTCAATTTTCGATAGTTTATGGGACGCCAGCCACAGCCATTAGCGGAGTCTCTATCGAGCCCATTACAGAAGTCGTTAGGCAAGCCGCTGCGAAAGAGCCCTATGACTATGCTTATTTTTTGGGGCAGGGGAAGGTTTTACTATCGGAAAAAACCTTTTCGGCGGCGCACCTGTTTTTTCGGGCGGCCAATCGGATTCACCCCGATAATCCAGAGGGGATGCTCTATTTGGGTAGGGCATTGGAGGGCCTAGCTACCTCATCGGTCCAGGCGATGCGCGCGGGAGAAAATTACCGAATGGCGCTGGCTAAAGCGCCCGACTCTGTCGAAGCATTGCTGCAGCTCGGGAATTTGGAGTCCAGCCTGTACCACTTCGAAACCGCCCAAAAACTTCTGGATATGGCCGTTCTCCAACAGCCGAAGTCGGTTGAGCCGCTGGTTGCGCTAGGAAAGCACTATTTCAAACGGCAGGACTACCAGGCTTCACTGGAGAGTTTTCTGAAGGCGAGGCAAAGGGCGCCCTTGCATCCAGAGGTTTCCTATTATGCGGGGTTACTCATTTCAAAGTTTTCAAAGGAACAGATGAGAGAAGCGATTGGTCTCTTTTATCGAGCCTATACACTCGATCCGCAGAACATCGAGGCGCTTATCGAATGGTTGAAACTCAAAGTGGTCTATTATGAAAAAAATTTCGCCATCAAGTTTGTCAGCGCCCTCATCCAACAGAATGCGAAGAGCTCCAATTTTCGCTGGGCGATGGGAGAGGTTTACGCGGCTAATAATGAATTTAACCGGGCCATCCGCTTCTTCCATGAGGCTCTTGACTTGGATAATCGGAACGCCAAGGTAAGAATGTCTCTCGGTAAAGCGCTTTTGGCTATCGGTGAAGCGGAGGCGGCGGCGGAAGAGTTCAGGCTGAGTTCTCGGTTGGACTATCGGAATGGGGAGGGGTATTTTTTGGCGGGCGAGACCAGTTTGGGGCTGAAGAATTTTGTGGCCGCAGAAAGAGACATATCAGCCCTTTTGAAGGCCCTTCCCAATTATCCGGGGGCTCATCGCCAGATGTCTAAATTGAGTTACTTGAGAGGTGTGAGAGATATTGCGGTGAGCGAAATGCAAATAGAAGTCACGAATAACCCCCTCAACGTCAAATTCCGTCAGGAATTTGCTGAACTACTTTATGAATACCGTCGATTCGATGAAGCAGTAAGAGAACTGTCCCACATAACCACGTTGCCGAATCGGGCAAGAGCCCCCGAATTTACAGCGGATAAAACCCGGGCATATCTCTGGTTATCCAGAGTTCAACGTGCTCGCAATCAGTATGAAGGCGCCGAGGGGGCGATTCGGTTGGCCCTTGAATTGGGTCCCAACGATCCGGATCTCCTCAAGGAACAGGGCTTTGTTTATCAGGGGCAGCGGCGAGACAAAGAGGCGGCGGCGGCATTTGAAAGTTATCTAAAGCGCAGTCCGACGGCGGTGGACGCTGAGGAAATCAAGAAGCTTATCGACGCGTTGGTGATTGAGGAGTGAAATGATAGATATAAAAAACCTCGTTGAAAATTCAGAACGGGTGATGGACTCCCTTCGTCGGCGTTGTGCAGAAAAGCTCAGCGATACGGTTTCTCGGTTGGTAAAGCTGGATCAGGAAAGGCGAATTGCGATTCAAACGGTCGAGGAGTTGAAGGCAAGAAGGAACAAGGCATCACAAGAAATTGCCCGCTTAAAGAAAACAGGGGGTGATTCGGCGGTTCTTTTGGGGGAGATGAAGGTGGTTTCGGATTCCATTAAGAAAATGGATGGCGATCTCAGTCAGACCGATGGGCAAATTCGAGCCCATTTACTAGAGATTCCCAATACCTTGCAGGACGGCGTGGCTTCTGGACGGGACTCCGCTTCAAATCAAAAGATTCGAGAGTGGGGGGAGCCAAAGCAGGTTGACTTCCCTCTGCTGAGCCACGATCAGCTGGGTGAAAAATCGGGAGTTCTCGATTTTGAAAAGGCGGCGCTGGTTACTGGCGCGCGATTTGTTTTTATGAAAGGGCGGGCGGCGAGACTGGAGAGGGCGCTGATACAGTTCATGATGAATACTCACGCGCTGCAGGGGTACGAGGAGATAATCCCGCCCTTTATAGTAAACAGGGAATCGCTCGTGGGAACAGGCCAATTGCCTAAGTTTGAGGACGATGTTTTTAGGCTACAAGGAACCGACTACTTTCTGATTCCTACGGCCGAGGTGCCGGTAACGAATTACCACCGGGATGATATTTTGAGTGTGAGTCAACTACCTAAAAGATACGTCGCGTTCAGTCCGTGTTTTCGATCGGAGGCTGGAAACTACGGTAAGGACACCAAAGGGATGAAGCGCCAGCACCAATTTCACAAGGTTGAACTGGTTGAATTTTGTGAGCCGGAGAAGTCGGGAGAGGCCCACGAGCGACTGACGAAGGACGCTGAGAGAATCTTGCAGCTCTTGGAATTGCCCTATCGAGTGATGGCTTTGTGTGGAGGGGACACGGGCTTTTCATCCTCCAAGACCTATGACCTGGAAGTTTGGTCACCAGGCAGCGATGCGTACTTGGAGATTTCCAGCTGCAGCAACTTTACGGATTACCAGGCTAGAAGATCTAACATCCGGTATCGCGACTCCTCGGGAAAAGTGCGATTTGTGCACACACTCAACGGTTCGGCGCTCGCGGTCGGTCGTACGGTAATCGCCATCATGGAAAACTATCAGCGCGCTGACGGCGGGTTTGATATCCCGACGGTTCTGGCGGGATATTTTTAGGTGTTGGTGTTTTACAGTCTGGTCTAAAATACAAGC
>CAZRVZ010000010.1:0-5138 GCA_964603655.1 uncultured Pseudobdellovibrionaceae bacterium | reverse complement strand
GCGACCGTCGACAACGTGGTGGCCATTCTCGAAAAGGTACTTACTTCCTTTAGGGAGTAAAACGGGTAGGCATCACTCAGCTTCAAAATTTCCTGCGCTACGTTTCAAGCACTCTGTGAAGAACGCCCTCCGCAATTTGCCGCACACCCGTTAGGTTCGCCAGCACAGTCGTCTGACCGGGATTATTTCTGCCCCAGCATTTGACGCCCTCATCCAAACGGATCCCATCTATTCTTTTCTTTGATTAGGGTTTGATTAAATCCTGCGGTACCGTTGCCTGGCCTTTGTCATTATTACCCCAGCACTTCACGCCGTCGTCGTCGAGAGCGCAGGTATGGTCCAATCCCGCGGAAATACTTCGAACGCCACGCAGATTCGCGGGGATGGTGACTTGCCCGTATTCATTGTCGCCCCAGCACTTCACGCCTTCATCATCAAGAGCGCAGGCGTGATATTCTCCCACGGAAATCTGGCGCGCCCCCACTAGGTGTAAGCCAACTATCGGATCTTCAAACTCATCGCCCCAACACCGTATTCCCCCTTCGTCCACGGCGCACGTTCGATCGTAGCCGGCCGCAATCAGTGACGGTTCATCGAGATCCTTGGGCACCGTTGATTGTCCATAGTCATCGTCGCCCCAGCACTTCACGCCGTTATCATCGATAACACAGCTATGATCGGCGCCCACTGCAATTTGTCGAACGTTTTTCAGATTACTCGGCACGTCAGTCTGACCAGACCCGTTAAAACCCCAGCAACTCATCCCATTTGTATCGACGGCACAGGCGTGTGACTCTCCTACAGCGACGGTTCTCACCTTATTTAGGTTTGTTGGAACTTCGGATTCGCCCGCGACGTCATCCCAACACCGGATGCCCGCAGCGCCTATTGCGCAGGCTTGGTCACCGCCTGCCCAGATTGCTTTGACACCCTGTAAGTTCTCCGGAATCGTCTGTTCCGCTTCGCCGTCTTCGCCCCAACACCTTACCGATTCATCGACTACTACGCAGGTGAACCCATCGCCGGTCACCACATTTCCCATCGTCATGGCGCCAGCAAAACTCTCCACGAAAAAGACCACCAGAAATATCCAGCTAAAATCCCGCATTTCACCCTCCCGTTTGTCGATTTTTTAAATCTTCTGGCCTGGTGAAACAGCCGTCAACGTGCAAATGCGTGATGCATTGCATTTGCAGTTTTAAAAACCTGATAACAGGAAATCAAATTGTCTGAACTTTTTTTACATTCAAACGTAAGGCGCTGTTGCAAAATATTGTGGCTAAAGTCGGGGAAGCACAACTAGCATCAGGCTAGGAGTGGGCCCAGGAATTTTCCCCTTCCGCACGATATCGACGAGAAGAGGACTAATAGCCACAATCTTTTGCAACAGCGCCAAACGTAATCACCACACATGCAGCCGATGAGATTAAGCGGGCCGGTCGAAGCAGTAAACTCCAGGGGATAGTGTCCCCCCTCGCTAAAGACGAATGTGCATGACGACACCACGCCGATCTTTATTTTCGGGGGATCCCTGTGCGGGAAAAAAATGACGATTCTTCAGGCCCTGTCCGCTCAAAAAAGCCTGCTCGGCCGGCTCAAGGACGTGGATAGCTTTGCTGTGGCGCGCGCGATGGCGGTGCAGCAAAACGGCCTGGCCGTTTTGCCTAAAACGATGGCGCTCCACGATCTTCAAAGCGGGCGCCTCTGTGAGTTTCGGGAATTTGAATTGTCGAACTGGGAACGCCTGCCCATCGGCCTGTGCTTGCTGGGTAGCCCAATCCATAATCGCGCGCTGGTGCGATTTGTTTCCGATATTCGGGCGCTGCACCATGGAAAGCCCATTGGGAAAACCACCGAAAAACCCCGGGGAAAAACCGGTGTCAAGACCGATCTCAGGCTTTCCCTGCTTGCCCACTCGCCAAATAGTGGATAAACCTGATCCCACATTGTGGCTCGGCCCTGCGCGATGAGAACTTGCAAACTCCGTCAGGTCCGGAAGGAAGCAGCGGTAGCAGGATTTTTAAGCGCCGCAGGTAACCCGAGCCTCCCTTTTTTTTCGATGACTTTGGACTTGGCGGCCATGGAATATTTAGCGATAGCACGAAAGTGGCGTCCTCAGGAGTTTTCGGATCTGGTCGGACAGGCCCACATCGTCCAAACCTTAAAAAACGCCATCAGCTTGAGCCGTGTCTCGCACGCCTATCTCTTTTGCGGTGCGAGAGGCGTTGGTAAAACCAGCGTTGCCCGCATTTTCGCCAAGGTATTGCGCTGCACTCAGGCCACCGATGGAGTTGCCTGCCACCGCTGCACCGAATGCCTGGCTATCGCCGAAAGCCGATCGGTGGATGTGGTTGAAATCGATGGGGCTTCCAATAACGGTGTCGAGGCGGTGCGCAGCCTTCGAGAAAATGTGGCCTACGGAGCGGCAAGCGGACAGTACAAGATCTACATCATCGATGAAGTGCACATGCTGTCTCTGAGCGCCTTTAACGCCCTGCTTAAAACTTTAGAGGAGCCGCCACCCTACGTCGTTTTTATCTTTGCGACCACCGAGTCCCAGAAAATTCCGGCCACCATCTTGTCGCGCTGTCAGGTGTTTCAATTCAGAAGGCTCACTCAGCTGCAGATAATCGATCGCCTGAAACAGGTCCTGACTTCGGAAAACATCCGTCTCTCCGATGAGGGCATTCGACTGCTCGCCAGCTATGCCGAGGGTAGTCTGCGGGATGCGCTCTCTCTTTTGGACCAGGTCCTCTCCTACTTTGGCCCCTCGACCGTGCAGAGCTTCGATGAAGCCGCCGTCGTAGAGGCGCTCGGCGTTTACGGATCGAGTGAGATTCACAGTTTCATCAGTGACATCGTGTTTAAAAATATCACCGGAATTTTGGCCAAGATAGAGAGTGCCTATACATCGGGGATGGATCTTAAAAACTTTGCGGAGCGCTGCCTAGAAGATCTCAGACTGCTCTATTTGGTGGTGCTATCCGGCCAGTCCAAGCATCCCGTCACCTCCGAATCACTCGACATCTCTCCGCAACACCTGGCGGATTTGCAAAAGATTGCCGAACACACCACGCTTTTGACGGTCGAAAGAATGGCCCAGATATTTTCCAAAACTATCGACCAATTGGGCTGGTGCGCCCAACCTCGTTTCGTGCTGGAGATGGCGGCGGTTCGAATGACTAAGCTCGAGCGACTGGAGGAACTAGAAAGTGCAGCGCCATCGCCCATCACCGAATGGGTGGTGGCGACCTCGAAATCGATACCGGTGAACATTGCACCAACACCTCCGTCGCCACCGGCCACGACCCCGGTGAACATTGCGCCCACACCAGCACCGACACAAAGACCGGCGCTCGAGCCCGCAAGTATCGCACTCAGTAGCGATCCCCAAATGGCCTGGCGCGGATTTGTCGACAGAGTCATGAAAAAACGGCCGCTGCTCGGCGCTCTTCTTTCCCATGCGAGTTTTGAGATTCAAACCGAGGGCGTGGCCCGAACGGTTACGCTGGCATTTGCTCCCGGAAGTTTTTATGAAAAACAGGCGTCCGACATCAAGAATCGCAAGGAGATTGGCGATTACCTCAAGATCTTCTTCGGTCCCAACACACACTTTATTCTGGGCAATGACATGGCTCGAGCCCGGCCCAGTCTCGAGGTGATGCGCATTGAGGATGAAGAACGTCTTCGCAACGAGGCCTTGAGTCACCCATCGGTTTTAAATACCAAGGCCGTACTTCAGGCCGAGGTGATATCTGTCACTCTGGAAAACGACAATGGGTAAAATGGCCAATGAAAACCCCGGGACCTTGACGAACCTGATCGAGGCACTCAAGCAATTACCTGGCATCGGCGAAAAGACAGCGACTCGCCTTGCCTACTTTGTTTTGCGACAACCCGAATCGGTGGCACGCTCCATTGCCGAAAGCCTTCTGGCTGCCCGCGAGCTGCTGCATACCTGCTCCGAGTGCTGCACCTTCACCCAGACCTCCGAGTGTGCGATCTGCACCGATCCCAACCGCACCGATTCCATTCTCTGTGTCGTGGAACAGCCGTCCGATCTCATGGCGCTCGAAAGGAGCCGCCATTTCCAGGGAAAATACCATGTGCTGCATGGCATCCTTTCCCCGCTCGATGGCATCGACGAGAGCAAACTCAAGGTCAGGGAATTAATTGATCGCGTCAAGCGCGGAAAGGTGCAAGAGGTAATCCTCGCCACGAACCCCACGGTCGAAGGTGACACAACTGCGTTGTATATTGCCCGCCTCATCAAATACAATGGAGTTAAGGTGAGCCGCATCGCACATGGCATTCCGGTGGGCTCTGAGATTGAATACCTGGACAGTGCCACCTTGAGTAAGGCACTCCAGAACCGAGTGACGCTATAGGAAAAACCAGGAAACAGCAGCAGAAACACTAGAAAACCATGTCATTTATCAACCACGCCGCAAAAGAGCTGAACTGCAAAATAATTTATTACGGCCCCGGCCTGGGCGGCAAAACAACCAACCTGCAATATATTTACAATCAGACTCGCGACGAGGACAAAGGGCGCCTCATCACCCAAACTGGCGAAACCGAGCGCACCCTTTTTTTCGATTTTCTGCCGCTCAACATCGGCGAAATCAAGGGATTTAAAACCCGCTTTCACCTCTACTCGGTTCCCGGCCAGCGGTTTTACGATGCGAGCCGTAAGATTGTCTTGCGTGGCGTGGACGGCATCGTCTTTGTCGCTGATTCCAACGTCGATCGCATGGACGACAATCTGGAGAGTTTAAGGAGTCTCGATTCCAACCTGCGTGAACAGGGTTACGACTTAAGAAAAATCCCCTTCGTATTCCAATACAACAAACGCGACACCGACAACCCCATTCCCTTGGGCGTGCTTCGCGACCAGTTAAACAGCTTCGGCGCCGATGAATTCGAGGCCGTGGCCTCGGAAGGCAACGGCGTTTTCGACACCCTCAAGGGCATCTCCATGAAAGTGCTCCACGCCATGCGGAACTAGCAATATTCCTTTTCAACTCACGACACCTTTGCCAAAATGGTCGCCGTTCCCGGGTAGCTCAGTTGGTAGAGCAGGTGGCTGTTAACCACCCTGTCGGGGGTTCGAGTCCCTCCCCGGGAGCCATTACCTA
>CAZRVZ010000009.1:0-24993 GCA_964603655.1 uncultured Pseudobdellovibrionaceae bacterium | reverse complement strand
GCCAACCCAGTTTTTGGGGCACTCCAATGGTTCCGTAAACTACCACCTCATCAACAGGCTTTAGTGTAAAAGCATCAAACAAAAAACGATCCCCCCAACAAAAGAACGACAAAATCACGCCTTCCTCAGTTCTCTGCGCATCAAACGCCGGGGCATCGCAAATACTGAGTGGATCAATTTAGCAGAGCATTGTAGGGCAAAGGACTGGGTGCAAGGCACAGTTGATCAATTCTCATTGCGGACTTGCTTCGATCTTTAAAAGAACCTATAATTAGACTCGTATTTGAACCTGTATTAGGAGGCTTATGAAGCAGTTCCGAGTGGCTCGAAATATCGTCCCCCTGGGAGTATTTAAAACCCATGCTTCTAGAGTTCTGCGCGAGCTTAAAGAATCACAGTGTCCAATTGTGATCACGCAGAACGGCAGGCCGGCAGCGGTTCTTGTACCACCGGAAGAATTTGATCTTCTAAACGAAAGGGCGCGTTTCATAGGCGCTGTCGAAGAGGGGTTAGCCGACGTGAAAGCTGGGAGAACCATTTCAGATAAGGATCTAGAAGGCAAACTCGATGTTGAATTTGGTACCTTAAAGCGTAAAGCCAAATGAAGGTTCTCTGGACCGTACGTGCTGAAAAAGACCTATTTGAAATAGGTCGGTTCATAGCCAAAGACAATCTGACAACCGCTAGACTGTGGACCGGAAAACTAAAAAAGAAAGCTAACGAAGCTGCCCGTAATCCCAGAGCGGGCCGACAGGTCCCAGAATTTGAGCGCGAAGATGTTCGGGAAGTACTCCTTAAATCCTATCGCATAGTCTATCGGGTCACAGTTAAACACATTGAGATTCTGACAGTCTTCGAAGGTCACCGGTTACTTTCAATTGAAAGGCCTCAGAAAAGTTAACTCAGTCTCCCAACCCATCCGCCCGCGCCCCGAATCATAACTTAGAAATCGTTACTGAGTTTCGTAGCTCATGCAGGCCCCTACGGTGTCGGCTCGCTCGGCTTATCGATGGGAACCTCATACGCCTTGGTGCGTGCATCTTTGATATTAGTGTCGAGCACACAGTGCAGGTTTATGCCGAACACAAGAGCATTAGGGTACCGAGAACCCAGTACAGAGTGGCTCGCATAGCCTTCTCCAAATACGCCGGATGCCATCTCCACTCCCGTTTTCAATCCGACATCCAGACCGGTAGATCCGCCCGAAAGGCGGGCAAAGCTGCCACCACTGCCAACAGCGTCATGTTGACTCTCGGAAGAATCACCCAGCTGAGCATATCCTAGACTCAACCGCGTATCGGTGAAAACTCGAAGGTAGACAGCCCTCAGACGAGTTTCTGCTGCCAACCCCAGGCGCACTTGCGCAGGATATCCCCCGCTTCTCGTGATGACACCAGGGCTTAAATAGAATCGAAAGAGATTGGCCGAAATACTCAAGTGGTAGTGCACTCCAAAATCCACACTGCCATCTCCCGCAACCAAATCTGCCGATGAGGCAGCGCGGGAATACGGTGGTAGCCGGAGCGAGAATTCCAGCGTTGATACGGGCTCGGCCATTATGGACCACTTTAACGCAAGGTCGATATCCGCTAATCCCGATCCCGAAGCCACCGTATTCCCACCCGAAATGGGGTTTAGGTTTCCAGACCAACCCCTCAATCGAAACTGAGCCGCGACCTGTTCACCTATTCCGTATTCGGGTTCCAGCCAAAACCCATTGGAAGAAAAATCGACCGTTTGATTCTGGAAAGTTATATTTTCCCGCTCGCCATCGGAGGCGAAATTTTCGCTGGTGGATAAAAAATCAAACCCCAGTTTGACGTGCAACAAACCGGCCTTAGGAATCTGGCCATAGTCAGCCAATGCCACATTACCCAGTTGAATGACACAGATACAGACACAGATAAAGACAAGGCGTTTGCAAGGGATCATACCACTCGGCCGACAAGGTCATAATCGAGTGTAGTTTCAATTCGAATCTGCTGAATAGTTCCTCGGGTTGCGACGCCATCGCGGATAAGAACGCAACCGTCTACGTCAGGCGCCTGACCCGAATGCCTTCCGGAAATCAGGTATTCCGATTCCTCTGAAATCTCTTCGACCAAAACGGGGACTGTTTTCCCAACATAGTCCTTCAGTTTATTCCGGGAAACGCCCTGCTGAATTGCCAGAAGTTCTTCTTTGCGATTCAGTTTAACCGCCTCGGGTAACTGCTTGGGAAGCAGGTAGGATGCAGTACCCTCTTCATGCGAATAGGAAAAAACTCCCAAATGATCGAATTTGGCTTCCTGCACAAACTGCTTGAGCTCCTCAAATTCTTCCTGTGTTTCGCCAGGGTAGCCGACGATAACGGTACTCCTGATGGAAACGTCCGGAATGCGGCTTTTGATTTTAGCCAGGCGACTACGAATGAGAGTTCCGGTAATTTTGCGATTCATGAGTCTGAGTTGGTTGTCCGCAATGTGCTGTATGGGCGTATCGATGTAGCGACAGATTTTGGGTTCCGAAGCGATAAGATCCAGTAGCTCATCGCAGAGATCGTCTGGGTATACGTAAAGCAGTCGAATCCACCTGAGCCCGTCAATGCCCACAAGCGCCTTCAGTAATGCGGCGAGGGTCGTCTCATCGCGTAAATCACGGCCATAGTCGGTCAGGTCCTGGCCGATGAGGTTCAGTTCCAGCGCTCCGTTTTCAACGAGCTTTGTCGCCTCGACGACAAGCGACGGAATGGTTCGGCTCCTCAAGGTTCCCCTGATTTTCGGGATGATGCAAAAGGCGCAGTTTTTAATACACCCCTCGGATATTTTGAGATAGGCCCGGTAAAATGGCTGAGAGTTGATCCGGGGCGTGTTTTCATGATGAATGTAGCGCGGGTGCGAAAATCCATCTTCCATCTCCCGCGTCCCGCGAATGAAATCGAGAATCTGACCGTATTGGCCCGTTCCGACGAATGCATCGACCTCGGGAAAAGAAAGTTTCAATTCCTCTTTGTAGCGCTGGGGTAGGCAGCCAGTTACGATGAGTCGCTCACACGCGCCTTGCGCACGATCCTTGTATTGTGCGAGCTCCAGAATGGCATCAATAGATTCCCTTTTGGAGTCGCCGATAAAGCTGCAGGTGTTCACGACGATGACAGACGCCTTAGAGGGATCGGTGACAATCGCATACTTCTCCTTCTGCGTGATTCCCAACATCACCTCAGCATCCACCAGGTTTTTCACGCACCCCAGGCTCTGAAAAAAAATAGAGGTCTGGTCGGGATGAGTTTCCAATTCAGTCATCTCAGTCTCTGGCATTTTAGTCTCTAAAGTTAAGGAACTGCACGTCGAGGCCAAAATCGTTTTTGCGAACAAGGCCCATTACGTCCTGAAGATCGTCCTTCTTTTTGCCCGTAACCCGCACCTGCTCGTCCTGAATCTGCGGTTGAACCTTAAGCCCAGCATCCTTGATCGTCTGGATGATCTGCTTGGCCTTCTCCGTTGGGATTCCGGCCTGTAAGGTAAGCTTTTGCCTGACACACGCCTCGGAAGCCGGTTCTACGGTTCCCATAATAATGTTTTTCAGCGAAATTCCTCGCTTGACCATTTTTCCCTGGAGGATGTCGAGCACCGCCTTGAGTTTGAAATCATCATCACCGATGAGGGTGATCTCATTCTTGTTGTCCCACTGGATCTTGCTCTTGGTGCCCTTGAAGTCGTAGCGTTGAGCGATCTCCTTTTGGGCCTGGTTGATGGCATTATCAACCTCTTGATAGTTCAGGTTCACCACGATATCGAATGACGGCATTGTCTACCTCACTGTTTATGAACGACGTCTCCCGGCTGGGGGACGTAAACAAAAAGCGCCTCGTCCAGTTGCGGATTCGACTTTCTTTCGGAAAACTCAATCCGAACGCGCGCCTCGTTTGTTTCCATGGTTAAAGCGGACAAAAAATACCCGGATTTATCGATTTCCGCAATATAACTGTCCGATTCACGCGACCGAGGCGACAGCCGATATTCGACGAAGGTTGCGGTCTCCTTAAGTTTCAATGCCCTGTAATTATTCAACAAACTACCATCTTGGCGAAGAAATGTCAGCGCCCCGAGGTCGACCTGTGCGATGCCATTCTCGTAAATATCGATGCTACGGTTTTTCCGGCGTCGATTGGTTTTGACAAGAATCACTCGTTTTCCATTGAGAATTTGAGTGGTGCCATCGTTACTCTCCCAGCGCAAATTTCCAGGCTTTCTCACGCTCAGCGTTCCCGTGGTTTCGTCCGTCGTGTGCATTCGTTTGGACAGGACCACCTGTTTGAATTGGGCCTGGTAGGTGGTGGTCTTGGACCACTCGGTTTCGGTGAGTTTAATTAAAGCGTCAGAACTGGGATCCATGGAAACGGTTGACGTCGGCCGTGAAGTCGACGGTAGGTTGCCCGACGTCGTCCTTTGCGACCTCATTGACGACTTGGGCGAGCCGGCCTGGGATTCCATCGATAACAGCGTGACGACGAAAACTAGGGCGGGATAGCTGGGGATCATTCTTCACCGCCTCTCCCCGCGAAAAAGTCGTTACCCTTATTGTCCACAACGACGAAGGCCGGAAAATTCTTCACCTCGATCATCCAGACGGCCTCCATTCCAAGCTCGGCGTATTCAAGCACCTCGACTCGGGTAATACAATCACGACCCAGCCGGGCCGCAGGACCGCCGATCGATCCCAAATAGAAGCCGCCGAATTTTTTGCACGCCTCGGTAACTTCCTTTGTGCGATTGCCTTTACCAAGCATCACGAGGGAGCCGCCAAGTTGTTGAAAGGGCGCGACGTAAGGATCCATGCGCTGAGAGGTCGTCGGGCCGAAGCTCCCAGACGGCTGTCCGTGTGGCGTTTTGGCCGGGCCCGCGTAGTACACGGCACGCTCCTTGAAATACTCGGGCAGTCCCCGGCCGCTCTGAACACGTTCCAGCAATTTCGCGTGGGCAATGTCTCGGGCAACCACTAACGGACCGTTCAACATCACGCGCGTTGAAACGGGAAGCTTGTCTAGGGTGGCGAGTATTTCTTTCATGGAAGTATTCAGATTGATCGTGACAGAATCACCTTGGATCGTGGGATTAGCCGGCAGAAAACGTTCCGGCGCCTCCTCGAGTTGTTCCAGAAATACGCCGTCTGCGGTTATCTTGGCCTTTATCTGTCTGTCGGCGGAGCAGGAGACGCCGATGCCAATGGGCAGGCTCGCCCCGTGGCGAACCATGCGGACAACTCGAACATCGTGTACGAAATACTTTCCACCAAATTGAGCGCCAATACGGGTTTCCCGCGCCCATTGCTCGATATTTCTTTCCATTTCCAAATCGCGAAATGATCGTCCGAACGCATTGCCCGTGGTCGGCAATTCATCATAATAGCCGCAACTCGCAAGCTTTACTGTTTTCAGGGTCATTTCGGCCGAGGTTCCACCGATAACGATGGCCAAATGATACGGCGGGCACGCGGCCGTTCCCAGCCCGCTCAGGGTTTCCTTGACGAATGCCTCCATCGATTTCGGATTGAGTATCGATTTCGTCTTTTGATACAGATAGCTCTTGTTGGCGCTACCGCCGCCTTTGGCGATAAAAAGAAACTCGTACTCGTCCCCAGCTCGAGAATAAATTTCTACCTGAGCGGGCAGATTGGTACCGGTATTTTTTTCCTCATAGAATGTTTGCGGCGCCAGCTGGGAATAGCGGAGATTCCGCTTTTGAAAGGTGTCGAAAACGCCACGACTCAAAAGCTGGGCGTCATCGCACCCCGTTAATACACGCTCCCCTTTTTTTCCGAGAATGAGCGCCGTGCCGGTGTCCTGACATGAAGGAAAGATTCTTTCTGCAGAAATTACCGCGTTCTTGAGAAGCTCCGTGGCCACAAACCGATCGTTTTCACTGGCTTCGGGATCATCCAAAATCCCCGCGAGTTTTGCGAGATGCCCGGAGCGGAGCAGATGGGAGACATCATCGAAAGCCAGCGAGCAGAGATTCGTTAGGGTCTGGGGAGCGACAAGTAAATAACGATTACCTCGCCAGGATTCGGTCGTGACGGAGCCAGTCTGGTCTCTATCCAACTTTCGGTACACTGTAGAATCATCGCCGGGATCAAAGAGCGGCTGGTAACTAAAATCTGCCATTCGTGCCTCGCCTAAAGGACCTTGGTTCTCTGCCCGCAGTCTGCCTGTATTTACGCGGTGAGATCCCTATATTCTTCGCTCGCCCAGGACACAATTCCGCCAGTCCCTTAGATTCTCATGGCCGACAGAAACAAATACTTAAGATGCTTAACTTATACGGCCACTCACCTCATTCGTAAACGACACTCACTGACAAAATTTCCGGGTGCGAGGACTCAATCGAAAAAGGCGCTCATGCTTTTGACGCAATAAGCCGAAAGGAGGGATGGAGATTAAGGCGATGTATTGGACCGGGATTTTGAAGGCCCCATTTCTGATGGGACTGGTTTGCGTTGTCGTTCACGTGCTAGAGACCGCGGCAATCGCAAGTGCCACGGTTACCGAGGTGAAACTTCGCACCGAGGACCGCGATCAGTTACTCACGGTCAATGAATTGAAGATAATGGGTGTGTTGCCAAATTACACATTGCACAGGCCCCGACCGTTCATCTATTTGACCGATGCAAACCATCAAAAGCGGGTTCGCGGGTTTGAGAATCGGCCCTTTGTCGTAGGAGGTCTCAACTGCGATCAGTGGCTGAACCACGTGGCAAGTATCACAGGAATTCCGATGGAATCACTGACCGAGCGAGGTCGCCCCGGCAACCAAGCACCCGATTCCGACCCGGCCTGGACTGGAATCAATAACAAGAATATTCGATCGTCGTTCGACGGGTTCTTGAAGGCCGGACAATCGATTAAGGAAGTGCTTCTCAAGGATAATGAAACCGTCCGAAACGCGGGGCTCACTCATCAATCTGTGATCGCGCCTGTTCTTACAGCAATGGAACAGATGAATGAAATGGTGTTGCAAGGAAAAGACTGGAACCCGGAAATTGGGTTCCAGTTCGATTATCGAGGGGAGAAATACGCAGTTCTCGACGGAACACTCGGTCTAGTCTACTTTGCGGGGCTCAAATACGACGAGGATATGAAAAAGGTTCAGGATGCGGACATGCCGAAAGTTCGCGCGTTGGCGAGGCATAAGGCCAAGAGCTATCGCACCGGTTGGACAGGCTCCGGCGTGCAAGGAAGTATTTTTAATGATGAGATCTACTCCAGCTGTAACCTGACATTCATTCGCAGTGATGGAAAAAACCACACCATCGACTGCCTGACCCCACATCTCATTAATCGTTATGGCTTTTACCAGGGTGGCCCCTATCGTCAGCCGGCAGAGGCACTGATCAAATTCTTCAAATTAAAGCCGAATGCCGATGACAGTCAGAATTGGAAAGCTACCTGCGGTGAGTAGTGGCTGTGGTGGATGCGGGGAAACTTTTGTGAGATTTTCCTCAGGGCCCTCAGAGTGTCTCGTCGCAGGCGCCTGACAGGTACTTACCAATAACAATCCGGTCGAATTGATACCCGTCGACGATTTCGTTGTCGGAGCGTTTTTGGCTATCCAGCGGATGAGCCTGGTAATACTGAGGGAACAAAAGGAGCATTTCCCGCGAAGCACGATCGCCCCAATCATAAGCGAGGCGTTCCGAGCGAAACTGCTGCACCTGTTCGATTAAATAACTGTCCGCCTTGATTCGACGCAACGTTTCGATGTCCGCCGCTTCAAAGTCGGCTTCGGTCAGTGCAAGCGCATCCCGTTTTGTCCTGGCGACAGTGCGGTTGATGACGCTCTTCATCTCCAGTCCGAGCTGTCGGTGAAGATCGGCTAGCTTGGCCTCCATTTTTTGAAGATCGCCATCGATACTATGCACAATCTCGTGCATCAAGACCGGTCCGAGCGCGCCCAGCTCGACACTCTTATCAACGAATATTGTCTGTTTATCCGGAATGTAGCAGGCCGCCGGATTTCGTCCACAGCGGCTCTCGCCAAAACTGGTCATCTGCTCAATTTTAATGTTTCCCGATTGATAGCGCGGCATAAAATCACCCAGCGCGATTTTTCCGGATGGCGTCAGGCGGACGAACTCCAGGACATCTTTCACATAGTAGCCCTTCTGATCGAGCACAAAGGAGAGCGGACCCGGTGAGGCAAGCTCCCGGGATGCCGATGAAAGAGAAACCCCCAAGAGCGTCGGTGGACGACAAGACACAGCCTTTACCCTAGGGGAGTTTTGTGGCGTAGTTGCTTTCTCGGCCCGTGCCAGCTTTTCGAACAGTGGATAATTGGACGGGAGAGTAACGACACGCGTTTCGTCCGAATGGACATATCCGCCCATACAAAAAACAAAAATGATCAGCATTGGCAGGCGATAATAGTTCATTGTGCACTAGCTCCCGCGCCGTCGTCTCGAGGATCCACGACCGCCGTGATGACTCGAGTCGATGAGTTTCTGAATACGGCCTGAACCTTAGCGAGATACGGAGGGTCAGTAATCTGATGCCCTCGGGCCCTCAAATCGCCTCTAATGGTATCATCGAAGGCCCCCTTTTCGATCTCCAGATTGTCCGGGAGCCATTGGTGGTGAATTCGGGGGGCCGCCTGGCTCTTGTCCAAATCATCCGGGTAATGAAACCAGAGATTAAACACCACCTGGGCCACGCTCGAAGTGATGCGAGATCCGCCCGCCCCACCTATAGCCAGAACGGGAGTTCCGTTCTTTAGGAGAACCGTCGGCATCATACTGGATGTCGGCCGTTTCAACGGAGCGATCGCGTTTGCCTCACCACCCGTGAGACCGTAAACATTGGGCTCGCCGGGAAGAATGCTGAAATCGTCCATGGTGTTATTGAGAAAGATTCCGGTGCCGGGGACGGCCAAGCGGGAACCGAACGTGTCATTGATTGAGAGGGTGGTTGAAACCGCATTCCCCAAATCGTCGATGATACTCAGATGGCTGGTACCGGCCGTCTCTGTGAAGGGGGTTCCGGGTTTAATCGACTGGGACGGGGTGGCCAGTTCCGAGTTGATACTCTTGCGACTAGCGTCGGCATAATCCTGCGTAATCACCCGAGCCCACGGCTCTTTCGTGAATTCGGGGTCACCGAAAAACTGCGACCTATCGGCAAACCCCCGTTTCATGGTCTCGGCGAGCAGATGGAGGTACCTGGGCGCGCTTTGAGTCAGCCACGTTCGGTCGTATCCCGCAAGCACTCGCGACCATTGGATGAACAGCGCCCCTCCGGCGCTTGGCGGTGGTGCCGTTATAACAGTGGAATCCAACACGGCGGCCTGGAGAGGGGCGCGATCGATTACTCGATAGGCCAACAGATCCGTCTGTGACAGGATCCCCTTTCGAGCCTTTATGAACGCCGCGATTTTCCTGCCGAGCGCACCTTGGTAAAAGGCCTTTTGCCCTCCATTAGCAATCGCTGAAAGGGAATCTGCGAGATCTTTTTGAACGAGAAGATCTTGGCTTTTAAGCGGCTGCGTCTTTAAGCCGGTGCCAACCCTAGCACTCACCAAGGATGCCGTGTAAGTGTGGGCAGCCAGTGTTTGGTACTCGCTGGCGATGCGATCGGCGAGTGTCGGATAGACGCGAAATCCGTCGCGCGCCAATTTTATCGAGGGTTTTAAAACGGTTTTCCAGGGAAGCTTCCCCCACCGCCTGTGCACCTCAAAAAAGCCGGCCACAAATCCCGGTACCGCAACGGATAAGGCTCCGATTTGGCTCAACTCGGGAACAACTTTTCCACGCTTATCCAGAAACATGTCGCGGCGGGCGCGCTGCGGAGCGGATTCTCTGAAATCTATGAAAAAAGGGCTTTGCGGATTGTCGCGAAGAACCAGCGTCAAGAAGCCGCCACCACCCAACCCGAGAGAGTTGGGTCGCTCCACAGCGAGGCAAAATGCCGCGGCAACCACCGCATCCACGATATTGCCTCCCTGGGAAAAAATTTCGGTAGCCGCGATTGAGGACGCTTTGCCGCCAGATGCCACCGCGAGTTTGACTCCTGAAGCCTGATTGCTTTGGCTGCTTGACTGGACCAAATGGTTTGTCGAGTAGAGCCGATCGGCAATAGGCGCCTGTATAACGGCCGACTGACAGCCCCAAAGCAAAACACCAATCCAAAGACAGGATGATAATTTTCTCATGAATCTAACGGTAACGAGTTGCCGTCAGACTGGCAACCTTGCCGCACTTTTTCCAGTTGCTGGATAGCCCGACGAAAAATAGACTAATAAGATGCAAATTCTTTGGACGTTCTGTTTTTTGACCGGTATCTGTGCCTTGATGCATCAACTCTGGGGGCGGTTCAGTGTTTTGCGACAAGCCCGTCGGGATGATGGGCGAGACTATACGGTGGCGACCTTTTCGTCGCGTGCATGGAATACGCTGGTGTATGGATTCGCCCAGAGAAAGTTTTTTACCGGCGAACAGCCGGCCGGCTGGCTGCACATCGTAGTGTTTTGGGGGTTTTGTGTTTTGCTTTTTCAGGTGGTGACGATGTTCGTTCGTGGATGGGTGCCTGATTTTCAGGTCCCCGTACTCTCGTCCGAACTGTTGCGCGGCCCCTACGCCCTGCTGAAAGACATTTTCGAGCTGGTTGTCATGATTGCCGTCACGATCGCTCTCATCCGTTGGACCATCACTCGGCCGGGCCGCCTTTTTGGAATACTTCCGGCGGAAGCGAAGCTCTATTCGAAAAGCCACTTTGAGGCGATCCTCATTTTATCGTTCATTTTTACCATTATGTTTTCGGGACTCCTGTATGACTCTGCTCGAATTGTTTTGTATTCGGCAGATCCTGAGCTTGCGAGTGAAGTGGCGTGGCAACCGATCAGTCGCCTTCTAGCCCTTATGATGCCGATGGATAGCTCGTTAACCTTATGGATTGGATCCGCCTCCTGGTGGGTTCACAACCTGGTGATCCTAGTTTTTATAAACTTGCTGCCGCGTTCGAAACACTTTCATATTATAACAGCCATTCCCAATATTTTTTTCGGCCGGGTTTCCGCCAAAGGACACCTGGCTAAACGTGACTACTCCGGTACGAACCCGCTTTTTGGGCGATCACAGGCAAATCACTTCACCTGGAAACAGGTTCTCGATATGTTCAGTTGTACAGAGTGCGGCCGCTGCTCGTCAGTATGCCCGGCTGCCGCAACGGGGAAGTCGCTCGCGCCCCGGCAACTGCTCATGAACTTACGGGATCATCTTTATGAAAACCAGAAAAAGATTCTAAGCGCCACGACAGACACTCAGTGGGACGTGGTGGTCGGTGAAGGTCGGCCGATCTCTGATGATGTGATCTGGTCGTGCGTTGCCTGCCGCGCCTGTGAAGAGGCCTGTCCGGTCAATATTGAATACGTCGACAAAATAGTGGAAATTCGCCAGCATCTCGTTCAGGAGGCGTCGCGCTTTCCTGAGGAGCTAGGCCGCGCGTTTCGCGGAATGGAAACACAGTCGAATCCGTGGGGAATCAGCAGTTCGGAAAGAGCGACCTGGACCGAGGGGCTGGAAATTCCAACTGTCGCTGACAACAAAGGATTCGAATACCTTTATTATGTGGGGTGCGGGGGATCTTTCGATTCCAACAATCGAAAGGCAACGCAGGCGTTCGCGAAGCTGCTTAAAAAGGGCGGCGTATCTTTCGCCGTATTGGGAAACGAGGAACTCTGTAACGGCGAAACCGCCCGGCGATTAGGAAACGAATATCTTTTTCAGACCATGGCCGAGGCGTTGGTGAAAAAACTCGAGGAGTATAAAGTCAAAAAGATTTTGGTAAACTGTCCCCACTGTTTTAACACGTTAAAGAACGAGTACCCGGATTTTGGGGGGCGGTGGCAAGTCGATCATGCCGCTGCAGTCGTTGGGCAATTGGTAGCCGACGGCAAAATAATCCTAGATGGTGAGTTTCACAAGGATGTTGTTTACCACGACTCCTGTTACTACGGCCGCTTTAACGATATTTATGACGAGCCCCGTACTTTGTTGCAAAAGATCCAGGGCCTCAACCTAAAGGAAATGTTTTTCTGCAAACGCGAGGGGACCTGTTGCGGCGCCGGCGGCGGGCGCATGTGGATGGAGGAGAAAAAAGATCAACGGGTAAATGTCCTGCGAACCGAGCAGGCGCTCGAGAAAAAACCCGACGTCGTTTGTACGTCATGTCCGTATTGCCGCATCATGATAGGCAGCGGAATCAATGAAAAGGGACTGGCCGACCAGGTACGCGTTGCCGACGTGATGGAGTTGGTGGCAGAGCGGGTTCAGTAGAATAAGGCTGGCCTTTCGCATCCGTTAGGACACCAATAAGTAACCGGTCCACGCCCACTGTCGATACCGTGAATTCGACTGACATCTAGTCAAACGCTGTAAACCCAGAGAATTGCATCATATTGCCCGCCGTTCCATCGATAAGTGACTCAGAGTTCTACACCAATCTTCAGGTCTCTCCGGCCGGACTTCAGACCGTATCCTTAAATTTCAACTACTTGAGACGGTTCACGTGCGTGGCACGTCAGTTGAATACTAATGCAATATCATGATCAAATTCCTGCGCAATGAGGGCACTAAGCCGCTAATGGCCGTGCTCGTTTTTATGGCGCTCTGTGACCTGCTACTTTCAGGGTGCCGAAAAAAGCTGGTGGTGAACTCCATCATTGCCGATCCCAATGGCGCCAACCGCTTGGTTCGACTGGATGTAACTTCGGCGATGCAATTTGATTCGGAGTCGATCGCAGTTTCCGATCGCTTATTTCGCGCCAAAGCGATTCCACAGCTCCACGGTGTTCAGGGTTCTTTTAACCGCGCTTCGCAGGTAAGTAATGTCGAATGGGATGGGAGCGGCATCGTCCTGCGATCCAACGCCCTCGCCGGATCCTACGCCTCGGAGATGATCGATGCCAGACGCGCGGTGGATTGGCGCTTACTGGCTTCTCGGTTTTCATCTCCAGTCGGCGCGGAACTCCCGGACAACTCGGTCGTTGAAACCTCGTATGCGGAAAATAACATGGACATGACGGGGAATATTCTCCTGCTCCATCTCAACGAGGTTGGAATGAGTCCGGTGATGGATAGTTCCAGGGAAAGAAATCCCGTCACCTCCAGTGCTGCCACGGTGGACGCGATGGCCAAGCTCGGTGTCGCCAGGAAATTCACCGACACATCTGCAGCAGATGATATCGTACTCAGGGATCTCAGAAACGGCAGCGCATCGGCCATTACCATCGCTTTTTGGGTAAAGACGGAGGCCGGCTACGTGTTGAATCGAACTCTGCTCAACGTCGCCGTTGTCGACTCCCAGTTGCCATCGTCAGGCGAACGAAACTTCCTTCGGATTCGTCGCCCTGAAAACCTGGAGGTATTGCGGGGATCCCAGACCGCGACGGTCGGCAACGAAGCCAATCTGAGGGTTAACGATGGCAATTGGCACCATGTCGCCGTAACCTGGAATGCCTCGGCCGCCGGAGTCAATAATCTATTCGTATATCGAGACGGCGAACAGGTTTTAGCCCAAAGTGATTTCGGGAGGTCGGTTCTTGGGATAAATAATCCGAAGTATTGCGTGATTGTCGGCGGAAAGACGGAAGACTCCAATGACGATGGGTATCGGTGCGTCGCGGTCGATGCTGGTGATCGCCTGTCCGGCTCACTGGATGAAATTGCTATTTTTAATCGGGCGCTCCCCCCGAGTGAGATTCGAAAAGTCTATTGGCGTGGCGCCACCCAGGTAAAACCGTCGGTTCGGGCCTGTCTGGCTGAAAATTGTAACGATGCATTTACCCGGGTCTCTTTCATGAGCATGCCGCCTGCCCTTACGGGACCGGCCGCCTTAATAACGGGACTCTCGGACCGAAGATTTTTTCAATACAAACTGGAATTGTCCCGGGATTCGCTGGCAGTTCCCTCTCCTCGAATTCGATCCGTGGAAGTTGGTCCGAACCACTTTGTGTCCGGAGCGACGCTTACATCTGGACTTGGCATCAATTATCGCGTCTTGGAAGGGCTCCGGGAATTGACGGGCCCCCAAAATAGAGGAGCCATCAAATACCAGCTGAGCCCTAATGGACAAACTTGGTTTTACCGATCGAATTCACGTTGGGAGCTGGCGACGGAAACCTCTCAGGCAAACGGAGCAGGCGAAGTGAGTGCTGCCTCAGCCGAGTTTGGCAATCAATTCGGTCCAGGAATGCTTTTTGTCCGCGCGATCTTGACCTCTGCCGATGGAGAGGCACCGATCGAGCTGGAGGCTATCGAAATTCGCGGCCAGTTCAATCGGTAGCGCGAATTTCTTCGGTTGTATCATTTGCGCCATTTGAATTGGCTGCATCGCTTGCGCCATTGGCATCGTTTGCATGGAATTCCAAAAGCACGCGATCAAACTCCGACTCGACGTTTGGTGTAGTGAGTAACTTATCCCCGATAAAAATCGAGTTCGCACCGACTCGAAAACACTCCAACTGCTCTTCGCGTGACAGGCGGTTTCGCCCGGCGCTGAGACGCACGCGAGCCCGCGGCAGGACGATTCGGGCGGTCGCCACCACCCGCAGAAAGTCTTCGAAGGGCACCTCCGACGCATGAGCAAGCGGTGTATTTTCAACCGGTACCAGCAGATTAATGGGCACGCTCTCCGGATGCGGATTCATTCGTCCCAACTCACTCAAGAGCGAAGCCCGGTCCAGCACCGATTCGCCCAGCCCCAGAATTCCCCCGCAACATAGCGAAACCCCCGCGCGCCTGGCAGCTTCCAAAGTGCGAATGCGATCTCCATAGGTTCTTGTCGTAATGACCTTTGCGTAGTGCTCGCGGCTCGTATCGAGGTTATGGTTGTACGAGTGAAGTCCTGCCGTTTTCATTTCTCGCAGTTGGTTTTCGGTAGCCATTCCCATCGTGCAGCACACCTCCAGCCCGGTCTTGGCGACCTCGCGAATCATCTCAAGGACAGTGCCAAATCGCCGGTCGCTGGGAATATCGCGCCAGGCGGCCCCCAGGCAGAACCGCGTCGCTCCGTTTTTTACAGCGGCCCGGGCGGCGACTCCAACCGTTTCCGGACTGATCAAAGGCTCCACGCCCACTTGCGTTTTTACGTGTGCACTCTGGGAACAATACCCGCAGTCCTCGGGGCACGCTCCTGTTTTGACGCTGAGTAGCTCACACCGCTGAACATCCGGGGCCGCAAACTCACGGTGTACGTCGCGTGCAAGCGATTTAAGCACATCGAGCGGTGTCGTCAGTAGTGCCAATACCTGCTCGGGCTCCCAATCGTAGCGTATCGCTGTTTTAACTTCCATCAGCTCAATACATTAACGCTTAACGATCCAATTTGCGATAGCCGGCCAATTTGCGATGCCTGACCCTTTGCACCGGACCGGTGGATTTGTTAAGCTTCTCTGGATGCAATCATTCGAAATTCGAGAGAAATTTCTTTCTTTTTTTGAAGGCGTAGGCCATCGGCGCGTTAAAAGTTCCGCACTGATACCGGCCCAGGACCCTACCCTTCTTTTTACCAATGCGGGAATGGTTCAGTTCAAAGACTGTTTTCTGGGAATTCACGATCCAGGCTATCGGCGGGCCGTGACAGCACAAAAATGCGTGCGCGCCGGTGGCAAGCACAACGATTTGGAAAATGTGGGATTTACGCCACGACACCATACCTTTTTCGAGATGCTGGGAAATTTTTCGTTTGGTGACTACTTTAAGAAGGACGCAATTGCCTTTGCCTGGGAATTACTGACTCGGCAGTACGGAATACCCAAAGACAGGCTGAGAATTACCGTCTTTCAAGACGATGATGAAGCTGCCGAAATATGGAAAGCCATGGGCGTTCGGGCCGACTGGATTGTGCGCTTGGGGGAAAAAGATAATTTTTGGGCGATGGGCGACACCGGACCCTGTGGCCCGTGCTCTGAAATCCATTTTGACTGGGGTGAATCGCGGGGTTGTGGAAAACCCACCTGTGCGCCGGGCTGCCCGTGCGATACGCGGTTTCTGGAAATTTGGAATCTGGTCTTCATGCAATTTAACCGTGACCCCAGTGGGACTTTGGCGCCTTTGCCGAAGCCCTCCGTTGATACCGGAGCGGGTCTCGAGCGCCTTTCAGCCGTCCTCCAGGGGGTCTATAGCAACTATGACACCGACCTGTTCCAGCCACTTATTCAGGCGATATCGAAAAAGGTGGGAGTCCGTTATGACCCGAAAGAGTCCACTGCCGTTTCCATGCGGGTAATCGCCGATCATCTGAGAGCGGGCACCTTTCTTATTGCCGATGGTGTCGGTCCCAGTAACGAGGGGCGAGGGTACGTGTTACGACGCATTCTCCGCCGGGCCATTCGTCACGGAAAAAAGCTGAACCAGGATGCGCCGTTTTTGTATCAGCTTGTCTCCGACGTCGTTTCACAGCTGGAACAAACCTATCCTGAAATTTCCGAGCGAAAGAATTCCATCGAGACGCTTTTACAAGAAGAAGAGGCACGCTTTCATCAGACTCTCCATCGCGGTGTCGGGCTATTGGATGAGAGCCTAGCGAAGTTGCCCAAGTCTGGCGCGCGCATTCTGCCGGGTGACGTGGCATTTAAACTGTACGACACCTTCGGATTTCCAGTCGATCTCATCCAGGTAATCTGCGCCGAAAACGGGGTATCAATGGATGAGGCCGGATTTCAGATTCTCATGGAGAAGCAGCGGTCGCAAAGCACCTGGACCGCGGCTCGCGCCGATGGGGCGATTTCCAGCATTCAACGCTCCTTGGAAACTGCCCCCGTCGATGGAACTCGAATTGAATCCCTGTTCGTGGGCTATGAAAAGCTGATGGATACCCCGAAAGTTCTGAAACTTTGGAACGAGCAGGGGGTCGAAACCACATCACTGACTGCCGATGGTTTCGCCGCCTTCGACCGCACCCCTTTTTACTCGGAGAGTGGCGGTCAAGTAGGCGATAGCGGTTCGATTGTGAGCCCAGATTTTCGAGGAGTAGTCAGCGACACCCGACGAGTTGGCGCGGTTCCGGTGCACTCGGTCCATCCCGAATTGGGAAGCCTCAAGGTTGGGACCCAGGTTCGTCTGGTGGTGGATGAGGGGCGGCGAAAAGCGATCGCTATCAATCACACCGCGACACACCTGCTTCACGCGGCACTCAGACAGGTTTTGGGCGACAGGGTGAAGCAGGCAGGATCTCTCGTGGGGCCGGATAAACTCAGGTTCGATTTTTCATTTCCGCGCGCGCTCACCGACGATGAGATTTCAAAGATCGAGTCACTGGTCAATGTGCAGATTGATACTGGTCTACAGGTTGTGACGTCGGAAACTTCGTACGATGAGGCAGTAAAAGGCGGAGCACTGGCTTTTTTTGAAGACAAATATGGCGATCGGGTGCGCGTCGTTCGCGTGGGATCAGACGAAAGTCGCTTCAGCGTCGAGTTGTGCGGCGGCACACATCTTCAAAATATTGCAGACATTCAGACGGTAAAAATCCTCTCGGAGTCCTCGGTGGCAAGCGGGGTTCGCCGCATCGAGGCGGTGACAGCCAAGGGCGCGCTCAATCGCTACCGCGAGCGGGATCGGGTGCTTGAAAACATAGAAACTTCGCTGGGAGTGAGAGCAATTCAGGCCGTTAGTCGCGTCGATACGCTTTCCCTGGAGCTTAAGACCGCGAAGAAAGAGTTGGAACGACTCAAGATGGCCCTGGCTCAAGGTGGGGGTGGAACCGCGCCGTGGGAAAAGCGGGTACTCATTCGCGATCTCCAGGTGGTCATGGAGCGCGTGTCAGGAGTCAACGCGGGAGGTTTACGAACACTTTCGGATCAAATCAGGGACAAGCTGAAAGATCGCGCGCTGGTCGTACTCGCCACCGAGAACGAAGGAAAGGTCTCGATGTGCGTCGGCATTTCGAAAGATCTGTCGGGTCGTCTGGACGCAAGTAAGATCGTCAAAAGCCTAGCTCAGGATATCGGTGGAACGGGGGGTGGCAGAGCGGATTTTGCCCAGGCAGGGGGAACCAACCCGTCAGCTATCGACGGGGCATTTGCCAAACTAAAATCAGCCCTCGAAAAGCAGGACATCGGTTAGTGGACACGCTGGATAAGTACCTCTCCCGCGAGTTCTGCATCTATTTTGTGATCATCTGGGCCAGCCTTGCGACCCTTTTCATGTCCATCGACTTTTTCACACGCTACTGGGATCTGGAAATGACGCTGGGGAAGATTTTCCAATTGTACGCCTTTCAGATTCCCGGAGTGCTCCAGCAGTTTCTTCCGGTAGCATGCCTGATGGCAACGATGATGATTCTCTCATCAATGTCCCGCCAAAATGAGATCTTGGCGCTCTATTTGGGTGGAGTAAGCCTGTGGCGCCTGGTTTCCACTTTTCTCGCCATCGTTGCGACATTATCAACCCTATGTTTTCTCATTTTCGATTCCTGGGTTCCGTACTTCGAAAAACGAAGGGTCTTGCTCAAACAAGGCATGGACCCGTCAGCCGATCATCTCCTGCTCTTTGGTAATGAGCGATTCTGGTATCGAAGCGCTGGGGTCATCTATAATGTGGGACGGTATCTACCCGATCGCAACGTCTTGGAAGACCTCAATATTTATCTAATGGATCCGGAGTTTCACGTGCGGGAGCGGATTCAGGCGAAGACGGCCCGTTTCATAAACAACGACTGGTCGCTCGAGGACGGTTTCAGCGTGCAGTTTCCCGACACGCGATTTCCGGTTTCAACTACGTTTAAGGGTCGGGTTGGAGTCATTCCGGAAAAGCCAGCGGATTTCAGGACCCTCCGCCTTGAGGAGTCGATGATGCGCCTAAAAGATTTGCGCAAGTATATCGAACGCAATCGCAATTACGGGTTCGATACCACGCGATCCGAGGTGGGGTATCATGAACGCATGGCGCTGATCTTCGCCCCATTGATATTTGTATTGTTTGCGGTCGCACTCGTCACACAGGCTGTGAAACACCAATCCTCGGCGCGCAGCATTGGCCTCTGTTTTGGAATCGTATTCGTCTATTTATTGGTATTTCGCGTTTTCTTGTCCATTGGTAAGGGGGGCCATATCCCCCCGGTCGTGGCGGGCTGGTCCTCTAATCTGGTTTTTCTGATGGGGGCGATCTCACTCATCGCCTGGAAACGCTGATGGAAATCCTAAAATACCCGGATGAGCGCCTACGCAAAGTATCAGTACCCGTGATAAGCTTTGGCACTGAACTTCACCGAACTCTCGACGATATGGCTCGGACAATGTATCGATCTCGTGGCATTGGTTTGGCCGGAGCGCAGGTCGGGTTCTTTTATCGCGTTTTCATGGTGGACATCGGGGTTCAAGACGAACGCCATGAAAAACTTTACGAATTTATCAACCCCGAATGGGTAAGTCGCTCCGGCAAAGCCAATTGGGATGAGGGTTGTCTTTCGCTGCCGGGATTTACCGAAACGGTGAGCCGAGCCGCGCGCATTTGTCTCAAGTATCTGGACCGGCACGGACGCGAGCAAAAGATAGAGGCCGAGGAACTTTTGGCGGTGGCGATTCAACACGAGTATGATCACCTGGATGGCATACTGTTTATCGATCGGCTATCTTCTCTAAAACGGCGACTCCTCAAACGAAAACTGGAAAAGGCATTGGCGCCCTAGCTCATGTTGAAATACGCATTTTTGGGCAGTCCGCAGTTTGCAAGTCGAGTGCTCGAGGGTGTCGTGACGTCCTACGGCCCGCCCGAGATAACGGTGACCCAGTCGGCCAAGGCTTTTGGGCGCGGGCAAAAGACACAGCCCACGGCAGTCGGCACATTTGCCCGAGCACACGGTTTGGATCTTATCGAAACGGATGCTGTGAACGCGGAAATTGTCTTGAGTCAATTGCAAGCGGCGCAACTGGACACTCTCGTCGTCGTGGCATTTGGGCAGATCCTACGCGAGGCTCTACTCTCTTTGCCTCGCCTATTCCTGATCAATCTGCATGGATCGTTATTGCCCCGGTATCGGGGGGCGGCACCAGTTCAATGGGCGATCTGGAACGGCGATTCGGTCACGGGGATTACGGTTCAAAAAATGGCTAAGAGACTGGACTCAGGTGAAGTAATTCTTCAGGAAGAAATCGCGATTAAAGACGAGGATACCAGCACCGAACTGCTCGACAGGATGATCGAACCCGGCACGCGCCTCTTGGTCGAAGCTCTCAAGCAAATGGAGGCGGGTAGCTGCATACTCACAACCCAGGACGAGTCGCTCGCCACGTTCGCCCCCAAATTGGATCGAACCCACTCCCGCATTGATTGGACGCGATCGGCAATCGAGATTCAAAATCAGGTGCGTTCGACGCTCCCCTGGCCCGGTACCGAATTTCGTTTGGGCGGTCGGAGAGTTAAGATTATTCGAACCCAGGTGACCCAGGGCCACGGGGCACCTGGGAATGTCATCTGTGATTCCAAGAGAAGTCTTCAAATTCAGTGCGGCAGCGGGCGGCTCGCCTTGACAGCGATCCAGCCGGAGAATAGAAAACCCGTTGATATTGCAGAGTTTCTTGTTGGCTTCCGCGGAAACTTTCCGTACCCAAAAGTGGAGTGATCGCGGAGTGAATGTTGAGTGAGAGCGGAGCCAGCGTGGAGTGAGAGCGGAGTAATAGTGGCAGCAATTTCGCAGAATCGATTTCAGATAGCCCCCAGTCTGCTCGCGGCCGATATGGCTCATCTGGGAAATGAGGTTCGAGATCTCGAGGCCGCTGGCGCCGATCTGTTTCACTTCGACATCATGGATGGCCATTTCGTGCCCAACCTCACCATCGGTTTTTGCGTCATCGAGAGTTTGCGCCCGCTGACGCAGCTCCCGTTTGACGCACATCTAATGATCGAGAATGCCGATCGTTATCTCGAGGATTTCGCGCGTGCGGGTTGCAACTGGATTTCGGTTCATGTCGAGGCATGCCCACGCCTCGCCGACACTCTCGCTCAAATAAAGTCTCTCAATATGAAGGCAGGAGTGGCACTAAATCCCCAGACGAGTTTGAGCTCATTGGATTCTGTGTTGGAGCTGGCGGATTATTTTCTCGTAATGAGTGTGAATCCCGGCTTCGGCGGGCAGGGTTTTATGCCAGAGGCGCTGGACAAGGTGAAAAAGCTCAAGCAGATGTTGAAACCCACGCAGAGGATTCAAATCGACGGTGGAGTAAAACGGGATAATCTGGCGGCGGTAGTCGCAGCCGGGGTGGATATCGTGGTGATGGGGACCGGGCTTCTCTCGGCGCGCGATTACGCCAACGAAATTCAGGCGCTTAGGCAGGGTGTTGGTTCATGATCGACCTAGATGGAAATTCGCTCACACTGCCTCAGTTTTTTCGAATCGTCCGCGAAAAAGAAAAGGTCGCTTTATCGGCGCCAGCCCGAGCGCGCATTCAAAAATCGCGCGCTCATATCGAGGCGGCGATAGCCAGCGGCAAGAAAATCTACAGTATCAACACCGGCTTCGGAATTCTTTCAAAAGTTTTGATACCCCCCAAGGACCTCGAGCAGCTCCAATTGAACTTTGTGCGCAGCCATTGTGCGGGAGTGGGAGAGCCCCACCCGGAAGAGGAGTCCCGCGCCATTTTGCTCTTGCGCGCCAACGTGCTCGCGAAGGGATTCAGCGGCGTACGCTTGGAGCTCGTCGAGTTGTTGGTGGAAATGTTAAATCGCGGTGTTCACCCTGTCATCCCGTCCAAGGGATCGGTGGGAGCCAGCGGCGATTTGGCCCCCTTGGCGCACTTGGCGGCGGTGGTCATCGGAGAAGGTGAAGCGCTTTTTTCTGGAAAAAAAATGGCGGGGAGCGAGGCGATGCACCAGGCCGGCCTGAAACCGCTTCGGCTTGCGGCCAAAGAAGGTCTGTCTATGACCAATGGGACTCAGCAGATGACGGCGCAGGCATCGCTTTATTTGGGACGAGCGCTGCAGCTCGCCGATATTGCCGACCTGATCTGCGCGACCTCATTGGAGGGAACTCTCGGGACACCCCGGGCCTTTGTCGATTGGGTTCACCAGACCCGCCCGCACAGCGGCCAAAAGACTTCGGCCGCAAACGTCACCCGCTTCCTCGCCGACAGTGAGATTTATCAGAGTCACATCAATTGTGATCGCGTCCAGGATCCCTATTCGATTCGGTGTGCGCCTCAAATTCACGGTGCCTGCCGCGATTTACTAAATCATGTTAAGACGACCCTGGAGGTCGAGCTCAACGCGGCCACCGACAACCCGCTGGTAAATCCCGACACGGGGGAGATCGTCTCCTGTGGTAATTTTCACGGTCAACCGATCGCGTTCGCGCTCGATCTATTGGGCATCGCCCTGGCACAACTTTCAAATGTCTCCGAACGCAGATTAGTAAAGCTTTTGAATCCTGTTTTCAGCGAGCTGCCCACGTTTCTGATTCGAAACGAAGGCCTTAACTCCGGATTCATGATTCCCCAATACACGGCGGCGAGTCTAGTGTCGGAAAACAAACTTCTCTCTCACCCGGCATCCACCGATTCCATACCCACTAACAATGACAAGGAAGATATCAACAGCATGGGGCCGATTGGCGCCCGTAAGGCCAAGGTGATTTTGAAAAATACCCAGTACGTGCTTGCGATCGAGGCATTGGCGGCCTGTCAGGCCCTCGATTTGAGAAAACCTTTGAAACCTGGCGTAGGGCCCGCACACCTGCACCAGCTGGTGAGGCGGTACATTCCGATGCTCGAAAACGATCGCTTCATCGCCACCGACATCGAGAAAATGCAGGACCTTCTCGAATCGGAAGAGATCTATCGGAATTGTGTCCAGGCCGGATTTTTCACGAGCTCCCTATGAACCACCTACTTCTATACGAAAATATCTCCCAGTGTCTGACGCTCTCCGGTGTTGCCAAAAAAGATGGCCGCAAGCCAAACGCCGAGGATCTCGGCCTGATCGAAATGGCGGCGGTAGCCGTAAACACCGAGTCCAATAGAATCGAGTGGGTTGGCCGCACCGATTCGATACCCGAAACGCTGCGTTCTATCGTAAACCGCTACGACTGCACCGGCGAATTGTGGATGCCCGAACTCGTCGAGTGTCACACGCACCTAGTGTACGGGGGGACGCGCCACCACGATTTTGCTTTGAGGTCGACGGGAAAAACCTATCGGGAGATAGCCGCCGAGGGAGGGGGCATCCTATCGACGATCATTCCAACGCGTGAGGCTTCACGCACTGACCTGATGGAACAGGCGTCGAGCGACATCGAGCGATTTCAGAAGTGGGGGGTGGGCACGATCGAGATAAAATCGGGCTATGGCCTAACCCTGGAATCGGAAATGAAGATTCTGGAATGTGTGCGCGAGCTCTCAGCGACCTGTTCCGCGCTTTTGGTGCCAACCTTCATGCCGGCCCACGCCACTCCTCCCGAGTTCAAGGGCCGCTCGGATGAATATGTCGATGAAATCATCCGATCCTGGATTCCGACGGTTGCCCGGGAAAAGCTCGCCCGGTTTTTCGATGTATTTATTGAGGACGGATTTTTCTCTGTAGCGCAGGCCCGGCGTTTGTGTGAATCGGCACTGCTTGCCGGATTTAAATTGAAGCTGCACACCGATCAGTTCACCGACAGCGGGGGCACCGATCTGGCGCTTGATCTGAAAGTCACGAGTTGTGACCACCTGGACTTCGTTTCCGAAAAAAACGTCGCGCGACTAGGGTCGAGCGATACGGTGGCGGTGCTATTACCGGGAGCGTCTCTTTTTACCGGAACGCGCTACCCGCCGGCCCGCGCACTCATCGATGCCGGTGCGAGGGTCGCGCTGTCCACCAACTTTAATCCGGGCACCTCGCCGACGCGCAACCTTCCCCTCATGACGACGATCGCCTGCAGCCAAATGAAAATGACCGTACCCGAGGCCTTAGCTGGGATCACTTACAACGCCGCAGCAGCACTGGACTTGGAAGATCAGCTTGGCTCACTCGAGGCCGGAAAACTTTTTCGAGTTTGTCACCTGAACATGGATTCTTACGAGGCGATTCCGTATGTTTTTGGGGAATTAGGCGGCTAGATTACTAAGGGCGGGCCCTAAGCGGCCGTACCAATGAGACAGCGAATCTGTGCTTTATTATCGTCGATATAACGGCATAGCGTGTTCCGCGTGCCATGTCATTTTTTTTCCCCCGATTGAAGACAGGATGGTTCAAGATCGGCGGGTTAAGGGTTACAAGGTCCGCGGACAACTCGCCAGCTGGCGTGCTTCACCCTACGGCAGTGCGTGCCCCACGGTCACCGCATTCGCGGATCGCCTGTATTCACAACGTGTCATCACCCACATGCACAAATTTGATAGAGAGCAAACCAACTGGGATCTCTAACTTATTTGTGCATGTGGTTGATTACTCATTGCATCGTACGCCAAGGGCAGGGCCGAGGTTCCCTTTCGATAGCCCCAGCCCGATTCCTCTACGCTTGGTCTCGCAGTCGATTGAGGGGCCTCAGCCGGATCTTGAGGCACGACCATCCTGCCCCTTTGGCTCTTGCCACTCTCACAAGGATCACCGTTTCAATTTCCAATAAGAGCCCATATGAGAACGAGCAAAGTATTTGATGGCTACCAATTGGAATCTAGCCTTGAGCAGAACGCGTTTGAAATCAAGCGCCACCATGGCACTTGAAATTTAGTGCCATATATGGCACTATTAATAAGATGAAATTGAGGTCCGTACGGCTGCCCGAGTTTGTTGAGTGGTTTGAGGAGCTCGATCCGAAGGGCAGAGCCCAAGTGGACGCCAGAATCCTTCGTGTGGAAAACGACGGCCATTTTGGTGATGCCAAGGATTTGGGTGATGGCCTGGCGGAGTTGCGATGGAAAAGTGGCCGTAGAGTGTACTTCGCCCGAGTTAAAGATGAATTGGGCTCACTCGTTTTACTTGTATTAGGAGGAAACAAAAATGGGCAAACGAAAGACATCAGGCAAGCGAGGCTTCTCCTTCGAAAATATGAAG
>CAZRVZ010000008.1:0-10730 GCA_964603655.1 uncultured Pseudobdellovibrionaceae bacterium | reverse complement strand
ACGATAACAACTGACGGAGAATCAGTCACAATACTACAGTGTAAGGCACCAATATCACGTTTCGGCCCAGTACCACCGCTGGGGCATGACCGCTCCCGAAGACAATCCCCAGGGCTCCCGGCGTCGATTCGGCAAATCGACGAATGGCACGGGTGGCGAAGGGGTCCGGTGACTCTGCTCCAATATAGGTTGCGGCCACTACGCGCTTCCCACTTCGAAAGATCCATGGAATCTTGGCCCCATCTCGGCTGCGATAGTGCAGCCACTGCGTGGGGGTAGGCAGAAACGAAATCTGGGAGCGCAATTCCTGACTGAGCAGCAGTTCGATTTCGACATCTCCAAAGCCGGACGTAATTCCCAGGGCCTGATTTCTGAGGCCAACATCTTTCCATTCAATTCTGAGCCTTTTAACCGCCTTTTTTCCGACCGGTTCCGGTGGAATCAGGTCGATAACACAAAGGGTTTCAAGGGCCGCTAACAAAAGTCTGGACTGGGTCGGTCGCAACCCCGACTGCTGCGAGAGTAGCGTGAGGGTTCCCTCGTCACCTTGCAGTAAAGCCAGCGCTCTCAAAAAAGCGAGCCCTTGCCGCAAGGGAATTCGTGATAGCTTCGAATCCACGAGCCCAACATCCCGAGTGACCAGGGTTTCAAAATAGGATGCAAACCACGCATTTCTTCGAGCTGGGTCCCTGGTGAATAGCGGCACAGGAAGCCCCCCGGTAGTCATGTATCGCTGGATTTCGGGTTGAGTAAAATGCCTGGTTTTTTGAACGATGCGTTCTATCGTGTGGGTGAGCGGAGTAGACGCCCCCGGCTTTAAAGATCGCAGCGTATCCTGGAGAAAACAGGACGGTTCCAAATGCCTTGCCTCGGCGAGGCTAAAGGGTAAAAGCTCATGGGTCAGGATGCGTCCGGTCAGCGACTCCCTTATATTTTGCTTCGATGTAAATCGAACGGATCCCGTCAGTAAAAACCTTCCGGGCCGACGAGCTGTTCCAACCAAATCTTTGATAACTGGAAAAATCCACGCCCCCTTCTGAGCCTCATCGATGCATAAGAGCGGGCGTCGGGAGCAGTATTCTCGGGGCGCCAGGCGAGAGCTCTCCAGCTCAGCCTCGCGATCAAAAGTTACGTAGTTGGCCCCAAGCTTTCGCGCGACGCTCTCTACCAACGTGGTTTTTCCAACCTGTCGAAGACCGAACAGCCCCACCACAGGCGACCACTTTAAGTCGGCCAGAATACGCCGAAAGAGCCACCGTTCACGGGAATGCGCCACAGTTCATAGTAACCGACTTTTCTATACCATACTAGACGCAACTGTCGGTTACTTTAATCCGCTGGCCAGCCATGAAATTTCCACATATGAAGTTGAAGTTTCATAATGCTGTTTTTAAACTTTGTGAAGACAGGGAGAAAATAGCCAGAACCTTAAAGGGCTTCCTAACCTACGGCGAAGCGACTGTCCGCGACGCGGAGTTGATTTCATTGGCGCCCAGCTGGCAGGCGGATCGGAGTGTTTCAGATTTTTCGTTGGCGATGCACTTGGCCAGGGCCTCTTTGGGTTTTGCGACCGATGTCGTCTGCTTTGCAAGCGTTAGGGCCGCTGCGATACGGGTTCCTTCGAACGACTCAGCACTCTGCAGCAGTTTCGCAAGGCTTTCCGCGATTTTATCCGATTTGTCACCCACAACACCCAGAGACAAGACGATCTTTTCCTGTAGATCATCATCGTCAACGTCTTCCAGAAGTGCCAGAAGCCGGTCGACTATCTTGGGGTTTGGGTTTTCGGTGAGCGAACCGATGAGATCGACGACGGCGAGCTGAACGTCCGCATCGTTACTTTCCAAGGATTTTTCAATGGCGGCCCACGTGCGAGGGTCGTTTTTGCCCTGTTGTTGCAAGCCGCCCAGACAAATTAATGTTAGGGGTGTGTCATCTTTGGGGGATGCGCATTTTGCCAGGAGATCAAGCGCGGACTCGCTGCCGTTGCCGTGGGCGGCCAGCACTTTTGCAACAGCTCGGCGCACCTTCTCATCCGTTGTTTTAGCGTAAAGTTCGGTCATCGCGGAAATGACCTTGGGAGACGAGGATCCGATAGTTTCAAGGTGTAATAGTAGTGTTACCAGAACCTCGCTGTCTCGTGACTCCCTGGTTACGGAAAGAAATTTATCAATTACGGCGGGCGAGGCTTCGTTGCGCATCGTCAGGGCGCGAATCACGGTACAGCGGAGCTTTGGCTCTGAATCGAAAATGTCGATAAGAGTTTTAACTATCAGGTCTTTTTTGGATGAGTTGCCGGCCCTTGAAAGCGCCTTGGTGCAAAGCACGCGGAGTTGGAAGTCCGGGTGCTTTGTACAGCTAACAATCGCGTTGACTGCTTCTACCTGATAAATCGTTTGTGAGTATTGGCTGAGCTTAAACGCTGCGACCTTTTTGGCTTCCAGATCGTGGCTTTCACTGAGTGTTCGGGCCCAAAGTATTACCGGGTGTGTGAGTGGGGGGCCTAGAAATCGTCTGGTGCGGCGGCGTCTCGCCTCGGCAGTGGGGCTAATTAAACCAATAACTAAAAGTAGGATTAACGAACGGACGATGGCGTATTTCATTAATTGTTTAATACACTAGAGCGTGCTTAGGTCCAAGCGCCCGTCTGTAACGACCTTGCCGTTCAAGTTAGCCGAGGGCTTAGCTGCATCGAGCAATTTTCCGATCAACAAATCCTGAGAGTAGGTTGGGTGCAACGATGCGATTGTTGCTAGTGCTCCGGCGATAAAGGGTGCGGCCATGGATGTTCCATCCCACGTTACCTTGATTTGACCGACGTCGATGATGGTGTCCTGGTACCGATTACCGGGAATGGTGGAAAGAATTTTGACACCGGGAGCACCGATATCGACCGACTTTTTTCCAAAGTTGCTGAACTGCGCGAGCCCGTCGAGATTGGTCATTGCCGCGACCGCGACGATGTTCGAATAGGGATAGGTTGCCGGAAACATTGGCTTGGCGTCGTTGTCATTATCATATCCAGCCGATTGCATGGTTTGAGGGTCGGCTCGACCGTTTCCGGCGGCCGCCACAAAAAGCACCCCGCGGGCCTCGGCGCGTTGTATCGATTCTCGAAGCAGCTCGTCGCCCTCCTCTTCACCCTCGCTACCCCAGCTTGCGTTGATGATTCTGGCGCCGTTTCGAACCGCATAGTCGATGGCCCCGATTGCACCAGCGGAATCACCCTTACCTTCTTCTGAAATAAATCGCAGCGCCATTATTGTGGATTTTGGCGCAATACCCGCGGTGCCCCTTACATTTCGGAGTTGGGCCGCCACCACCCCAGCCACATGCGTTCCGTGTCCCGGATTGCCACCCTTGAAAAGGATGTCACCCAAGGACATTGAAAGATCGTAAGGCAGGGAGTCGTTACTGAAAAAATCCCACCCAACGATGTCATCGACGAAACCATTTTGGTCATTGTCGAGTTTATCACCGGCGATTTCACCCGGGTTGCGCCACATATTATTGATGAGGTCTTCGTGGTTGTAATCGACGCCCGTGTCCGTGATGGCGACCACTACGCCCTTCCCCTGCGGTGTTTTTTGCCATGCGTACGGAGCGCCCACCTGGAAAAGACCCCAAGACTGACTCAACATCGCGTCGTCACCCGTCTGAGACGAAGTCGGAGACAGAATTGACGGGTTGTCCGGGTATGCGGGGCCATCCGAAAAATCGGCATCACGAAACAAAGAACGAAGTGCAATTTCGTTTCTTTGCAGGCTTGGATTTACCAAAAGGCGTATTGGATGATTGAGTTGAACATATTCAACGCTCGCGTCATCAGAAAACTCGAACGGTTTTCCCCCGATTTCCGATTGCCACCTATACGCCCGGCTCTCGGCGCTGATGGGTGTTAAGGCCCCACCATACCTTTGAATAAAGCCGCTGGGGACCGCCCCATTGCGAAACTTAATTAAGAGCCCCGTGGTGGCCCAAGTGGAACTACTGGCAATGATTGCAAGAAAAAAGAAACCCCTCATGACACGCGCCCCCTGAAAGAAGATTCGATCGTTTGTAATGAAGCGTGAAAAAAACCTGCTACCTGTAACGATTAGGACGATAAACGGCGCAAAATGCGTGTCAACCGTATTGCGTCACGGTTGGCGGCGATTGGCGTTTGGACGAAAAATGTTATGATGCGCTCGTATGAACCAGGTGACGAAGTCTGCAAGGAAACAGGCGGTTCTTATCGTGGCGAAGCCAGGTAACGACGCGGCCAAGCAGGGAGCTGACGAGCTTTCGAAGTGGCTTAAAAAGCAGTCGATCCGACCCGTGAATGTGAGTGCCGGGGAGGAACAAATTGCGATCGAGGTCCTCCGTCACGTGGTAGTCGGCGTGTCTTTCGGTGGGGACGGAACGTTGTTAAGTCTCGTCGATAGACTTGGAAAAAAGGATCGTTTTCCGCTGATTGGAGTCAATCTGGGGACGCTGGGTTTTATTACCAGCGTGGGCAGGTCAGAGGTTCAGGCCACCGTTCAGAAGGTGCTGTCTGGCACAGCCTCGGAAGATCGGCGTGCCCTATTTGGAGTGGATGTCTATCGGGGACGAAAAGGTGGGGGCCGTAGCCCGGTTCATTCGGGTGTGTTTCTCAATGATGCCGTTATTCTCAAGGATGCTGCGGCATCGATGCTCACCCTGGACGTGCGGGTGGAGGGCGCATTATTAAGCCAGGTTCGTGCAGATGGATATATTTTGTCGTCGGCAACGGGGTCTACGGCTTATGCACTTTCGGCAGGGGGGCCGCTGGTTCATCCGGCTGCTGAGGTACTTTTGCTGGTTCCAATTTGTGCGCACTCCCTTACGGCTAGGCCAGTGCTGATTCCGGCGTCGAGTTCAGCGGAAGTCACTTTAGTGGAAGCGTCCAAGGGAACTATTCTCGTTTTTGACGGGCAACGGAAATACCCCTTAAATCGAGGAGATCGTCTGGTGACCAGCCCTTTGAGATACAGTCTACGCCTCGTTGGCGGTTCGACCGCCCAATGGTCGGAAGCGCTTCGGAGTAAACTCAGGATTCATTAGACAACGATGGACTTCTCCCAGACAGCAGAAATAATACGCGCCCACCCGAAGTTGGTTGGGGCTGAGGATTTTGAATATTGCGGCCAGAGGATCGTCTGTGAAAAGCAGGAGTTTCATAACGGTGAGTCCGTGGGTAAGGGTCACGGGTCTTTCGAATGGGTGAGCCTTCGAGTTCTGCAGCGGCGTCAGCTGGGGGAGGCTGTCGGAATTGTTTCAGAGGAGAGTGATATTTTAGAACTAGTCGGTCGCGCTATTTTGTCGGCACAACAGACTTCGCCCGACCCGTGGTTTTGCTTTCCGTTATGGCGGCAAGAAGGTGACCAGGGTGTTGCTGAGGATTTTGTGCCTTGGCAATCGTCTTTGCCGGGGCGGCTCCCGGAATCGATTCTCTTGGAAGAGGAGGTCGAATCGAGAGAGGTTATAACCTTTCTGTTCCGAAAAACTGAGCGCCACGCGCGAGAGAGTCACCGAAAGTTATCCCTAGGTTCAATCCGACTTTCTCAATGTGACCACCCAGATCTTAATTTGAAGTGTACTCGACGAGCCAGTCGGCAAGGTGGGTTTCCGGCAGCCTTCGAATTGGACCCGAATTTTGTTCCGGTCTTCGAAGAGTTGACTCGTTCGCCTCGTTTGGAATGCCGGCCGCCGGGCCCTGTCTTAATGAACTCCCACGCCGCAAGCGAGTTTTTGCGAGCGGCGGGGCCATTGTTTTGCGCAGACAATACGGGATGCTTATTGACCGATGAAACCCCCCCCTTTTTTTCGCCGTTGATTAACATTTCCGATGTGGGAGAACACCCCAACGGGATTTTAACGGGCCCGTTTGATCTCGAGGGGGTTAACTCTCAAAAAACGACTTTAGTCTCCGGAGGAAAAAGGGTTGGGCGATTGTGCGATTCCTATAGGGCCAGTCAGTTGACTCGGTTGAGTACCGGAAATCGCCGAAGGGATGCCTCCGAGTTATGGCCACGAATACAGCCCTCTACCCTAATTATGCAGTGTGGCACCGCCCTACCCGCCGAATTGTTGCACTCGATGAAGCGTGGCTGTTTTTTACATAACATTTTTTCGGTGGCTCACACCGCGCCGAATCGGGTTAAGATTACAGGTATGGGATGGCGCGTTGATGCGCCGGGTATTTTGGTTCCGTTTTCTTCGCTTACCTTTGAGTTTGATATACTTATGGCCCTACAAAGGGTGGTGGGAGTGGGGAGCGATTTGGGATTTTACGGTGGAGTGGGTTCTCCATCGATTTTATTTGAAGAAATGCCGTTAAAGGGAAACGAATGAAGATTCGAGCGTTCGCAAAGACCGATATTGGGATTAAGCGACGCATCAATCAGGATGCCTTTCTTAAAGAGGATTCGCTCGGTCTTTTTGTAGTAGCTGATGGAATGGGTGGGCATCGGGGTGGCGAGGTGGCCAGTCAACTGGCGGTGTCGTCGCTCAAGGAGTTTGTGGAGAAGCATCGAGATGAAATGCCGCCCGGCGAATTGTTGGAAAAGGGAATTAACGTAGCGGGCGAAAAGGTATTCAAGATGGCCCAGGCAAACGAGGAACTGTCGGGTATGGGCACGACCGTGATGGCCCTCTATTTTCGCGGCGATCGGGTTTATGTGGGGCAGGTAGGTGACAGCAGGGCGTATTTGATTTTCGGTGAGGCGATTTGGCAGATCACCGAGGATCATTCGTTATTGAACGAGGAGATTCGAGCCGGAAGGATTTCGGCGGTTCAGGCCGCGAACTACCAGTTCAAAAACGTGATTACTCGAAGTGTCGGGTACGAGAGCCGGGTTGTCGTGGACATCTATAGAAGGCAGTTCCAGGTGGGAGATACTTACCTTATCTGCAGTGACGGACTTTCGGGGTTGGTTGAGACCAAAGCAATCGCCGATACCGTGAAGAGCCTTGGCGCCGAAAAGGCAGTCGTTCAACTGGTAGCGATGGCCAATGAGCGGGGGGGAGATGACAACGTCAGCGTGGTGATATGCGAGGTACTCGCGGATTGACGAAAAGACTCGTTGAATGGTTACGTGCAAGGGGTTTTTCCAATGGGACTTCTCAGAAAACAATCTAGTCGGTGGTGGCGCGACCGATTTATTACTTTAATGGTAATTCCGGAGCGCACGCACCGGGTTCATAAGCTTGTGGTTCCGTTTTTTCTTTTCCGGGTTGGCCTGATTTTGGTATCACTGGCGACCCTGTTTCTATGTGTCGTCGGCATCGACTACGTAAACGTCTTGGGCCGTATCGGTGAGAACAAACGCCTAAAGGGGGAGAATTTTCGTCTCCGTCAGGAGATGCAAGTTATTAAAAACAAAATTGAATCGATGGAGGAAACCATCGAGAGAGTTAGAAACTATGCGAAAAAATTACAGGTGTTGACCGGACAGGGTGACAAAGGCGCACCGGTGGACGCGTTGCCCGGCGTTTTGGATGAGCCGGTCCCGGCTCGCCGGGGCGAGTTGCCGGGGCCGCGCACGGGCAACCGCCAACAGTCGGCGCGAGATCCGATGTTCGTGAATAACGCGCTGGCCTATGAACGGCGATCCCTTGAGCTCAGGATGGAGACACTTCAAAGAACGAGTTGGGCCACGGAAACAGCCCTAGACTCTTTGCAGAGCTATCTTCTCGTTCAGCGAACTATCGCAGCCGCAACGCCCTCGTTACTTCCTATCGAGGGATGGATCTCATCGAGCTTTGGCTATCGTCGACACCCTATTCACGGGACGTATCGTCTACATACTGGAATCGATCTAGTGGCTGAACCCGGCACCCCCGTTAGGGCTCCTGCCGATGGTGTCATTATCTACTCGGGCTTGCGTGAAGGGTATGGCAAGGTGTTGGTAATCGACCATGGTTTTGGTATTCGAACGCTTTTCGCGCACAACTCGAAACTATTCGTCAACCCGGGTGATCGGGTGAAGCGCGGTGAAACTCTTTCGTATGTGGGATCCACGGGACAATCTACCGGGCCCCATCTCCACTACGAAGTTCGAAAAAACGGTGTTCCAGTGAATCCCGCCTTCTTTTTTTCACGTCCCCGGTTTTAGGCGTACCGCCTAATTCAGAGATTTGTGGGCGACCTTTTCCCAGTCGGCGAGAAAGGCCTTAAGGCCGGCATCTGTTAACGGGTGTCTAATCAACTGGTGAATTATCTTGAGGGGCAACGTGACGATATCAGCGCCGAGGCGAGCCGAATCCATCACGTGAATCGGGTGGCGGACACTGGCCACTAGAACCTGGGTCTTCATCGAGTAATTACGAAACATCGTGACGATGTCGCGAACGAGAGCCATTCCATCCTGAACGATATCATCGTGCCGACCGATGAAGGGGCTGACGAAAGTGGCCCCGGCCTTCGCCGCGAGCAGTGCCTGAATGGGCTGAAAGATGAGCGTCACGTTCGTGGGAATTTTTTCCGCGGATAACGCCTTGACGGCCTTCAATCCGTCGGCGGTCATTGGAATCTTGACCACGACATTTTCACCGTGTTTCCGCAGGGCGTGGGCTTCGGTGAGCATTCCTTCCCACTGGGTCGCGGTTACCTCGAGGCTGACGGGGCCTTTCACGAGCGAAGTAATGGCGCGCGCCACCTCGGCAAAGGGTTTTCCCGATTTTGCGATAAGGCTTGGGTTTGTCGTAACCCCATCCAAGAGGCCGAGGGAATTTGCCTCGCGGATTTCGTCTAGATCGGCTGAATCGATAAATATTTTCATGGTTTATTTTTAGTCACGGGGCTGGTTCTTGACAAAGGAATTCGTAAATTCCTAATATCATCATAGTTTTTATGGATTTGATTAGTTTTAGATTGAGGGTGTGATCCATGATCGAAGTGAAGGAACTCACAAAACAATATGGCGATCGACTCGCGGTCGACCATATTTCTTTTAGCGTGAAGCGCGGAGAGATTCTGGGGTTTTTGGGACAGAACGGTGCCGGCAAGACCACGACAATGAAAATACTGACATGTTTCATGTCCGCTAATTCAGGAACCGCATCCATTGCCGGGTTCGACGTATTTGAAAACCCACTCGACGTTAAAAAGAGGATTGGTTATCTGCCCGAATCGCCCCCACTTTACCCCGAGCTTTTAGTCTCTGAATACCTGGATTTTATTGCCGATCTTCGGGGAATCCGATCGGCGGATAAACGGGCTAAGATTAGTTCGGTTGTGGAGCGGTGCCAATTGGGGGGGGTTCGCAACCGATTGATTGGAAATCTTTCAAAGGGGTTTCGTCAACGAGTCGGACTGGCTCAAGCCCTCATTCACGACCCCGAGGTGCTCATTCTGGATGAGCCTACCGTTGGGCTCGACCCCAAACAGGTCTCCGAGGCACGGGCGCTCATCAAGTCGTTTCGCTCGGAACGGACCATTATTTTTAGTACGCACATTTTGTCGGAAGTGGCGGCCACGTGCGATCGAATCATTGTAATCGATCAGGGTAAAATTGTTGCCCAGGAGTCTCTCAATGAAATGGGAGGTACCGGTGCAACCGGGCGTACGGAGATTGTCGTTCAGCGCTCCGGCGAGAATGTGGTTAAGGCGCTGATGCAGATCCCTGGAGTTAAGACGGCCAAGCTCGTTACTAACGGCAAAAACAGGATTCTGGTTGAGTCGGATGCCCATGAGGATCTCTTGGCACAGATGGCGAAGGCGGTTGTGGGTGCGGATGCCGGGCTCATCCGGATGTCACCCGTTCAGAACGCGCTCGAAGATTATTATCTGGGATTGATTGGTGGAGGGAGAGTCCATGACCGGAATTAGGGCGATCGTAAAGAAAGAGTTTCGCAGTTACTTCTTTTCGCCGGTGGCGTACGCGGTGATCGGGCTCTTTTTGCTGATCATGGGCTCGATATTCACCAAGTTCATATTCATTTACCAGCAGTATGCAACCGCGCAGCGGTTTGGGCAGGCACAGGGTATTACGCTCGATAAACTAGCAATGTTCCTGTACCAAAACATGGCCTTTATTCTTTGCTTCGTGACCCCCTTCATTACCATGAGGCTTTTTGCAGAGGAGCGCCGACAGCAGACGATGGAGCTATTACTGACAGTACCCATTCGAAGCGCCGAGCTGGTGCTGGGCAAGTTCTCTGCGGCATTTCTATTAATGATGGTGATGGTCGCCATTTCATTTATTTATGTTTTTTTTATGATTCTGTGGGGAAACCCCGAGTTACCGATAATTGGATCGACCTATCTTGGCCTTTCACTTGCGTTGGGATGCTACGTCGCCTTGGGGCTGCTTATATCTGCTTTAACGTCGAGTCAGGCGGTGGCCGCGATTTTCACGTTTGTAGCGCTGCTTTTTCTGTGGCTATTGCAATCCTTCGGGCAGGGGATATCGGCTAAGTCGGGTTTCATCGATTGGGGGCCGCTGATGGTTTATGTTTCACCGCTGGGGCATTTCAATAATTTCTCAGAAGGGCTCATTCACTTAAAAGACATCGTCTATTTTGTGACCTTTATCGGATTTACCCTTTTTCTTACCCACCGAGCGGTGGAGAGTAATCGCTGGAGATAGTTATGGCTCCTTTCATAAGTTTTGCGATGCTACGATCGAGCGCTTATCTTCGTTATGCTTCGTCGCGGCTCCTAGGAGTACGAGGAGTACACCGTCGTCGCCGCTTCTCGCCTAACTCGATGAACGCTCGTCTCGCTA
>CAZRVZ010000007.1:0-4185 GCA_964603655.1 uncultured Pseudobdellovibrionaceae bacterium | reverse complement strand
CCGATAAGCAGGGTAAGCTGCGCAGAAATCACTCAAGCTTTTAGAACGTCCTTCCGAGACAATTGAAGGTTCGCTATTAAATTATCGAGGTGTATCGTGAAGAGACTTTCAGTTCTGTTTGGTTTGGCGCTTCTAACAGTTGTGGGTTGCTCGGTGGGAAATTCACAAGCCAAAGTCTCCATAGGATTTAATTTGGCCAAGGCACTCAATGTAGCGGCCGCTCCGTCACCAGGACCTACCAGCTACTCGGTCTTAATCACATGCTCCTCGGGCGAATCGGCCACCGTGACATCTGAAACATTTTTCATGGCAGGAACCCAATTGATCGGGTGCATTGGTAAGCTGGTAAGTTTCACGCTCAATGGCAGTGCCTTTAATTATTCATCGGGATTCACCAACTTTGCCGTGGGCGAGACAGGGCTGTATGCCACTGCAGCGGGTTCCGTATTATACGTGCGGGTGGCTCAACAGCTCCCCAGTCCCCTCCAGGCTTCAAACTCCATTGGCTACCAGGTCACAACCGTCAGCACCGGCGGTTCACTCGATGTGGACGCAACGGCTTCGCAAGGCGCGCTGGTTATCGGACGGACCCCCGACATTCGATTCACGCCGAGAGCAATCGAACTTAAGGCGACGCCCACGCTTGCCCTCAGAATTCCAATGGAATGCGACACAGCCCTGACGGGAACTTCGATTTCAAATGCGGTGTGTGAGGCGCTCGCTTTAGCGGGTCTAAAAATTAATGTCCAAAGTTATACAGGCCAGGCAATCGACGCTAATACACTGCTTACCGGACTGGCAAACGCCCCCACGTTCCAGCAGCGCGTTTCAGCGGGAACCGGACAGGTGATTGCAGTCGGATCCGCTTTGCCTCTCGGAGGGTTTGAAATTAATCAAGCCATTCCGGCCCCATCCACCGCTGGAACGGTTCGTTACCTCGTTAGTGTAGGTAACCTGACCGCAACTGGAAATTCCTTCCTATATTGGATCATCAATGTGAACGTAAAACCGCCAGTCCCGACTGTATGTTCTTCACCGATTGTATCTTCGCTTTTGGTCGACACTTCAAACTCCTCGTTTGATATCAGTGGTTTTACGGGCTCATTGATTTCACGCGGATGGACGGTAGGTACGACATCTGCATCGACAAAGGCCGACCTCGATAAGTATCGCGTTGTAGTTTACGCCCAGCCCGGCGCCTTTAGTGCATCCAAACTAACCGATGTCAGGAACTACGTGCAGGGAGGCGGGGGGCTGATCATTCTCAGTGATTATTCAAACACCAATGGGCTGAACAATCTTGCCACTACCTTTGGGGTCACCTTCAACGTCGATATGTTGCACGATTCTTTACATAATAAAGGGGCGATTTTCTGGCCTATCATCAACGATTTTGCATCTCACCCCATTCTGAGTGGAATCACATCATTTCCCTACTACGCAGGGGTCACACTCAACACAACAAGTCCGGCAACAGCCATCGCGTCAGGCGATGCCGATTCGGTATCCAATGTCTCGGCGGCGAATGGAAAGAAAGTACTTGCGGTCTCGACATTGGGAATGGGCAAGGCGGTGTTTTTTGGCGACGCAACCATCATGCATCCATCCTATTACCCGAGTCTACTGACCGCGATGGACATACAGTTCTTAAACCAGATGGTTAACTGGCTCGCGTGTGGTCAGTAGAGTACCCCGGCACCCCCAAATTCGAGATATACCTATTGATTCTCACATCCCAAACGATTCCGTGAGTGGAAACAATCAACCCGCCCGACTCACCGCACCCAAGCGGCAACATGTGATGCGCATCTAAATCTCAAAATCTTATAAGCAGGGTTAGTTCCTTTAGGGAATCCCCGGAAATGCCGATGGTACAGACAGGCATCAATGAGGAGGGCTTCTTGCCAGCGCCCGCAGAACCGGCCAAAACCAATTCGATAAACGCTATATTTATCGATGCCTTTCTCAAGGCATCGATAAATACGCTCAAGGTTCAGTGCCGCTACGAGGTCAGCGCGGAGAAACCGTATATTCTAAACCCCGAGATGAAACTTCCCACGGAAATCGTGGGTGTCATTGGTCTTACGAGTAACGTTTTTCGGGGTACCATCACGCTCTGCTTTACCGAAAAACTTTACCTCGAAGTAATGGGTTCGATGTTCGGAGAAACCTATTCGGCCGTTAGGGATGAGTTGTCAGACGGTGCCGGTGAGCTTCTCAACATAATTTTTGGCACGGCCAAGTCGATACTCGTAAACGAGGGCTTTCAGGTCGAAATGGCGACACCCACCGTCATCCGTGGCTCGAATATTAAAATGAATTCGATGCCTGGCGGAAACGGCACCACGATTGTAGTGCCGTTTTCCACGAAGAGCGACAAGCTTTATGTCCTCGTATCGCTCGGAAACTTTCAAGCGAAATTAAAGCAGGTGTAGGCGATGCTTAATGGGGTCCTTTGGAGCATCGCCGTATTTCTGGTGCTCGTCGCCCTCTACGATATTTTCATCCAGAAAAAGCGCACCATTCTCCATAACTTTCCACTCGTCGGACATTTACGATACTGGCTCGAAATGATCGGCCCCGAGCTGAGGCAATACTGGGTTGCGGGCGATAAAGAGGAATTGCCCTTTAACCGCTCCGAACGCTCTTGGGTCTACGCCTCGGCCAAGGCGCAAAATAACCACTCGGGCTTTGGCACGAGCGAGCAACTCTATTCCACCGGCTACCCCATCATCAAGCAAGCCACCTTTCCGTTTCCCGACTCCAAGGCCGTTCACCTCGACGGCGATCCCTCGAGCGTTCCCTGTCTCAAGGTGATGGGCCCGCACCGCAAGTATCCCTATCGCCCCACCAGCATCATCAACATCTCTGCCATGTCATTCGGGTCGCTCGGCAGCCGGGCCGTCACGGCTCTTAATCGGGGCGCCAAAATGGCGAGGTGCTATCAAAATACCGGCGAGGGGGGTTTTAGTCCCTACCACGCCGAAGGCGCCGACGTCCTCTTTCAGATTGGAACCGGATACTTCGGCGCGCGCGATACCGAGGGCCGATTTTCCCTGGAGCACATGCGCGACCGTGTTGCAAAATTCCCGCAAATAAAGGCCATTGAAATCAAACTGTCCCAGGGAGCAAAACCGGGAAAGGGTGGAATACTTCCCGGAAAAAAGGTAACACCGGAAATTGCCCAGATTCGTGGCGTCAAGGCGTGGAATGATTGCATCTCTCCGAATGCCCACAGCGCTTTTTCAGATGTTGATGGCCTCATCGATTTCGTCGAAAAGATTGCCGAGACTACGGGACGCCCCGTTGGTATCAAGAGCGCGGTCGGCGAACTCCATTTTTGGGAAAAGCTTTCTACTCGGATGCAGTCCCGCGGCGCCGGACCCGACTTTATCACTATCGATGGGTCGGAGGGCGGCACCGGAGCGGCGCCACTCACCTTCGCTGACCACGTCAGCCTTCCCTTTAAAATCGGTTTTTCCAGGGTTTACCAGATTTTCCAAAAGACTCTACAAATGGGCGAGTCCCAGCCGAGAATCGGGCAACTGGTATGGATTGGAAGCGGCAAATTGGGATTTCCAGATCGGGCCGTCATCGCAATCGCCCTGGGATGCGACGTTATTCACATCGCACGCGAGGCCATGCTGGCCATCGGGTGCATTCAGGCTCAGCGTTGCCACACCGATCATTGCCCCGCGGGAGTGGCGACTCAGAATCGCTGGCTTCAGGCAGGGCTAAACGTCGAAGACAAAGCCCAGCGGCTATCTCGATACGTCATCAGTTTTCGCAAAGAGCTCATCGCGCTTTCACACGCGGCCGGGTATGAACACCCAGCTCAATTCACGGGTGAAGACGTGGAACTCTGTACTGGCACCAATCAATTCACACCGCTCGCAGCGGTGATGAACTATAAGAAAACGCCCGTCCCCTTCACCCAGATGCTGGATTACCAAGCGGTCTCGGAGATACGGTGCCTATCTACTTTTCAGCTGGAAAGGTAGCGGGTATTTTTTTAATGTTACCCGCTACCTTTCCAGCTGAAAAGTAGATAGGCACCTTAGCGAATCCAATCGACAGTTATGTTGACCAACTCGGCATCGTAATCGAGTCGTTCATCAAAGCCCGAGACACCGACCGATGATTTGGACAATGTGTGATACTCAGCCAGGAGCCATCGATCCTTTT
>CAZRVZ010000006.1:0-19573 GCA_964603655.1 uncultured Pseudobdellovibrionaceae bacterium | reverse complement strand
CTGGCTAGCTCGCTTCCCAATGGGTTTCGTTACAACGGTCCGCCCGCTATTGCTACATCGAGCCCAGCCATGGGCATCGAGACAGGCGGCACTTCGCTTATTCTAACGGGGTCTTCGTTTGAAGCGGGGGCCGTGATCACGGTGGGTGACGTCGTCTGCCAAAACCCGATCATCACCCCGACAATCGCCACCTGCACGACGGGGGCACGTGCACCTGCACCCGCGCCCGGTTTTGTTCCGATCGTAATCACAAATCCCGGGGGGAGTAGTGCCACGCGCGCCAATGCCTTTACCTATCTGGGTCTGCCGGTAATTGCACGGTTAGACCGTACGAGCGGCCCCACGGATGGCAACACACTCGTGGGAATCGACGGGAAATATTTTGACTCGCTCACGGTCATTCGAATAGGTGGCGGCGCGTGCGGGTCCATCAGCAATCTGTCACCGATATTTCTAAATTGCCGGACGCCGGTTGGATCGGCACTTGGCAGCGTGGATGTCACCGCGACTAATCAAACGGGTAGCGTATTTACATTGAACGGCGGCTATACGTATACGGCGGCACCGCCGACGATAGCGAACATCATTAATGAACAAGCCCAACCCAATGGGTCGACGGCGGGCGGGAATCGCATTCTCGTATCGGGAACGAAGTTCGTTAACGGATTGAAGGCATCGCTGGGCGGGGTCGATTGCGCGGTTGTATCGGGATCGGTTTCCGCCACGGCATTTCAATGTGTCACGGGAGCTCGCGGTCCCGGACTGGTCAATGTATCGGTCACCAACCCCGACAATCAGGTGGGCACGCTCACCAATGCATTCACCTTCATCGCGCCGGCTCATCTCACGCTATCGGCCGCCTCCACGAATTTCGGCAACGTCACCGTCGGTACGCAAAGCCCGGTGCTCGGTGTAACCATTACGAATGACGGCAGCACGACGGCTACCCTCACCGGATTCCAGGGCCCGTTCGCCGTTACCTCGTCGTGTCCGGCAACACTCACAGCGCTGGCAACCTGCACGCTCAGTGTCTCCACGACGCCGACGACGGCGGGTGCCATCACGGGCTCTGTCGCCGCCAACTATTTAATTGCTGGTTCGACCGTATCCAATAGCTCAACCCCCTTGCCCTTTACCGGTACGGCAATTTCCATTGCTCCGATGGTCACCAGCATTCTAAACAATCTGGGACAGCCCTCCGGTTCCACCTTAGGGGGAACGCGGGTTACGATTTCGGGCACCCAATTCGCGAGTGGACTGACCGCAGCGGTGGGCGGCGTCGCGTGTGGTGTCGTCTCGGGAACTCTGACGCCTACCGGATTTGCCTGCACGACGGGGGCGCACGCGGCGGGAGTGGTCGGGGTCAGTGTCACCAATCCTGACAGCCAGACCGGAACGCTGGCCAATGGGTTTTCCTATCTCTCGCCGGCCAATCTCGTGCTGACGGCCGCGAACACCAGTTTTGGCAACGTGATTGTCGGCACGCGAAGCCTCGAACTCACTCTCGTGGTTACTAACTCGGGCGGATCACCGGCCACAATTACGACCTATCAAAATCCGTTCGACCTCGCCACGCAATGTCCGGCAGTGCTAAACGCATTGGCAACCTGTAGGCTTACCGCCTCAACGATTCCAACGGTGCTGGGCCCTATCATTGGATTGGGTGGCGCGACCTCAGTTGCGGTGAACTACTTAGGCGGGACGAGCGCCGCTGGGAATAGCTCCAATGCGCTCACCCTGACGGGCACGTCTGTTGCGGCCCCACCGACGAGACTAGTCGTGACCACGCCTACATCGATAACCCAAAACCAGTGCGTCGCGGTGAGCGCGAAATTAATCGATGGAACCGGCGCAGATGCCACGACCCCCACCGATCTAATCGTCAGGCTTTCGGCGCTTGGTATTTCCGGGACCTTTCTCTATCCGACCAATAGTTGCCAGACTCCGGTGACGGAAAAAATAGTCGCCGCGGGAACCGGGACTCTGGGTTTATTTCTTTTCGCACCGTCGGCCGGTACCATTTCGCTCAATTTCGACTCGGTCAACCCAGCCATCGAGGACGGCTTCGCCAATGTAACCGTGTTGGCGGGACCGGTGCCGAGGATCTTGCTGACGGGGCCGGTGGGGAACATCGTGGCGGGAACGTGCGTGGCACTCAACGTGAGAACTCTGATGAACGACGGGACTCCGCTCGTCGTGCGAACCGACACACCGATTCAGGTTTCCAGAACCAACTCCAATGGCCCATTGTTTGCCAATAATGTCTGTACCACGAGCCTAACAAATCAAACCGTGGTTGTTCCGGCTTTCGCGGACAATGCCAGTTTCTTTTCGATGTTAACGGTACCATCCGCTGCCTTCGCTCTCACTGGGTCGAATGTGGGTTATGCATCCGGCGTTTATAATGGCACCGTCATCGCGGCGTCCCCCAGTACCGTGGTGATGACCGGTGCACCGGCAACGATTATCGCCAACATTTGCAGCGGTCCGGTCACGCTCGAAGTGAGGGATTCGTTTGGAAACCGCGCCATCGCCGTGGCATTGACCTCGATCGGGCTTACCGCGATCGGCACGAGCGGCGCCGTCACAACTTTTTACGGCCCCAGCGACCCGCTTTGTTCGACACCGCTGGTCTCGACATCGATCGGAGCGGGCGCCTCGACTACCCAGTTTCATTTCAGGGTACGGGATCCGGGCCAGACCACTCTAGCCGCAAGTTCAAACGGACTGGTGGGAGCCGAAACAACGGTTATCGCATCCAACCCGCAGGGAAGCCCCGATCAGTTGTTTCTCACGGCTGCGACCTCGCAACCCGTTGCCGGAGCGTGTACCGCGCTATCGATACAAAGCCTGGACTCGTTTGGAAATCCTAAGGATGTCTTCCCGAGCGCTCTCGCTGTAACCCTCAGCTCCTCGGTGTCCGGATTGGGTTTTTTCAGCGACGCTCAATGCGGCAGTAGTATCACTCAAGCGATTTTGCGAATCGGCACCGCGCGGACCGATTTCTTCGTGCGTGGAACGCTCGCCCAATCGACTCTGATTTCGGCCACCACGGGTACCGTTGCGACAGCCATCTCATCCAGTCTAACACTCCTGGTGCAAAGCGATCGGCCCGCTCAACTAAGACTTTCGAACGTTCCGGGACAGGCGATCAGGACGGTGTGTAGCGGTCCCATAACGGTGTCACTCTTTGATAGATTCGGTAATCCGACCGTTGCCACTTCCGCGATAGATCTTGCGCTTTCCGCGACACAGGGAGGGACCTTTTTCGCCAATAATACCTGTTCGACTAGCGCTCTGCCGGTATTCTCCATACAAGCGGGAGTGGGAAGTCGCGAGGGGATCTTTTTCAGGGGGGCCCAAATCGGCCCGATGAATTTAGTAGTAACGGGTCCCGGCTCATTAACCGCCGACTCCCGATCGGTGGAGGTATTGCCGCCGCCAGCGCTAAGACTGGTGATCGAGGGAACATCACCCACGACCGCTGGCATTTGTATTCCGTTACGAGTGAAGAGCGTGGACTCCGTCACCAATCAGTTGGCCGTCTACGATCCGATCCCCGTCGTGCTATCGAGCGATAGCCCGAACCCCAGTATCTTCTTTGCGGACATTTCGTGTACCCAGGCCGCTTCGCCATCGTTTTCTATCGATACGGGTACAAATCCGAAGGAGATGTTCTTCCGGGATACTTTGGCGGAAAACGTTCAAATCAGCGCGGTCGCGCTCAGCGGCGCTGCGCCGGGGAGTTTTACGATTCTGGTCAATCCTGGCCCGCCGACCAGCATTGCGCTGAGTCCTCTCGGTACATCCAATATCATCCGAGATTTGTGCACCGGCCCATACTCGGTGAGCCAGCGGGATACTTTTGGAAATGCCGTTCCGGTTACAGCTAACACCTTCTTGGTCTTTTCCGGCAGCATTCCTGTTTTTTCAAATGACTCTTGCAGCTACCCGAACGTCGCCATCCCAGCCGGGCAGTCCTCGGCCGGTTACTATCTTAAAGGGACCGTTGCCGGAGCCGGTTCCATCACCGCCTCGCTCGCCGGTCTCACGCCGGCTTCACGATCCTTTAGCGTCTTAAACCCAACTCCTACCGTTACATCGATTTTGCCGCAAGGCGGGTCGCTTGCGGGCGGAACTCCAATCAACATTAACGGCAGCGGGTTTGTGAATGGTATTGGCCTGACGGTGACGGTAGGTGGGCAGCCGTGCACCAGTGTGCAATTCCAATCGGCAAACCTCATCACCTGCATCACCCCGGCCGCGCCATCAGGTGTGGCGGGCTACGCCAATGTCGTGGTGGTTAACCCGATCAGTCTTCCAATCACGATCACGAACGGCTTCCTCTACGCCGATCAGATCGTCGTCTCCTCGGTTTTGCCGATAAGCGGCCCGATCGCGGGCGGCACACCTATTACGATTTTGGGAGCAAACTTCCCCTCGTCCGGCGCGCAGGTACGGGTCGGAACGCTGGCCTGTGTCGGAACCAATGTCGTCAATTCGACGATGATTACATGCACCACACCTCAGGGCTCCGCGGGTTTGGTGCCGGTATCGGTGTCTATCACCGGCGGGTCATCCTCATCACTTGCAGGATTTCGCTATTTCGGCGCACCGATTATCAGCCAATCGAGTCCCGACTCCGGCCTGGAGACCGGCGGTACGACGCTGGTGTTAATCGGAGAAAGTTTTGAGGCCAGAGCCACCATCACGGTGGGTGGTGTCGAATGCCGCAACGCCATCATCACTCCGACAATTGCCACTTGCGAGACGGGGGCGCACTCGCCCGGTTTGGTCGGTATTTCCGTCGTAAATCCCGGTGGCTCGGCCGGAAGCAGACCCGTCGCCTTCACCTATTTAGGTCTGCCCAGAATCAGCCGGGTTTTGCCAAATACCGGGTCAATCACCGGGGCGACACTGGTGGGAATCGACGGTGAAAATTTCGATTCGCAAACTACTGTCCGGTTCGGAAACGGCGAGTGCAACTCAATAGGTAATCTTTCATCGATATTTTTAACCTGTCGAACACCCACGCGCGCGAGTACAGGTCCCGTCGATGTGACGGTGACCAACCGCACACAGGTCATTGCAACTTTGGCCGGTGGGTTTTCCTATACCCCGGTGCCACCGACGGTGACGAACATCATCAACGGTATCGCACAACCTAATGGTTCGGCGTTGGGTGGAACGATCGTCCTGATAACTGGCACGCATTTCGTCGCCGGGTTGACGGCAACCATCGGCGACGTGAACTGCCCGGTAAATACCGCGACCGTCTCCGGCACTTCATTTCAGTGTACGACCGGTCCGCGCGATCCGGGACTGGTGAGCGTTAAGGTCACCAATCCCGATCTGCAGTTCGGAGTTCTCGCCGACAGATTCACCTATCTTGCGCCGGCCAATCTCGTGCTGACGGCTGTCACGAATACCGATTTTGGCACGGTGACCGTCGGCATTCGGAGCGAGGCTCGAGTGCTTACTGTACGAAATGACGGTGGTTTACCGGCTACCGTTATGGGATATGCCCACGTGTCCGGTTTCCTTGTTATTAACCGTTGCCCACAAGTCGTGGCCGCTCAGACCTCTTGTCAGCTGGATGTAACCTATCTGCCGACAGCGAGCGGGCCCATCACCGGATCGGTCGCAGTAATCTATTCTGGTGGACTCGGTGGAAGCAACGGATCATCTAATGCGGTTTCCTTTAGCGGCAACGCTGTACCCTCGCCGGCAAATCTCGTCCTCACGGCCGTTTCGACTACATTTGGAAACGTCGTCGTGAGTACGCCGAGCCCGGAGCTTCCAGTTGTCGTCACCAATACCGGCGGCTCACCGGCAAACATCACGAGCTATCTCAACCCGTTTAGCATCGACTCGACTCGGTGCCCAACATCCGTGGCGCCACAGGCCACATGCACACTCTTGGTATCGACGACTCCGACGGCCTTAGGCGCTATCACCGGATCGGTCGCGGTGAACTATTCCGGAGGAGCATCGGGCCAATCGAACGCCCTCTTATTTAGCGGCACCGCAATACCGTCTCCCGCCAATATAGTTATCACGGCCGCGGTGACTTCATTTGGTAACGTCGTTATCAACACGCAAAGTCCCGTGCTCACGTTCGTGGCCACCAACCAGGGCGGATCGGCCGCCACCATCATTAGTTATACAAACCCCTTCAGCATAAACTCGTCCTGTCCCGCGTCGCTCGCACCACAGGCCACCTGCACACTCCTGGTATGGACGGCTCCGGGGGTCGTGGGTGCGTTTAACGGATCGGTCGCTGTGGTTTACTCTGGTGGTACCGGGGGAACTTCAACCACCTCGAATGCGATTACCCTAACCGGAACGGCGATACCGGTTCCGCCGCCCGCCAATCTCGTTCTCACGGCCGTTTCGACAAATTTCGGTGACTTCGTTAAAGGCACGCAAAGTCCTGTTCTTACCGTAGTCGTGACCAACACCGGTGATCAGGCGGCCACCATTTCAAGTTATCAAAATCCTTTCAGTATCAATACGTCCTGTCCCGCGTCGCTTGCGGCTCGGGCCACGTGTAATCTGTTTGTGTCGACCACTTCCACAGTTGAAGGGGCCTTTACTGGACTCGTTGCCGTCAACTATTCCAACACAACGTCCAACTCTTTGACCTTTTCGGGAAATGTGCTTCCCGCTCCGATACCCCCGACACTTTCACTGACGGCAGCATCCACCAATTTCGGAGACGTCATCGTCGGCAGACAAAGCACCCCACTGACGCTCGTGCTCACTAACAACGGCGATGCGGCGGCGACCATTACGAGTTACTCCTCCACCTTCACCGTGATTCCCTCGGGGTGCCCGAGCGTTTTAGCGGCGCGGACAAGTTGCAATCTGCTCGTATCGACGACTCCCACCGCTGCAGGCGCCATTTCGGGTACCCTCTTCGTGAACTTCACGGGGGGAATCTCCGGCGTTTCCAATTCGCTGACACTCACGGGCCTCGCGAAAACCCCGGCCAATCTCGTTCTCTCGGGCACGCCCGATTTCGGAACTTTTGTCGTCGGCACGCCGAGCGCGTCGGTAACCATTACGCTCACCAACACCGGTGGATCTCCGGCCACCATTACCAGCTATCTGAACCCCTTCAGCATGAGCACGCTCTGCCCGTCCGTTTTAAATGCGGGAGTTTCGTGCACCCTGAACTATACAACCACGCCCACTGTCTCGGGGCCGATCACGGGATCGATAGCCGTGAACTACACCGACGGCGTGGCGCGCGCCTCAAACAGCTTAACCTTTACCGGTACCGCGGTGACCGCCGCCAACATCGTCCTCACGGCCGTGGTGACTTCATTTGGTAACGTCGTCATCAACATGCAAAGTCCGATTCTGGAAGTTGCCGTCTTCAATAATGGCGGATCGGCCGCCACCATCATTAGTTATGCAAATCCCTTCCAACTCACGACAACCTGCCCAACGGTATTGCCAGCACAGAGCACCTGCAAACTGTTCGTTTCAACGACTCCTACGGTACCCGGACCTATCGTCGGATTGGGTGGCGCCAGCGCGGTTCGTGTGAACTATTCTGGTGGTACCGGCGGAGCAGCGGGCGCGTCCAATTCCATCTCATTCACCGGCACCGCGGTGACCGGCCCCAATCTCGTATTCTCGGCTGCCTCTACGAACTTTGGTACCGTCGTTGTCGGCACGATGACTCCCGAATTGCCCGTCGTGCTCACCAATACCGGCGGCACTGCGGCTACTATTACCGGGTATGCCGGCCCTTTCGGAATGATCCCCAACGGTACCCTGCCGGCGTGTGGTACCGTGCTAAGTCCATTGTCATCCTGCAATTTCCGAGTGTTTCATACCCCGACAACTACGGGACCGATTACGGGAACTATCCAGGCACTTTACTCCGGTGGCCCAGTGCCTTCAGCCACGTTGTCCTTTACCGGAAACGCGATACCGGTTCCCGCCAATATAGTTATCACGGCCGCGATCACCAATTTTGGAACCTTCGCCGTTAATGCGCAAAGCCCGCCACTCACCGTTATCGTCGCCAATATGGGTGGATCCGCTGCGAGCATCACGAGTTATTTAAATCCATTCAGTGCTACTACAGCGTGCCCGGCTTCACTGGCTGCGAACACCTCGTGCAATTTGGTCTTCACCGCCACTCGCAGCGTCGCCGGATCGTTCTCGGGAAATGTCGCGGTGGTTTACTCTGGTGGTACTGGTGGAACCGTGGGCACATCTAACACCATCACACTTACCGGAAACGCGATAGTAATACAGCCGAACCTTGTGTGGACCGCGGCCAGTACCAACTTCGGTAACGTCGTGGTCAATACGATGACCCCGCAACTGCCGGCACTGCTGACCAATACCGGCAATGCCGCGGCTACCATCACCGGCTATACGGGCCCGTTTGGAATGGTCACTAATAATTGCGGGACGGTCCTAAATCCGGGATTATCCTGCAACTATAACGTTTTCCATACACCCACATCGGTGGGGCCCATCACGGGCATTATCGGCGCCAACTACAACGGCGGCCCCTCACCGAGCGCAACCTTGTCCTTTACCGGAAACGCGATTGCCCCCAGCCCGCCAACGCCAAGTATCCCCACTTTAACGCTAAATGGCCCGCTCACGATTTCAGGCAGCGTCAATGTCGGTCTTATCGCCACTAACGACATTCAAGAAATCCAGGTGTTTTGGAGATCTGATAGCGTCCCGACCGACACACCAATTACCACGAAGCTTCCCAGGGACACGACGTTCGTTTCACCCGGTTTGGTTCCCGGACAGACCTACCGATTCCGTGCGAAGACCCAGAACATTTACGGCGTCACCTCCGCGTTTTCGCCTGACGCGATCCTCGTGATTCCCGCTGTCACGATCGTGCAGCGGTACTACAACTCCGCACTCGGTTTGCACAACCACTTCGGGGGAACAGGATTCACCGCCGAAAACTCGAGTTTTAAAATATTCGCCGCGAGTACGGGAAATACAGTCAGCACGCCGCTCTATTCGTGTCGAAATCCCAGCAACGCCAACCTCACCCTCTTAACGAGGAATAGCAATTGCGAGGGCTATTTAAGCCTGGGCGTCGTCGGCCATATTTATACCTATAATAACGGCCCCCCCGTGTACCGCTGCTACAATCCCGGAAACGGAGATCACTTCATGACCCAGATAAGCAGTGAATGCGCCGGTATCGCCTTTGAAGGAGTGTTCGGTTACGCCTTGCAGTAAGAGCCTCACCTCGGTCACACCACGGACTTTACCGACTCAACCACTTGCGCTGCGCTCTAGATTCGAAAAATGATCGGTAAGTTTGGCGGCGGTCTCTGCTGGTAATCGCTTGCTCGTTCTATTGAGCTGCCAAAGCGCTATCTCAGGAAAATTCAAAAAAATGTCGATCATCTTTAAAATATTCTTATCTTTGCTTTTCCCATTCAATACCCTCTGAACAGTTAGTTGGGTCAAGTCGAAGGCATTGGCGATATCCCACTGTGACAGATTGAGTTCGTTTGAAATCTTCTTGAGTTGTTCAGCCACCTTTCCATCTGTCTCAGCGAAAACAGGCTCAAAGACAAATGTAGAAGGGCCTCTCCTTCCGATGGTCGTCAAGAGAGTAATTGGGTTCTTCTCCGTTGGTGAAATGCCTTGTGACTGGCAATACTCTTCATAGGCGGGATTTACCTTCGATGGAATTCTGTCCAAAAAAGAGGGGAATAGTTTGTTTGATCGATGAGCCGGTTTCCTTAGGTTTAGTTCCGGTCCAACTGGAATCGCAGTCTTTGATTTTTGATAGCTCTTGTCGTACTTAAATTCCCAAATCTTAGCTTTAGGCTCAAAGATGAGGATTCCAACAAGTGTTTTTCGCCGCTTAGTCTCCGAAAAGACTTCAAGCTGGTCTGGATCTCTGTTTAATTGCATTTTTCATTTCCTCGTATCGTCGAGAGACAAGAGTGCTCAAGGCTCCTTTCATCAAAGGTGAACACGAGCTTTCTTGAATCAGGCGGAGAATTTTCTTGAGATTCGTTCTCCCGAAAAAATCCCTTACCGCATCCTCCTGGCCCAATCGGTAGAACTCTTCAACGTAGTCACTTGCCGTAGGTTCGGTGGAATTCTTCGTCCATATCTTTCCCCTGGGCTCAAACTGCGCCTGCAAAATCTCTCCTTCCTCAATGCCCAGAGCCGATGGATTGTCATAAATGGGAGCAAGAGAAATCCCCTTTGGTGTGACCACAAAAGCGAGATTTCTACCATGGCGATCGTGATTGCCGATCAGAGAATCAAAAAGACACGCTTTCACGAAAACATCTACATCATAGGGTCGAGTCGTTTGCGAAAGAATGACATGGGCGATTGTTTCACAGTCGTAACGGCTGCTATCTCCAAGATAGTGATTGATATGGTTCAAGGTAGAGTTTGTGGACTTCTTGACGAAATTCTTCGTGACAAAGGTTCTCTCTCCATAGAACTCGATGCTGTAAAAATCGGGGACTGGAAGTCCAACCGATTTGGCTATTTGATTGCTGACGAATTCCACTTCCGGCAGCTCAGGTGCATCTTCCTGTTTCATCTTGAAGATGTAGGATTCCCCTGAAAGTATGGCAGAATACTTTCTAAACTTTCCATGGAAGAAACTGGTATTCCATCCCTTCGTCTTGTCAGGGGTCTTTGGAGCCCCACTCTCTGATCTGCGTTCTATCCCAGTAAACTCTTCCGGTTCCTTAAGTCCGAACCAAGAAGTAAAGCAATTCTCATGGAGTCCATATCGCTCGAGGGTGCTTGGTTCCAAAGATTGCAGACATTTAAGACATTTTTTCAAGCGCACCGCTGTACTGGTATATAAGCATAGCAAATAAAAACTGATATGTATATATACTAGTTTTTATTTGCGCTGCAAGCATATCAAAATGAGTATAGCAAAATAGTTAAAAATATCAAGCACTAAGATCGTCAGTTGAATGTTTTTACTCTGCTTATCGGGTAGTCACATAACGGGTCCGGTTCGGCCCGGCCATATTTAGAAGAATTTCAAACTCTCTGCCGAACCGAGGGGCTATACCTTTTCGAAGGCTTGGGAAGAGCCATTCTCGAAGTCATTGCACGCGCTCGCGGCGAATCCATTTCGTGACATTAAGACGCATCTTGCCGCGCTTTGAGAACCCGTTATGTGACAACCCGATAAGCATGGTTTTTACCCTCCCCATACGTTAGTGATTTCCCAGAATGGGGTATCCACTTCGCTCTACCTGAGTTAGATTTTGAGAATAATACTAACAGGAGGCCGATGGCAGCTTGCCTGTCGGCTACCAGAAGTATTCCCCCCTGAGTTCCCCGGGGCGGGAGGTGCCGGCGGGCCGCCACTGAAAATCGCATAATCACGTTGTGCACCCCTACCCTCTTAGTCCTTCTCGCCCCTTGACACACTTCGAATTTTATCGAATTATTCGAAGTATGTATAAGCGGTCACTAACCCCATCAAATTCCAACAGTTTTTTCCTTTTCGGGGCCCGTGGAACCGGTAAGAGTACTCTGATTCGACAGCTCATCGAACCGAGAGAGGTATTTGACGAGGTTTTCGAAATCGATCTCTTAAATCCACTGCGCGCCGAAGAGGCGACCTTGGGTTTAAAGGACCTCGTCGCGCAAATTGAAGCTGCGGTGTCAGCTGGAAAATGGATCTTTATTGATGAGGTTCAAAAGGCCCCAAAACTTTTGGACGTTTCCCAAAGCCTTATCGACCGACGCAAAGCAAAGTTCATCCTGACGGGATCGAGTGTCCGAAAACTCAAGCGCGGCGCGGCCAATCTGCTCGCGGGGCGGGCCTTTACTTACCACCTTTTTCCGCTCACCAGCGAGGAACTCGGCACTCAGTTTAATCTCGATCTCCATTTAACTTTTGGAGGACTACCTCATATCTGGAACCAGAACTCTAATGCGGACCGGGTTCTCTATTTACGAAGCTACATCACAACCTACCTCAAGGAGGAGATTGCCGAGGAGCAGGTCATTCGAAAATTGGAGCCGTTCACGAAGTTTCTGCAGGTGGCGGCTCAAACCAGCGGGTCGATCGTCAACTACTCGAACATCGCGACCGGTGTCGGCGTTTCCGATCAGACGGTGAAGACCTATTTTCAAATTTTGGAGGACACGCTGCTCGGGTTCACCTTACCGGCTTACGATCAGTCGGTCAGGAAAGCGCAAGGTAAATCACCTAAGTTTTATCTCTTCGATACGGGGGTTTTGCGCGCCCTGCAGAGAATCGTGGACCAGCCTTTCGGCCCCACCCATTTTGCCTACGGCAGCCTGTTCGAGCACTTCGTGATTCAGGAGCTTCAGCGCCGGGCCCGATACGCCGGGAAGGATTTTCTTTTTTCATTTCTAAGGCTTGCAAATAACGATGAGGTCGATCTCATCGTCGATCGCCCGGGACACCGCCAGGCCGTCATTGAAATCAAGTCCACTGATCAGATTCAGGAGAAACATGTCAAGGTCATCTCGCGACTTCGCGATGCCTTCAAAGGCGCCGAATTCTTTGTTTTGTCCCGGGATGAAAGTGCCAAGGAGTACGAAGGAATTCGTTGCCTATCCTGGCAAAAGGGGATTCCAGAAATTCTGGGGCTTTCTGTGCCTCGGTCATAAAGCCACCTCCAAGCTAGCAGCGTTTTTGCCACCCATTACCCCTTGTGATAAACCTCCGCCGGTGTACCAAATTGTCGAAAAGATAGATAAGGCGCTAGAGTCTAGGGCCAGGTGCCGTTTAGTCGATAAACGGGGTCGTTACTACCATGGTACACTCGTGGATTCGTGGGTGCGGCTTGCGGGTGGAAAGCTGCGCGGTCGCGTGGTTTTTTCTTCGGATGAAAAGGGTGAAGTTGAAATAGACTCAAATGATATATTAGATATCTTGTTTGACGCAAAGTGAGGGGGATCGAGTGATCGTTGGGCTGCCAAAAGAGATTAAGAATCGGGAAAATCGGGTGGGTCTCATTCCGGCCGGAGTGCGGGCGCTCACGAGCCACGGGCATAAGGTCATCGTGCAAATGGGGGCCGGCATCGGGAGTGGCATACTCGACGAGCAGTTCGCCCGCGCGGGCGGAACCTTGGTGAATAACGCCGAAGACGCGTGGACAGCCGACCTGGTCGTTAAGGTAAAGGAGCCGCTGGAACCTGAGTTCAAATTCCTCAGACCCAACCTCACCCTCTTTACCTATCTCCATTTGGCGGCGGAGAAAAAACTGACCGAAATTTTATTGGAACAGAAGGTGACTGGCATTGCCTATGAAACTATCCAGGAGGCCGACGGCAGCTTGCCGCTCCTGCGCCCGATGAGCGAAGTGGCGGGTAGAATGGCCGTTCAGGTGGGCGCTTACTACCTTCAAAGCAGTTGGGATCGCGACAATTCCGGAAAGGGAATCTTACTCGGCGGAGTTCCTGGCGTCATGCCCGGGCGAGTAGTTGTCCTGGGGGGCGGCGTGGCCGGCACCAATGCGGCCAAGGTGGCGCTCGGCATGGGGGCGGCGGTGACGGTCCTGGATGTCAACCCGCATCGGTTGGAATATTTGGAACACGTCCTGCCCGGTCGTCTCGTAACCCTAATGTCGAATATGGATACCATCGAAGAGAGTGTGACGCATGCCGATCTCGTGGTCGGCGCGGTTCTCATTCCGGGGGCTCGTGCCCCAAAGCTGGTCTCCAAACGCACCGTATCGCAGATGGCACCGGGTTCCGTACTGGTCGACGTGGCGGTCGATCAGGGTGGCTGTACGGAAACCTGCCGACCGACCTCGCACGAAAACCCGACATTCCTCGTCGACGGTGTGATTCACTACTGCGTAACCAATATGCCGGGAGCCGTCTCACGGACGTCGACCTACGCGCTTACTAACGTGACGATAAAATATGCGCTTCAATTAGCCGATAAGGGCGCCGAAAAGGCAGCCGGAAATCCGGCCATTAAAAAGGGATTTAATACCTACCATGGCCAGTTGGTTCACCCTGAGGTGGCTGAGAGCCACGGCCTGCGGTTTACCGAGTTGGTGCTGTGATGGCCTGTAATATTACTGTGATGCCATTGTGAACGAAACACTCGTCATCATTCCGACGTATAACGAAAAGGAAAACATCGAGGCGGTCGTACGCGCCGTTCTGGAAACGGCCCCTTTAGCGGATCTACTCGTCGTGGACGACAACTCCCCGGACCAGACCGCCCATATCGTTACTGCCAAACTCATCCCGTCGGGTCGCGTGTTTTTGCTGGAGCGGGCCAGAAAGGATGGCCTTGCCGGCGCCTATATCGCCGGTTTCGGCTGGGCCCGGGAGCGGGGCTATGGCAAAGTCGTCCAGATGGACGCCGATTTTTCTCACTCACCCAAGGATGTGGCTCGCATGCTTTCAGCCCTCGAGGGTCACGATCTCGTGATCGGCGCGCGGTACATGGAAGGGGGGGGGACTTCAGGTTGGTCCATCATTCGTACCGGAATCAGTCGTGGCGGAAACTGCTATGCCCGCTCCCTGTTGAAACTGCCCTTTTCCGATATCACCGGAGGATTCACGGCCTGGCAGATGAAGTCGCTCGAGTGCATCGATTACTCGACCATCCGTTCACGCGGGTACGCGTTTCAGGTGGAACTCAAATACCGCGCCCACCAGCTCGGATTGAATGTCGTCGAGATTCCCATCCATTTTGAGAATCGCAAACTGGGCAAGTCCAAAATGAGTAGCCACATAGTAATCGAAGCTGCCTTCCGAGTCGCGAGACTCCGGTTCGGCCAACATGGCTAACAAGGTACAAACCCAAATCGAGAACCTGCGCGCAGAAATCAGGGAGCTCGATTTTCGCTATTACGTGCTAGATAGCCCCCTTGTGTCCGATGCCGAGTACGATCGGTTGTTTAGTCAGTTGCTAAAATTAGAAGCGGCTCACCCCGAGCTCGTCGACCCCGCCTCCCCTTCTCAGAAGATAGGCGGTGAGCCACTTCAGGCATTCAAGAAGCATCGTCACCCTGAGCCCATGCTCGGCCTGGCCAATGTTTACAGCCCGAGCGAAATGCAGGCGACCTTCGCGCGCTGGCAGGAGGGAATCGGTCAGGACTTCACGGTGGTTGCCGAGCCGAAATTCGACGGACTTGCCATGGAACTCCATTATGAAGGAGGCATTCTTCGAACCGCCGCGACCCGGGGAGATGGTGAAACGGGTGAGGATGTGACCGAGAATGTAAGAACGATTCGGAGTGTTCCCCTGAAACTACGCGGGCAGGCATCGGTGATTCCGGATGTATTGTATGTACGCGGCGAGGTTATCCTGATGAAAGACGACTTTCAAAAGATCAACGCCGAGCGAGCCCGAAATGGCGAGCCACTTTTTGCTAACCCAAGAAACGCTGCGGCCGGGAGTATCCGGCAACTCGATCCGAAAATAGCGGCCAGACGGCGCCTAGATCTTTTTTGCCACGGAGTTTCGAGTACGCAGCGCCTCGGAATTGATTCCCAGAGGGATCTCTTGGAGCAGCTCACTGAGTGGGGACTTCCGACGAGCCCGCTCCATGAAATCGTGGATTCGCTCGAGCAGATCGAGCTTTACTACCGGTCATTGGAATCCCGTCGCCAGTCTCTTGCGTATGAGATCGACGGCATCGTCCTTAAAATTAACCAGTTCAAGCACCAACGAGAGCTTGGAACCATTGCCCGATCGCCTCGTTGGGCGGTTGCATTTAAGTTCAAGGCGATGGAGGCCCATACCCGGCTTTTGAGCGTTACGTTTCAGGTCGGCCGGACCGGTGCCATTACCCCGGTGGCCGAGCTGGAACCGGTGGAGATTGGTGGTGTTTTCGTCAAACGCGCCGCACTCCATAACGAGGACCAGATTCGCCAGCTGGATCTTCGCGTGGGCGATACAGTCGTCGTGAAGCGCGCCGGTGACGTCATCCCCGACATCGAGTCGGTCATCACCCAAAAACGAAAGGGGACCGAGGTCCCGATTGTTTTCCCCAAAAAGTGCCCCGCCTGCAACGGGCCCATCTTTCGCGAAGAGGATGAAGCCGCTCACCGGTGTCAGAACGCCGTCTGTCCCGCCCGTCTTGCCGAGGGGCTCAGCCATTTCGCATCAAAGCGCGCCATGAACATCGAAGGTCTGGGGGATAAATGGATCGCTGCCCTCATGGAGGCCGGCATTGTCTCTCGTTTTTCGGATCTCTACCTGCTAAAAGCGTCCGATCTCCTGAAACTCGAGCGCCAGGGCGAGCGCTCCAGCGAAAAGCTAATTTGCGCCATTGATAAAAGTCGCGAGGGAACGCTGGATCGCCTGATCTTCGCGCTGGGCATTCGGCTCGTCGGTGAACGAACAGCAGAACTCTTGGCGAGTCATCTGGGATCCCTGGATAAATTGATTCAGGCCGGAGTTGAGGATCTGATGCGCGTTGACGAGGTTGGTCCAACCGTTGCCCAGTCGATTGTCCATTTTTTGAGCGATGAAAAAAACAGGCGCGAGATCAAGCTTCTTCAAAAGGAGATCCGGTTAGCAAAGTCGGTTCAAGCGGCGGGAGGTCGCCAGCTCGAGGGCTTGGTCTTCGTCGTGACGGGAACGCTCCCCACTCTTTCGCGGCCCGATTGCGAAGCCCTCATCCGTTCGCACGGCGGCAAGGTATCGGCAGCCGTCAGCAAAAAAACGAGCTATCTCGTCGTAGGCACCGATGCCGGTTCCAAGCTCGAAAAGGCCCGGGAACTAGGCACGCAAGAGATCTCCGAGACCAAACTCCGAAAACTGATGGGAGGCTAGCATCCCGGGTGAAGCAGGCTGGCAGTGACTCGACTCCGTTTGTTGTGTAGCGTCCCGGAAATGGTGGCTTCATCCCTACGATTACTTGTGATTGTCTCGTTGGCATCACTCTCCCAAATTACACTCGGCCTTCTGCCGGCAACTCCTGTGCGATCCACTGTTCGATCGAATGTCCGATCCTACGGCGAGATTGAGCGACGTATCTTAAGCGTCAAAGGGGCCAAGTCTGAGCGTATCGGGGTCATTTCGGACAGGCAGGCAACCTACAATTCCTATGTAGTCACATTTCCACCTGCCGAACCACTGTCCCCTATGGACTCCGGGCGCATCAATATTTTGCTATCGGGCGGTGCGCACGGTGATGAGCCGGCAGGAGTCTACGCATTGCTCGATTTTTTGGAGAATGATGCAGGGCAATTTTCTCATGGGATTCGTTTTTATGTATTACCGTGCCTGAATCCGTCGGGATTCGAGACAAATCGGGCAGGCAATGGTCGAGGCGAAAATATCAACCGGCACTTTTTCGAGCAGAGCCGGAATCCTGAAGCCCGATTAGTTATGGATTGGCTCAAAAAAAACGGAGTTCGCTTCGCCATGACCCTTGATATGCACGAAATCCCCCCGGACTGGGAGGACGAGGGTTGGAAAAAATCGGACAACCCACGCACCGCCTATCTTTACGAAACCCAGCCCGATCGCAAAACACGAATGGGTCCGCTGATGATGCAAGGGCTCCCCCGGGATATCGAGGTCTGTAATTGGAAAAGTATCTATGGAGATCGGGCCGTGAACGGAGTCGTGAGCTATCCAGAGGGAAACGGGAACGCGGTATATGCCCAAGGGACCACGTTCGATGCGTTTCTTTTTCGATTGTACACGGGCCATTCGTTTACCACCGAGACTCCTATCGGTTGGTCGCTGGAAAAACGGGTGAGAACACAACTCTCCTGGTTAAAGTCGGCCTTGAGAAAACTGGAGTCCTTAGAAAAACGGCGTATCACCGAATACCGATCATAGGGCGAGCCCTTAATGCGCTGTGTATTTCAATAGACGCCAGTGTTGGCAGAATTGAAATTCTTCAACCATTAGGAGGCACTCATGAAGCTGTTATTGGCGTTTTTGCTCGTTTCGCATTCCGTTTTCGGAGCCTATTTGGCCGGGCTCTGGAAAGGCATGATCAAGATTGAGGTCCCGAACCATACGGTGACATGCCCGGCCGAGGTCGATGTCTATCAGGATGCCTCCGGTGACAAACTTCTGCTCAATCTTGAGGAGTATATCAATGAGGATTGTCTATTGGCCGAGATGTCCGAAGCGGAATGGGAGAAACACGATGTCTTCCCGGGTTTCGGCACGATTCGGGATATTATGGATGATGGGACGCTTTTTGGGGGCGGGAATATTTCCGCCACTGCGGCCAGGATCTATTGGGATCAACCCGACATCACGTTGCGATGGGACCTGGCGAGCGATGGAACCAATCTGACCTACAGTTCATCACGAAAGAAGTATCAGACCCGATTATCAGCAATGATGACACCGCGTTAAGAACCGCCAAGCGGTTATGCGGGGTTGGGAACGCAGCGCTAGTACTCTGACCGGGAAGAAAGTATTGACGGCCGGGGGTTCAGAGCTGGAAAATTTGTCAACGAGCGCGGACCGATTCGATGGATTTTGACGGCGGTTGAGACGAGTTAGAGGAAACTACCCGCTTTCGAAATCGGCTCTGCCAGCGACCGCAAATGATCGTCCAGATTACTCCAAAAATATGGTATGCCTTAATTTTCTTGCCCTCGGCTTGGGTGCGACCGTGATAGGTGATGGCCACCTCGTAAAATGAGCGCCCATTGCGGACACAGTGACAGAGAATCTCGGCCTGTTGCTGGAAACCCATCGTTACCAAATCTTGTGGGCTGACTAAGTCTCTACGAAACAGCAAATAGCAGCTATAAATATCGGTGAACGTCGTATTGAACAGCACATTAAAAAAGAAAGTAAGCACCCGGTTTCCTAGCTGATTGTAAAGGTAATGGACACGCATTATCTGTGGCGCCAGGAAACGACTGCCCACCACCATGTCACTACCGTAATTGAGCACCGGAAATAACAATTTGGGATACTCGAACGGATCGTATTCCGAGTCGGAATCCTGAAAGAGAACATAGTCACCCGTGGCTGCAAGAAGCCCCGCCTTAACGGCAGCCCCCTTGCCCCCGTTCTTGGACCTATAAATGGCCACATCGTAAAGCTCGGGATGAGCCTTGAGAAGTAGCGCACTGCGATCCTTGGACCCATCATCAATAACAATGACTTCTTTAGAAACCTCGTGAGACTCGTCACCAATTTTCACCGCCCGAATCTTGCCGAGCACATCAAGGATTGATTTTTCTTCGTTGTAACAGGGAATAATAACGGTGAGCTTCATTGGTATTGTGTGTTAATGACGTTTTTCTAACGGTTGGCAGGTGCCTGCATTTGCTGTAATTATTTTACCCTAGAACTTAGCTGGTGTCCTTCGATTCATCGGGAATACGATCAATAGGACAGGTGTTGTGTTTTTGGAAGGCGCTGTTGCAAAAGATTGTGGCTATTATCCCACTTCTCGTCGATATAGTGCGGAAGGGGAAAATTCCAGGGCCCACAACTAGCCTGATGCTAGTTGTTCTTCCCCGAATTTAGCCACAATCTTTTGAAACAGCGCCAAAATTAAGTATTTTAAACGGCGCCCCAAAAAAATTACACAGATCACATAACCATTTTATCGTCTATAAAAATGCAAAATGACACTTGAATTTC
>CAZRVZ010000005.1:0-38066 GCA_964603655.1 uncultured Pseudobdellovibrionaceae bacterium | reverse complement strand
CATCACTTTCATCGTTCTCGGCATCTCGGCTGAATTTGTTAAACGTTGCCAGCTGTGCCTTTTCTTTTTGTAGAAAAACCGCAATTGATTCCCTGGGGTATTTTGCGATAAGTTTTCTTTCAGTCGATGTGAGACCAGGATAGTAGGAATGTCGTGAAGGTTGTCTAGCGTATCCCCCGTAATCACAATCAGGTCAGGTCGCTCGCGATTTAAACTTTCTAGAATGTGGCCGGCCACGATTCCTTCGGTATGCATATGAAGGTCTGTGAGGTGGGCGATCTTAACGGGAGAGACAATATTGGACGCGATCCGATGGTGAGTTATTTCAAGCCAATTGGGTTCTATAAAGGCGCAGGTGAGGACAGACAAGCCTACGAGGCTTAAACATCCTAAGAACGCTTTTTTGCCTTTTCTTACTTTCCAAACTCGATCCCATTCAAAAAAATCAACTGTTCATAATCATAATGAGCAGAAGCGGGAAAGTGGAAAAAAATGGCTACAAATAAGAATAGCCTGTCGACTTTCCTACCCCTGTGCCTTGATTTTCTTAAATTCTTCGGTGAGTAGCGGCACTACCTCAAAAAGATCTCCGACGATACCGTAGTCCGCTTTTTGGAAAATGGGGGCCTCGGGATCCTTATTGATAGCGACGATGACTTTGGAGGTGCGCATGCCGGCCAAGTGCTGGATGGCGCCCGATATGCCGCAGGCGATGTAGAGTTTAGGGCTGACCGTTTTTCCGGTCTGTCCCACCTGCATGTCATGGGGCGCATAACCTGCGTCGACCGCGGCACGGCTAGCTCCGACCGCGGCACCGATCACGCCGGCACAGGCGTGCAGGATTTTAAAATTATCCGCGCTCTTTAAGGATCGCCCACCGGAGATAATCACATCGGCCTCAGTGAGTTCTACCTTTTTTGTTTGGGCCGCCATAACCTCGACCACCTTTGTGCGAATGGTCCCCGGAGAGGCGGCAGCTTTCTCGATGGTCGCGGTTTTAGACGACCCCTCAGCCGAAACAACATTAGGCCGTAAAGTAAAAATGGCGGGTGTTTTCAGGAATTCCACGCTCTTTGCGCATTTTCCGGCATAGACCGGGCGACGAATCGTGACTTTGGACTCCGAAACGGTGAAGCCCGTGCAATCGTTGGCAATGCCCACGCCAAATTTGGCGGCGAGTCGTGGCATGAAGTCCTTGCCCTGTCCACCGGCTGCAATGACGTCGGGGGATACTGTTGCCAAATAAGCATGGGCAGCATTGGCATACCCTTCGGTCGAATAAACTTTGAGCAATTCGTGCTCCAAAACGACTACTTTGGATGCGCCAGCTTTACCCAGCGCCTCTGTGATGGCCTGGGTTTCGCCACTGGCAAGCACCAAAACAGTAGCGGAAACGGCTTGTCTGCCAAATTCGGCAACTAGCTCGGCCGTGACTCTCTTTAGTTTTCCATCTTGGTGCTCAGCAATGATGAATGCATTCATGCGGACCTCGCAAAATATAGATCGAACTCAGTAAAAATTTAGATAGCCCCTATCAAATAACCCTTTTAAATAATCTTGGCCTCTTCGCGCAACCGCTTCACCAACTCGGTGACTTGCGCTGGCATGTCACCGGTAAGTTTAATCCCGGCCTTTCGATCGGGAGGTAAGGAGTAATCATAATCGCGAAGAAAGTTTTCTTCGGTGAGGCCTAAATCGGCCGGCGAATAAATCTTAACCGGCTTTTTTTTGGCCTGCATTATTCCCGGGAGCGAAGCGTAGCGAGGAGCGTTCACCCCTTTGGTCATCGCGATAACACACGGGAGTGGCATACTGATCCGGTGGCGCGTGCTGCTGTCGATCTCCCGTTCCACGGCTACCGTCTGTCCATCCGCTGCAAACTCCAGCTTGGACACCGTCGATGTCGACGGCCAGTTGAGGAGCTCGGCGACGTAGTTAAAGACGACGCCCTGGTCGTCATCGATGGCCTGTTTTCCCGAAAAGACTACCGAGGCATTGTCCCTCTTTAAAACCTCGGCGAGAGCGCGTGCGATCATCACATTGCATTGGGTTTCCGACTTTACATGAATGGCACTGTCGGCGCCCATGGCGAGCGCTGTTCGCAGAGCGTCGGTGACCCGGTCGTTCCCAACGGTCAGCGCGGTGACGGTCCCGGTTTTTAAGGCGGCCTTCGCCCGGAGCGCTTCTTCGATGGCAAACTCATCATAGGGGCTGACTATCCATTTCACGTCGCCCGTTTCTATCCCCGATTTATCCGCCTTTAAGCGGATCTTGGTCTCGGTATCGGGAACCTGTTTGAGGATGACAAAAATATTCATGAAATGTTCCTAATCTTTCAGCAAATAGCGAGAGATGACGATTCGTTGCACCTGAGAGGTGCCTTCGTAGATTTGCACCAGCTTTACGTCGCGCATGATCTTTTCAACTGGGTAGTCTTTCGTGTAGCCATAGCCCCCGAAAATCTGCACAGCGTCGGTGGCGACCAGCATCGCCATGTCGGCGCTGAAACGCTTGGCATGCGCGGAGAGAAGATTTGCCTGATCCCTTTGTCCCTGATCGAGCAGCCAGGCGGCCTTATAACAGAGAAGTCTTCCCGCCTCTATCTGCGTAGCCATGTCGGCTAGCATGAACTGAATCGACTGAAAATTGGCTATCGGCTGGTTAAACTGTTTGCGAACCTTTGCGTAGCCAATGGAATGATTCATGGCCGCGCGCGCGGCTCCGACCGCTCCCGCAGCGATTGGCGGGCGCGTGTGATCGAGCGTGGCCAGGGCGACCTTAAACCCCTCGCCCATCTTTCCTATTAAGTGACTTTTGGGTACTCGGACATTTTCGAAGGTAATGGCCCGTGTGTCGCTCGCGCGCTGGCCCATCTTGTTCTCGGGCTTACCCAGCACGATGCCCTTGGCGTCGGCGGGAATTACCAAGCAAAGGATCCCCTTGGTTTTTAGATCTTTATTTACCGTGCAAAAAACGGTGAACTGACTGGCAAATCCGGCGTTGGTGATCCACATCTTGGAGCCATTGACGATAAAATGATCCCCGTCCTCTTTTGCATGCGTGGTAAGTGAACCGGCATCGGAGCCCGAGCCGGGCTCGGTGAGGCAAAAACTTGCCAGTTTAGGAGCCTTGAGAAATGGACTTACAAACTCTTCAATCTGTTTATCGGTGCCGAAAAGCAGTATGGGGTAGAGCGCTAGGTTGTTGACCGAGATGGACGTGGTCATTCCGAGACACCCGGCGCCGGTCTCTTCGTTGATGATCACATCATCGACGGCGCTCAGTCCGATGCCGCCAAATTTTTGAGGCACAACGGTGTTCATGATGCCCAGTTCCCATGCCTTTTTAATGATGTCGTGGGGGAACTCGCCCGATTCGTCGTATTTAGCGGCGACCGGTAGGACTTCCTTATCCACGAATTTGCGAACCATCTCCTGAAGCTGCAACTGCTCGTCCGTCAGCGAATATCCAATCACATCTCCCCCGCGGATTTTCTTAAAGAAATGATGAACCCAAAAAGTATGCATAAAGGGTCCAATTTTCAATCTATTTTTGGTATTCTGGTGGCCATGAAACCGTCGTCTGTTCTCCCCGTAGTCCCCATAATCCCGATAGTCCCGGTAATTCTGATAGTCCTGGATGGTTTCGGCGTGAACTCGGAAACAAAATGGAACGCAGTGGCAAATGCCCAGATGCCCACCTACCAACGTCTTTTGAAACAGTACCCTCATGACACGCTAAACGCCTCGGAGTCCTACGTTGGATTGCCCGGCGGCTTCATGGGAAACTCCGAGGTGGGCCACCTCAATATCGGAGCGGGGAGAATCGTCTTTCAGGATTTTTCCCTGATCAGTCGCTCGATTGAGGACGGCTCTTTTTATAAAAACCCGGTATCACTGGATCTGGCCCAAAAGGTGAAGTCGGCCAGCGGAGCTTTGCATCTTGTGGGACTCGTTTCGGACGGGGGAGTGCATTCCCATATCAGCCACCTTTTATCGTTGCTTGATTTTGCTAAAGTGAACGCGGTGGAAAGGGTTTGGATACACGCCATTACGGATGGAAGAGATACGAGCCCAACGGCTGGACGCCATTTTGTAAAAACGGTCCAGGACTATTGCCAAAAGATCGGTGTGGGGCAAATTGCCACAGTATCGGGTCGATTTTTTGCGATGGACCGGGATAAACACTGGGATCGAACTGCCCGCGCCTACGGTGCAATTGTGCGCGCCGAGGGTAATGGCTTTAGTAGCGCATCGGAATATGTGGAGGCCAGTTACCCAGGCGTGACCGATGAGTTTTTGGAGCCCGGAGTTCGCGAGAGTTACCGGGGAGTAAAAGTCGGCGACGGAGTATTCTTCTTTAATTTCCGGGCGGATCGGGCCAAACAACTTGCGCGCGCTCTGACGCAAGCCGATTTTTCGGACTTCGAGCATGGTGAAATGCCAAAGCTCTCGGGGTTTGTTTGCATGACACCATACGAGGCGTCGCTCGGGCTGGCGAAGGCCTTTGAAAAACCAGCCGTACCGAGCACCCTGGGCGAGATTGTGGCAAAAAGGGGCTGGCGACAGCTCCGGATTGCCGAGACCGAAAAATACGCGCACGTCACCTATTTTTTTAATGGCGGAGTCGAGGCCGCTTTTCCCGGCGAGACCCGTGTACTCGTAAATTCGCCGCGTGATGTGAAGACGTACGATCTAAAGCCCGAGATGTCGGCGCGCGAGGTGACGGAAAAACTGCTCGAGGAACTGGAAAAGGGTTACCAGTTCGTCTTGGTGAATTTCGCCAATCCCGATATGGTGGGCCATACCGGCGTTATGCCCGCCGCGATCGCCGCGCTCGAGGTGGTGGATGAATGCCTTGGAAAAATTGTGGCCTGGATCGAGGCGAACGGGGTAATCGGGATCTTGACCGCCGACCATGGGAATTGCGAAAAGATGAGGGGCGATGATGGTCAGCCACTCACGTCGCACACGCTACTTCCGGTACCCTTAGTTGTCGTTGATACAAAACGGAAGTTAAAATTAAAATCGGGCGGTCGGCTCTGTGATATAGCACCGACCATTCTGGCGTTGTGGGGCGTTAAGCAGCCCAGCGAAATGACGGGCAGGTCGCTCGTCGAGTCTATTTCTGAAATCGAAAGTAAGGGCAAATGAGACTTCTGATGTTTTTAGGTTTGGTCACTCACGGCGCACTCCACGCGCGAACAGTGGTGCTTTTGTGCTATCCCTCCGACCGGCTCATCGAAACGAGCTGCATGAATTTCGAAAAGCAGATGAAGGGTTGCGGTAACACGGTGATTCGGATGGATGATGCGTCCGAGGCAATGGTGAAGGCGCGGCTTTCCGGGCTCGACGCCCAGATCCCGATTTTTATCTCTTCGCACGGTTTGAGTATTGCGGGAAAACACTATCTGGATTCCAATAAAGGTGACCTGAAGAAAATCGGCCTGGGAAAGATGGACCCCTGGCGGTTGCCGATTGGCGCACAGGTTCTGGAAGTCGAACCCGGCGACGACTCGAACGAGTACGTATTTGAGACTCTCCCTATTTTGCGTGCAGTCGAAAAACATCCGAAAGTATTGTCAGCCTGTTTTAGCGGGAGGGCCTGTGTTCAGGCTAAAATCGGAGGTTTGGTGGCCAGTTGTGAGTTTGATGAGACGAGCCAACACACCAAAATTTCCGGTATCCAGCAGGAGCCGATTCTTTACTGGTTGGCAGAGCTGTACTGCAAGGAAAAGGTATTCAATGAGGTGGATAAAATTGAAAAGCGTGACGGCGTGCTGTCTCAAGGGGAGCTTCGAAAGTTTTTGGCTAAAAAAATGGGTGGAAAAAAGACGATCGTTCGGACTCTCTGGCCGGATAGACCGAATGTGGATGCGAATGCTCAGAAATCCGCGCTCGGACTTGCCGGCTTCGATGGCATCGAGGCGAAAACTGAGATCGTGGCAAACGGGGATGAACGAAAAAAGCGTGCCGCGGACGAGGCGATAAAACTTAAAGGACCCGATAAAAAGGTTCGGGCCGTCATTCTGGGGCAGATGTACGCCGCTCCGTCGAAGGATCCGAAACAAAAACACGCTGACACGCCGCTCGCCGGCTTTTATCTACACCCCACCGGCGCCGAAATCGTCGCTAAACGCATGAACCTGAGCGCTCCGGCAAAAGACCTTGGCGATGTGTGGGCGGTAGAGATTGAAGATATGAAAATTCCGTGTCAATACGATTTACTCGGAATTTCACAGACCCCGGTTATCGATAGCCCGATTGGGCAGCCGAGTCACAAATAGGGCAGTGTGGGGAGCCGAAGTCACCCGAAATTTGGTTTTTCTAAGTCGTTCGGAAAGCTCTTCAGGACACAATCTACAAAACAACCAATTGGTCTGTGGTGGGGTGGTTATTGACACCGCGATTGGGCGGCTGAGTCACCAGTAGATTCTGGGCACTCCTACAGCCAAAATCGATAAAACGTCTTGAAAAGTGCCTTGACCGATTTCAAATCAGCAGTGGTCATTTGCCCCAACTCCCGATCGATAATCTCCAGATCGATTGTTGCGACCTTGGACAGTCGAAGCAGACTCGGGTGGAGTAACGAAGCGGACTTCCAATCGTTAATGAGGTAATCGCCCTCTAGACGAAGTCCATCGGTTTTGCTGGTTATCATCGCTACTGTAAGAATCTGCACCGTTGTCGTAAGTGCAACTGTTTTCAAAACCAGTGCTGGCCTTTTTTTTAACGTATCCAGATGAGTGAATGGAAACTTAACCAAGACGAGTGTGCCGGGATTCATAACTTGTCATACTCAGAATCGAGTACGTTGTTCCATTCATCAAATGCTGCTTCCGCAGCGCGCTGCAATGCTTTTGTCTCCAGCCGATGCGCAAAATAACTTTCCAGAGCCCGGATCAGCGTTTGTTTCATACTAGTTCCCTGTTCCTGCGCCTCTAACTTGAGGAGTCTGAGAAGTCGTGGGTCCCCCAGACTCATGGATATTCTATCTTTCATGCTAATTTACCTTAAAAACAGAATACTGTTTTTATGTGTTTATGTCAATGATTCAGAACGGACAGGTTGGATGGTCCGTCGTAACGCATAGCATTACTAACTCCTCGAATTCCTTGGGGAATGTCGGCCGTTTACCGATAAGGAACTGACCCTGTCTAACGGTATGGAACATGTCTAACGGTAAGCTAGGCGAAATTTTAGTGGCGCAGGGATTGGTAAAACCCGATCATCTGCGCGCAGCACTGGCCGAGGCCCAGCGCTCCAAAGGGCGGCTGGGATCGACTCTCGTGCGCTTGGGGCATATCAACGAAAAGGTGCTGGCGACCTTTTTGGCGCGCCAGTATGGCATCACGGCCATTTCGCTCGACGATGTGAGTGTGTCGCCGGAGCTCGCGAAGCTGGTCTCCAAAAATCTTTGCGAGCGGCACGGGCTTGTTCCCATCGGGGTGGAAAATAATCGTCTGAGTATCGCCATCTCGGATCCGACCAATGTCTCGGCGGTCGATGACGTGCGTTTCATGTGCAACATGGACGTGAACATTTTCATCGCGGCCGAATCGTCAATTAAGGCGCTCATCGAAAGAGCCTACAGTGCCGGGAGCGAGGACCTGCAGAAAGCCATCGACCCGATCACAGACGATGACGGCTCATCCTCCAGTTTAGAGGTCGGGGTGGGCAAGCAGGGGGCAGAAGAGATCGAGGGGGAGCAGCTCGGTGAAAAACCGGTGATTCGACTGATTAACAAACTTTTTCTAGAGGCCATTCGTCGAAAATCGAGCGACATTCATATCGAGCCGTTCGAGCAGTATAGCCGCGTCAGGTTCCGCATCGATGGCGCGCTTCACGAGATCATGCGGCTGCCGGTGCAGGTGAAGGCGGCGGTTCCCGCCCGAATCAAGGTGATGTCCCAGCTCGACATCTCCGAAAAACGACTGCCCCAGGATGGTCGCATTCAGGTGCGTACCAAAACCGGAAAGATCGATATCCGCGTCTCCGTTCTCCCCACGATTTTCGGTGAAAAGGTGGTCATGCGACTTCTGGATCAGGGAAGTTCGACCCCCGACCTGGCAAAAATGGGTTTTGAAGAGGAGCAACTCAAAGTATTTCATCGGGCGGCCAGTCAACCCTACGGGATGCTTCTCGTCACGGGGCCGACGGGAAGTGGAAAATCGACGACACTTTACGCGGCATTATCCTCGCTCAACACTACCGATGTGAATATCTCAACGGTCGAGGATCCGGTCGAATACAACATGAATGGCATCAACCAGGTGCAGATGAAGGAAGCGATCGGGCTTAATTTCGCGGCGGCCTTGCGCAGTCTGCTGCGGCAAGATCCGGATATCGTCATGGTCGGAGAGATTCGGGATCACGAAACAGCCGAAATTGCCATCAAGGCGGCCCTCACTGGCCACATGGTGTTTTCCACGCTCCACACTAACGACGCGTCCAGCACCGTGAGCCGCCTTTTGCACATGGGTGTCGAGCCCTTTTTAATCACAGCATCGCTACTTTTGGTTCAGGCGCAGCGGTTGATTCGAATTAATTGTGAACACTGCCGCGTACCCGATACTAAGGTTTCCAGGGAGGATCTGATGGCGGCCGAGGTTCCGGAAAACTGGCTGGACGGATTTACGGCCGTTCGCGGGAAGGGGTGCGACAAGTGCGGCAAGACCGGATACCGGGGGCGCCGCGGGATTTATGAGTTGATGTATTTCAATGAGCGGCTCCGAAATCTGATCGTAAAGGGTGCCAACGCCGACGAGCTGAAACTGGCCGCGATTGAGGAGGGCATGATCACACTGAGACGATCGGGGATCATGAAACTTTACCGGGGCGACACGACGCTCGAAGAGGTTCTAGGCAACTCGCGCCCCGACGGGGATTTTAGGAAGCTATGATGACGCTTGCACAACTTTTAAAGGCGATGCTAGAAAACAAGGCATCCGATCTGCACGTCACCAGTGGCACGCCCCCTACGTTTCGGGTGCACGGCAAGTTGCTCCGCGCAAAAACCGCGGCGCTGATGCCCCAGGATACTAAAGATCTTTGTTATTCGGTTCTCACAGATACGCAAAAGGCTCGGTTCGAAGAGGATAAGCAGTTGGATTTTTCCTTCGGAATTCGAGACCTCGCACGCTTTCGAGGAAATGTGTTTTATCAGCGAGGGGCGGTGGCAGGAGCCTTCCGTCATATTCCGTTTCAGATTCCGAAGCTCGCGACCTTGGGGCTTCCGTCTGTTTTGACCACCTTATTGACGAAGCCGCGGGGGCTCGTGCTGATTACGGGCGCCACCGGCTGCGGAAAGTCCACGACCCTTGCCGCCATGGTCGATGCGTTGAACGATACTGAGAGCTATCACATCCTCACCATCGAGGATCCCATCGAGTACATCCATCAGCACAGGAGCTGCATCATCAATCAGCGCGAAGTGGGCCAGGACGCCAAGGAGTTTCACCTGGCCTTAAAGGCGGCGCTTCGGGAAGATCCAGACGTCGTGCTTCTGGGGGAAATGCGTGATCGGGAGACGGTCGAAACGGCACTCGCGCTCGCTGAAACGGGCCACCTAGTTTTCTCGACACTACACACCAACAGCGCCCATCAGACCATCACTCGAATCGTTCAGGTGTTTCCGGCCGAGCAGCAAGAGCAGGTTCGAATGCAGCTGTCTTTAGTACTCGAAGGGATCGTGACGCAGTCACTGCTCGAGCGGGCGGATGTCAGGGGCCGGGTGCTCGCTGTCGAGGTGCTCATTCCCTCACCCAGTATCCGAAATCTCATTCGGGAGAATAAATTGTTTCAGATACCGTCTGCGATGCTCATGGGACAGGAACAATCGGGCATGATCACGATGAATCAAAGCCTGCTGCTTCTCGCAAAAAAACGGATGATTCTGCCGGAGACGGCCATCGAAAATAGCCCCGATCCCGAGGATCTAATCAAACAGATCACGGAATTCCGGAAGAAAATGGCGGCAGCCTGATGAGGTATCGTTATGTCGGGGTCAATCGTCAGAAGGAAAGGGTCTCGGGATTCGTCGAGGCCGTCGACGACATCGAGGCCAAAATGCGCATCCGCGCGCTCAACGTCCGTCCTTCGGAAGTTTCCGAGGCGAGGGATCGGACTTCGGGGGGCGGATTCAAGTTCAAAATCAGCCTGACGAAAGTGATCGATCTCAAGGGCATGGTCATTTTTACCCGGCAGTTCTCCTCGCTCATCGATTCGGGCGTGCCGGTCGTCCAATGCCTGGATATTTTGTTTCAGCAGGAGCGCAGACCGGCTTTTAAGGTGGTGCTCGGCCGAGTGAAGTCCGAAATCGAGGCCGGGTCGGGACTAGCCGAGGCATTGCAGAAGTATCCCCATGTCTTTAACGAGTTCTTCATTCGGCTCGTCGAGGCGGGAGAGATCTCCGGCACACTCGATAAATCACTCAAACGCGCCGGAATCCAGCTTGAAAAATTGGGGCGACTGAAATCGAAGGTGGTCAAAGCACTCATGTACCCGCTTATCACGCTTGTCGTCGCAGTAACGGTGTTGATATTTTTGCTGGTGAAGGTCATCCCCGAGGTGTCGAAGCTCTACAAGGAGTCCAGCGCGCAACTTCCCGAGGTCACCCAGTTTGTGCTCGGGCTGTCCATCTGGGTGCAGGCGTATTGGGTCTATTTGGTACTGGGCATCGTGGGCTCCGTTTTTGGTGCCCTATCGGCCTATAAGGTCAAGGACGTGCAACGGCTCGTGGATCCGTGGCTGCTCCGCATACCCATTGTCGGCGCTTTAATTAAAAAATCGGCGATCGCGCGCTTCACGAGGACGATGGCAACCCTGGTATCGAGCGGTGTTCCTCTCTTAACGGGCTTTCAAATCTGCGTCCGCATCATTTCAAACCTGGCGATTCGCGATGTAGTTCAAAATTCCGCAAACGGCGTCCAGGAAGGAAAAAGTATCGTCCATGGGCTATCGAAGGGTGGATTTTTTCCGCCCATGGTGCTCCACATGATTTCTATCGGTGAGATGACCGGAAGACTGGACGACCTGCTGGCAAAGGTCGCCGATATCTACGACGATGAGGTGGATGACGCCGTCGATGCGATGACGGGACTTCTCCAGCCGATGCTCATCGTATTTGTCGGCGGTATCGTTGCGTTCCTCTTGTTATCGATGTATCTGCCGATTTTTCAGCTGGCGGAAAAGGCTACAGGGGGCTAGCGCGTGAGCTTTATAGACGCATGGGTGCTTTCGTCTCCTGTTGCGGGTAGCCGCGAGCGACTGCAGTGGTTCTTGTTCATCCGTCTCAGCGTGCTCTTTGCGGCCCTATCCTCGGTGGCCCTGATGAATGCCATTACCAGTTGGCCAGTTCCAGCGACCATTTCTGCCTATGGAATTCTCTCCATCAGCTTTTTATTTACGCTCCTCACGTCGCTCGGGCTTCACCTGTTACCCGCCGGATTTGTTGTTCAGGGAATGCAGATCGCCTTTGATGCGGTACTGACCGGAGTTTGGCTCAGATGGATGGGGACGGAGGGTGGAGCCGCATCGCTCTTTTTTATCGTGCAGATACTCGCGGCCGCGATGACGTTTCAAAAGCGTGGAGCCTGGAGTGCGACCGTGGCCAGCATGGCATCCTATGCGCTCGTGACCGGAAGTAGCGTGGGCTGGCTTTCTATCGGTACCTACTGGGTTCTGTTTTGGGTGATCGGGGCCACCGGGGGGTATCTGGCCGAGGAACTGGCGCGCACGACGGAAAAACTGCTTTTTAAACAGGAGACGATCGAAAAGTTGACTCGACTCCAGGAACGCATTCTCACCGATCTCCCCACGGGTCTGATTACCGTTGATAAAAATCTGCGAGTGAACTTCATCAATCCCGAGGCCGCTCATATGCTCGACAGCCCCTCGACCGCAATGGTCGGGAGTTTGTTAGGGGATGTCGCACCGGAATTGCTGCCCTTTTTTTCAACAATAGAAAGCGTGTCCATAGAGGCAAGATCGCTGGAGGCAGAATCGCTCGATGAAAATCTCCAGGTGGCCACTCATGGATCTAAAAACCATCGCTCGGTGTTTGTGCGCGATAAGACCGATCAGAAACGACTCCAACAACGGGTGGAAGGTTCCAAACGCGTGTGGCGCGGAGACGTGGCACATTTGGGCGCGGCCATCGAGGGATCGGGGTTACTGCAGTCGGATGTGACCGAGGGCAGGATTCTGCTCTTTCAGGATGTGACGCAGGTGGATCGTCTCGAGGAACGACTGAGACAGAATGAAAAGCTGGCAGCGGTGGGGCAGCTCGCCGCCGGAATTGCGCACGAAATTAGAAATCCGCTTGCGAGCATGTCGGCTAGCATCGAGATGCTCATGCAAAGCGCGGCAGGGCAGGTCGGCGAGGATAAGCGTTTAATGGAGATTACGATACGAGAAATCGACCGACTCAACGGCCTCATCACCGAGTTTTTGGAATATGTTCGCCCGGAACAGATGCCCATGAGTACGGTAGATGTAGCCGAACTCATTGAGGACTCAGCGTCCGCTGTCCGGCGTCGCCCGGACCTGCCAGTGGGCGCTCAAATCGTGGAAAGGGTCGATGGCACCCTGATTGGTTTATCGATCCCCGGTAATCCTGAAAAGCTGAGTCAGGTATTACTCAATCTTCTCATCAATGCCGTTCAAGCGGTCGAGAAAAACGGTCGCATTGAAATCGGCGCCCGTCGAGAAGGCGCGCGCGTATGCATTTGGGTTCACGATAATGGGTGCGGGATGAAGGATTCGGTTAAACCTCATCTCTTTGAACCTTTTTTTACGACGAAACCAAAGGGGACGGGCTTGGGACTCGCCATTGCCTACAAAATAATCGAGGTGCATCGGGGGACGATTGACGTCATGAGTGAACTTGGGATTGGGAGCCGATTTGAAATCTGGCTGTCGGGTGGCGCAGCATGAGCCAAGGCATTGTGAACGGTCGAGTCGCGGTGATTTTACTGTGGAGCACTGTTCTCATGATCGTGACGCCTTTTGCTTGGCCTGAGAATGCGCCCGTCGATCCACTGGCAGATGAACCAGCCAACTTACCATTTAGAACGCCAGCCCAAGACGCGAACCAATTTGGAATCATCGAAGCTGTGCCGATGCCCAGCGTTTACGAAAGCGTTCCCGCAAACTCAATGCCGGAAAATGGGGCTAGTCCAGGGGACTCGCCCCCTGCGGCCCATCCCGATGTTATTGTGGTTCAAACGGGGGGGGAACAACAGGGTGAGCGGCGTGAGCCAAGACTGGAAGCCAGCGCCGACTGGCAGTATTCGACGAACGGCCCGGTTCAACAGGGATACTCGTTGCCGAGATTGTACGTGGGTGTGCGCGGAGAGTTCACCCCCGGAATAGAGTATCGGTTCGCTACCGGTGAGGCGAGGGAATCATCTTCTATGCAATTACCGTTTTTGATTCCGAAAGAGGCGTCCTTAAGAATAAAGGATTTGGGTGACGGTGCGACCAGCCTGAAGGTTGGACTCTTTCGTCCCTGGCTAAATCGATACTGGTCCAATGGACCTGGAATTTTTCCCGACTACCTTGCGACGCACTCAAACATCCTCCTGTCGGAGCAGCTGGGATTGGAGGGGTGCTATACAGGGTCGATTGATGTGGGATTGGGAATGGCGAACGGAAACGGAATTGTTGCGCTAAACACCAATAATTCTAGGGCGTTTTACCTCTTTTTGCGCAACACATCTGATCCCGCATCCGTGGAATGGGGGATGGGCGCGTACTCCTTCCAGCAGAGCGCTGTTGGAAGCGCCAATTTCAGAAACAATTGGGTCGCTAACGGATATGTGAGCTTTCAAATTCCATCCATGGGTGTGCGATTGGGGGGGGAAGCGTCCTGGGGTGCGTTTAGCGACACAGATAGTGATTACTTTATCCACGCCTGGGCAGCATTTGTATTTCTTCCATTTCTCGGAAGTGATCTCATGGTGCGCGCAGAGGTGCTCGATAATACACCGAGTTTTGGCGGCCGAACTTTAAAACAGGTCCAGCTGGGGCCGGTGTTTCGACCGGTACCCTCGCTATCGGTTTTTCTAACCGAACAATACACAGAGCCGGGCGTGACCGCCGGCGAACTGACGACTTTTCTTCGCCTGCGCGCCGACCTGTAAGGGTTGCAATTTGGGAGCGGAACAGGCTAGGATGCCTCCGTCGATTCTGAAAGACCTCTGGGCATGGTGCCCACCGTTTTTCGTTCTTGGCACCACTTACCTTTAGGAGGTTCACTGTGGGTAGAAAACTGTATGTTGGAAATCTCGCCTTTTCGGCGACTGAAAGCACAATTAGCGATCTTTTCAGTCAGCATGGAACGGTCGATTCTTGTAAAATAATCACCGATCGTGACACGGGTCGATCCAAGGGTTTTGGATTCGTGGAAATGGGCACTGATGATGAAGCTCAACGGGCCATTTCAAGTCTTAATGGACGCGAAGTGGAAGGACGCGCGCTTACCGTCAATGAGGCTCGGCCGCAGGCTCCTCGGTCCGGTGGTGGCGAATGGTCTTCCCGGGACAGATTCTAAGAGTGTCAGAATCCGTTAGCAAATAGCCCGATACAGTAAAATTTAGCGCCCGACTGGATCATGACGTAACACGCCGTGCTCCAGGACTGGCGCATGGAATTCCAATGATTTGGGCTATTTTTCCAGCTTTTTGCGCAGGTGGCAGCCGCCGCCTGCGATGAGCCTCTCCCAGAATTGTAGGCAACTATTTCAGCCGCATTGGTGGCGCCTTGTGCCCTTAGCGATGGGTAGCGCGAATCCTCGAATCCATCGTGGCTGATCCCGTTTACTTGAGCCATGTAATCCGCGTGTTCAGCGGCGAGCTGACATACGCGGGCGTCCCTTCGGTCATTTGCGGATTTTCCGCCCGCGGCTAGAACCTCACGGGTGAGAAGTCGGTCCATTTCGGAAAGGCTACTTGGAATTGAGTCGCCTGGGTCCCCCCGGCGTGAATCAACGCCTGCCGTGCAACCGAGTACAAATAAAATGACTATCGAGTATACAAAGTGACGCAAATTGGCACCCGTCTAACGCCTTCTTGAGCGCTGGCGAAGCCAGCCGGCGGCTCAAGATCTAAGGCAATTCAAATGTTGTGCCGTCTTATGATGGTGCGTTTTAGAATTGCACCGTTTTAGGGGGCCAACTTTAGGATTGTGCGTTTGGCGCGTGCGACGAGACCCTTCGGCTTCGACTACGGACAGCGTTTGACGATATCGGCGCTAAAAAGGTTACCGTCGTCATCGTCGACGTTAACGACGAGAATCGCTTCGCCCGTGCCGCGCCACTCGCGCCACAATTCGGGGAACGCGGCTTCATCGGCCGATTCGATATCTTTCCGAAGTTCCTTGTTTTGGCGGTATTTCCAACCGAGGACCTGAAGTTGGTCCGAGAAAACATCATAGGCAAGTGCCCTGATAAATCCGACTACCGCTTGAGCGTGGGCCCAGCGTTTACTCGAATCCTCGGACTTAAGGCCTACGTAGCAAAGCGGGTGCGCGAGCTTCGAATTCGTATAAGTACTGACGCTGTTGTAACGGGATAATTCGATGTCCTTCTTCAGTCCCTTTGAGGCCGCATCAACTAGTTCGTCGACTCCCATATACTCTTCGCTGACATCGGTGCCCGACTCGATTTCAATAAAATCGGGAAAGGCATCATACAGGCTGCTCGTGATGTTTTTCTTCTTGAGGGCGGCATTTAGCGTTGAGAGAAGTCGGGTCGTGCAGACCGTTTTTCCGTTTTTCTTGACGCAGTCTTCATAAACCAAGGGAACACGAAGATTTACGGCAGCGACGGCGATTTGAGACGCGACTAAAAGAATAATGAACCCTTGCATGGTTACCTCCAGGAAATCGACGGTATACCAAATTACGACTTATCGAGTCAATGGCTATGATGCAACTAGTCACAAGGTCTCGTGGATAAATGCCGATAGGAATTTGGGGAAGTCTGAATGGGGTGTAATCTCAATGTCGGACAAAAAGCCGCGCGACACGGATAAGATTCGATTTTTCGAATTGGGGACTGAGGGCGAAATACGGCCCGCATTTCCGCCGGAAGAGGACCCGGGTGACCCGACATTCGCGGTGAGCGAGTCCGCCGAGAGAGTGTCTGATAATTGGGTGGCCGGTACGCGGGTGGGTGGAACCAGTAGTCTCATCTTGGACGAACTAGACATTCTGAAACCACAACTTGATGGGATCAAGCGGGCGAATAAGCCACTGACTGAAGACGAAGCGGAAATTCTAAAGAAATACATAACGCTTCGCGAGTCCGAGGTCGATGAGCTCAGGCTAAACCTGGCTCAGTATCAAAACCACGTGCAAAAAAGCAGCCAGGAGTTGCACCTGATCCAAGAAAAGAACCGAGAGCTGGAGAGGGAGTGTCAGTCACGTCGCCGCGGCGAGGACCACGCTCAGTCGGAACTCATTCGTGCAAAAGCCGATCACGAGGAACGAGTCGCGAGCCTCAAGAATGATTATGAAGATCGCATCAGGGCGTACGGAACTCTCGAAAAGGACCTTCTCGAACTCGAGCGAAAAAAGGATGAATGGAAACAAAAAATCGCCGAGGATTTGCGGCGAATCCGTTTGAAGGAACGCGAGCTCGAAACGAAGCATGAGCTTCTCAAACGCGACAGCCAAGCACTTCTAGATTCGAAGGACAGACACCTTCTTGAAGTTAAATCCAAAAGTGACGCGCTAGAGCTTGAAATGGAGTCGATGGAGGAGAAATTGCGAACGAGTTATACGGCGTTAAGCAATGTCGAAGTCCGCAAAAAACGCCTTCTGGAGACATTGAAACTCTCCATCACGTTGATTGAAGGAATTAACAAAGTCGAGTCGAAGTGATTAATCTTGCCCCCAATTCCCGCAATCGACTGCAGGTTGCGATATTTCTGCCGGACCCATTTCTGAACCGTCTTTATCAACGCAGGGTGAACCGAGATTCGGCAGTTGTCGTATGGTTCGATTCCTACGATACGCTCAAGAAGGCCGTCGTAGAGTTTGCGTATGATGAGATCGTACTCGACCTCACGGGCCAAGTCGATGCACTGGGTGTACTCAAGGAAATTCGGCAGCTCAGTTCACAGTCACAAGTCATTATTTTAAACGATACTCGGGATCCCAGGGATGTAGTGGATGCATTCCGACTGGGTGCCGTGGATTATCTCATTAAACCCGTCAACCCGGAAACGGTAAGTTGGTGCATTGGTCGGGCGCAGACGCGTCCGGCGTTGCCGATGGGAGATTTGCAGGAGATGGAACTCTTCCGAGTGGCCCACGAGATTCGTCTCGCCGACTCGGAGACGGAAATGTATCGATTGGCGGCCCAAGAAATCAAGGCACTTACACATGCCGCGGGCTTTCTTTGGGTGGACGGTCGGGGGTTGTCAAAAGTACACGATGATGAATCGGTGGCGCGGCTAAATAGTTACATGAAAACTCATCCTGATTTTTGGAGTGACGGTGTCGAGTCGGACCGATCGGGGCACCCGGAGATCTGGTTTGAAAAAGGAAGCGGGTGGATTCCGCTCAAGGATCGGTCGATGGGTGGACTTCTGCTCTGGGAGACGGCTCATCTTGAATCGGCGATGACTAGCCGGGTGGAGTACCTGATTCGAAACCTCGAACACGCACTGGAAAACCTAGAGCGCTATACCGAGGCCAAACGATTGAGCTATATCGACGATCTAACCCATTCCTATAATGCGCGGTATTTGGCCCTGGTTTCGGCGGATTTGGTTCAGCAAAAAAGACGCTTTAGTGTCCTATTCATCGATATCGACCGTTTCAAGTTGGTCAACGATGCTCACGGGCACCTCGTTGGCAGCGGCCTCTTGGTCCAAATCGCCAAATGCATGAAAAACGATCTGCGTCCGACGGACGCTCTATTTAGATATGGGGGCGACGAGTTCGTGGTTATTCTAGACAGTGATACCCGCGAGGGCGCCGTTGAGATTGCCGAGCGATTACGAATAGCTGTGGAAAAAAATCGATTCCAGATTATCGGCGTGGAGGTTCGGGTAACGATAAGTATTGGCGTCGCTCGCTTTCCTGAGAATGGGGATTCTGAAAAGTCGATTTTGGAATTGGCCGATTCCGCCATGTATCACGTAAAGAAACACGGCCGTAACTCGGTGTTTAGCGCCACCAAATGAATTGTGACAAGTAACCCAATGCGAATGAGATGCTGTGAATCGCACTAAACTAATTGTATCTGATTTTCACTTGGGCCGTGGCGTCCGCACATCAACCGGTCACCACAACATCTTGGAGGATTTTCACCACGATAGTAAATTCAAGGAGTGGTTGGCATTCTACTGCACCCAAGACTATGCCGACCATTCGATTGAACTGATTTTTAACGGAGATATGTTCAATCTAATTCAGTGTGACTATCACGGCCATTATCCGGTCATTATTACCGAAGGCGTGAGCCTACACAAGTTAGAGGTCGTGATTGCAGGTCACCCAATTTTTTTTAAAGCGCTCAAAAAGTTTCTGGTGGCGCCCAATCGGCATCTCACCTATATCGTCGGAAATCACGACCAAGAGATGTTGTGGCCGAAGGCCCGGGGGATTCTCGAGAAGGCCCTTGAAAAGGAAATTCAGTGGAAAAATATCTATTACCAGGTGGATGGTATTCACATCGAACACGGTCATCAGTTTGAAGCCGTGAACCGCATCGACCCGAGCCGATTGTTTCTGTCGGAGGGTCTTCCCGAGCCGATTCTTAACCTTCCGTGGGGAACGCTTTTTGCGATTCAGTTTTTAGTGAAGGTAAAGATTCGCCGCCCGGCATTGGATAAGGTACGCCCATTTAAGGCGTTGCTATGGTGGTGCCTCGTGCACGATACCTGGATGACCATCGCCATCCTGCTTAAACTGGCCGTTTATTTTTTGTCCACCCGGTTTTCCAAAAACAGGTACCGTCAAAGCAGTCTAAAGACGACGCTTAAGATATTAAAAGAGGCCTCGGTGTTTCCGGACTTATCGGATTCGGCGAAACAGATCTTACGATCGCCAGATATCCACACGGTCGTTTTTGGTCACAGCCATGTTTACCGGGTGGTGCCAATCACCGAAGGAAAACAATATATTAACACGGGAACGTGGACCGACATCATTTCGATGGACATTGAGAGCTTCGCGCGCCAGAACCGCCTAACGTATGTAAGGGTAGATTATGAAGGTGAAAAGGCGGTTCCGCTGCTGCGGCATTGGATTGGGAAGATTCCGATTGAAGAAGAGGCGGTTGGTTTTTAAAATCGCGTTTGGGTTGCCAATCTCTCTACTTTAGTGAAATAAGTCGACTCATGGCGCTACTGCATTTCTGTGTCATTGCTCTGGGCTGCGTGGCTGCATGCTTTTGGACGATTCTGATGGCTGTTCCGCTAATGTTAGCGGGTCGCCTAGTTCCGGCCATTGGACCACCTATTCAGCGTTGGTGGGGCAAGGGGTGGTGCTGGTGTTTTGGAGTTCGGATAAAGGCGCTTCACCTGGACCGTGTCCCTAAATCGGGAGCATTTGTTTTGGCCCCGAACCACGAAGGGTTGTTCGATATTGCGATCATGAATTCAATGCCTTTCTTTTTCCGTTGGATAGCGAAAGAACAGGTAAAAAAAATTCCGTTCATCAGTGGAGCCAACAAGGCATTGGGAACCTTTTTTCTCAAGCGCGATCGTTCGGTGGGGGATTTGAATATCATGAAGGGGGTCGAGGAGGGCTTGAACAAAGGCCAGTCGGTGGTTATTTTTCCCGAGGGAACCCGAAGCCGAACCGGCCAGCTACTCTCTCTTAAAAAAGGAGCGTTTCGCACCGCTCAAAACACGGGTGTACTCCTTCTCCCGGTGGCCATCGCTGGATCCTTTGCCATTGCTCATGCGGGCCGACTCCCGACGCGGTGGGGGCATCAGGTGGTCGTGTGTTTCGGAAATCCGATGATTGCAAGCGACGACCTCGGCGCGTTCATGGATGCCTATCGGGAAAATCTGAACGCCCTTCTAGCCGAGGCTCGAAGTGTCCTTCAATCGGTGCTATAGTCCCTGAAATGTTGGACTTTGCGCGTAAGTTGTTTGGCAGCCATAACGATCGACAGGTAAAAAAACTCTGGCCGATAGTGAACGAGATAAACCGGTTTGAGGCATCGCTGACCCCGCTGACGCTCGAGCAGTTGGCCCAGAAGACGAACGAATTCAAAGATAGACTCGCGCGCGGGGCAACGCTGGGCGACATTCTTCCCGAGGCTTTCGCTGTAGTGCGCGAGGCTTCGCGTCGTGTTCTGGGCATGCGCCACTTCGACGTTCAGCTCATCGGCGGGATGGTACTTCACCAGGGGCGCGTGGCGGAGATGAAGACCGGTGAGGGCAAGACCCTGGTTGCGACTCTCCCCGTCTATCTCAACGCGCTCGAGGGAAAGGGTGTGCACGTCATTACCGTGAACGACTACCTCGCCTCGCGCGATGCCCAATGGATGGGGCAGGTGTACAAGGCGCTGGGACTTTCGGTAGGGATCATCGTGCACGGCTTAAATGATATGGAGCGGCGCCAGAGTTATTTGAGCGACGTCACCTACGGCACCAATAATGAATTCGGTTTCGATTATTTGCGCGATAACATGAAGTTCCGGCTCGATGATTATGTCCAGCGCGAAATGAACTTTGCCATTGTTGATGAGGTGGACTCGATTCTAATCGACGAGGCGAGGACGCCACTCATCATCAGCGGCCCTACCGATGATTCTACCGATAAGTATTACCTCATCAATAACGTGATTCCGAGTCTGCAAAAGGAGATTGATTACACAATCGATGAAAAGGCTCGTTCGAGCGCGTTGACCGAGGATGGTGTCTCTAAAATCGAGAGCGCGCTTCGGGTGACGAATATGTATGCTCCCGAGCACCTGGAGATCGTGCATCACGTGCACCAGGCGCTAAAAGCGCACTCGATTTTTAAGCGAGACGTGGACTATGTGGTTAAGGAAGGCGAGGTCATCATCGTCGACGAGTTCACCGGGCGACTGATGCCGGGTCGTCGTTACAGTGACGGGCTTCACCAGGCGCTCGAGGCTAAAGAGGGCGTTAAGATTGAGAACGAAAACCAAACGCTCGCAACGATTACCTTTCAAAACTATTTCCGAATGTACAAGAAGCTTTCGGGAATGACGGGAACCGCTGAAACCGAGGCAGCGGAATTCATCAAGATCTATAATCTCGAGGTGATGGTGATTCCCACCCATCGGGATATGGTACGGCTCGACCACGGCGATCAGATCTATAAAACCGCCAAGGCAAAATACGATGCTGTCGTCGTGGAAATCAAAGGGCTTTATGAGAAGAAGCGACCGGTTCTCGTGGGTACAATCTCAATCGAAAAATCGGAATACCTGTCGGAACTTCTGGGGAAATCGGGTGTTCCTCATAATGTACTCAATGCCAAACACCACGAACGGGAGGCGGAAATAGTGGCCCAAGCCGGTCAGTCGGGGGCCATCACTATCGCCACGAACATGGCGGGGCGCGGGACCGATATCGTCCTGGGTCCGGGAGTTGCCGATTTGGGCGGACTCCATATCATCGGTACCGAGCGACATGACGCTCGCCGTATCGACAATCAGCTTCGGGGGCGTTCGGGCCGCCAAGGCGACCCCGGCAGTAGTCGTTTTTATCTGTCTTTGGAAGATGATCTTTTGAGAATCTTTCAAGGGGAGCGTATTAAAAAAATCATGGACCGTCTCAAGATGGAAGAGGATGTTCCCATTGAGCATAAGCTCATTTCGCGCCAAATCGAGGGGGCCCAGCGAAAAGTCGAGGCTCACAATTTCGATATTCGAAAACACCTACTGGAATATGACGACGTTTTAAACAAGCAGCGCGAGGTCATCTACATGCTCCGACGCATGATTCTTCAGGGGGAGAATAATCGCGAACTCATTCTCGATATAGTGAAAGAACAGGTCCATGGGATTCTAGACAATTCGACCCAGTCGACCGATCGCCGGGAGTGGGACAAGAAGAGCCTCAAAGAGGCCCTGCTGGCGCTTTTTGATTCGTCGTTAGGGGTGGACGATACGCTTATCGAACATGCCCTAACCCGTGATGCTCTCAAAGAGACGGTTTACCAAAGGTCTGTCGAACTCTACGGCGAGCGCGAAAAACGGATGACGCCAGAGATATTGCGGAGTCTCGAGCACGTCATTTATCTCGGATCGCTCGACCAGCATTGGAAAGAGCACCTTCTCAATATGGATCACCTCAAGGAAGGGGTAGGGCTTCGCGGGTATGGCCAGAAAGATCCGCTGGTGGAATACAAGAAAGAGGGCTTTACCCTATTTAAAATTTTAGACGAACTGGTGAAGACTGATGTGATCTCTAAGCTTTACCGGGTGCAGGTCACTCGTGAGGAGCAGGTGGAGCGCATGGCCCCGAAACAAGCGCCGATGCAATTTATGCACGGTGAGACAAATGAGTCATTAAAAGCACCAGTGCGAAGCGCCCAGCGAGCGGGGAGAAATGATCCCTGCCCTTGCGGCAGCGGTAAGAAATATAAAAAGTGTCATGGAGCGTAGAGGAGCATAAATGACTTCCCTGTGTCCGAAATGCCATCACGAGATTGAACACGAGGACTACCTCTTCGAGGTAGCCTGCACCTGCGGTGTCCACTTTAATCCGTTCATGACGACGCAAGATTCGGCGCCGCATGCAATGGCCGGCGCGATGGTCGGCGCAGTACCCGCCGCTGAGGTCGTTTCGAGCGATTCCATTGCCGTAGAGACAGCTCCTCTGGAAAAGGATGAGCCAAGAGATCCGAAGTTTCAAGAAAGCACGCAGGCATTCTCGGCAATACGGACCTATGGTGAAACTCTCGGTGTCGCCGGGCAGACCTCGGCAACCTTTATCAGGCCCGGACTTAAATCGCGCCCAATCACAAGCGGGTTCGATCTTCCTGGAATGCAAATATCCGGCTGTGTGACCCTGCTGTCGGTGAGAGCAGAGGTCTCATCGGGAGAAAATCCGCTCGTAGCGGTGCTGGGTAAATTATCCGTTGCCTGCGAAAGGGCCGGGGGAGACGCGGTGGTTGGTGTTGCCTGGCAGATTCTGGGAGATTCCCGAACCGTCGTTGCGAGCGGAAACGCGGTAAAAATTAAAGGCAATTAGTGCTCGCATGAGGGACCCCAAAGCCGACCTACGCCCACTCACGGGCCTTGCCCTTAAAAGTTGCCGGGACGTCTTGCGGTCCCGGATTCCCGGTGCGCGAGTCTTAGATCTTTTTGCGGGCAGAGGGCGTTTCGCCCAGATGTGCATGGAGGAGGGGGCCGCGTCCGCAGTTCTCGTTGAAAGGGACCGGGATTTGGAACGAGATCTCGCCAGCATCGGCCAGGTATTCGTGGAGGATGTGTTTGGGTATCTGGGTGGAGCAGGCAAATTTGATATTATCTTTGCCGACCCCCCGTACAGCGCATGGAACGCAGCGTTTTCCGAAGCGCTAATGACTGCGGTCTTTCCACACCTCACCGTTGGGGGTATTTTTCTTGTGAAAAGCCCTAAGCGGGTGATATTTTTACTCGAATTTTCAGGCTTCAGAGAACTTAAGCGCCGTGAGTTTGGAGAAACAAGCCTCACGTATTTGGAACCAGTCCAATGAGTAATGATCATCGAGCCATCTATCCCGGGACGTTCGACCCCATAACCTTGGGGCATGTGGACCTGATTCATCGTTCGCTTTCGGTGGTGAGCGAATTAGTCGTGCTGGTGGCCCATTCCCTGAAAGACCCGCTGCTCGATGCCCCCACGCGCAAATCACTCATTGAGTCGTGCTTTAAAGATAACTCTAGGGTGAGAGTAGAGGTGTTTGATGGTTTGATTGCCGATTATGCCCGAAAGCACGATATCAGGGTGGTTATGCGTGGTTTAAGGGGCGTGAGTGACTTTGAGTACGAGTTCCAGATGGCGACGATGAATCGCCGGATGTTTCCGGAGCTGCAGACTCTTTTTCTGATGGCATCGGAGAAATTTTTTTTCGTAAACTCGACGCTCGTCAAGGAGGTTCTATCGCACGGTGGTGATGTGTCGGAATTGGTTCCCGTCCACGTTGAACGGAAATTGAAGGAGGTCTTGTGCTCAAAGTAGCCAATCGCTGTGACACTTTGAAGTCGAGCTCCATCATGGAAATATCTTCCAAAGTATCGGAGCTGAAGCTCCAGGGATTTGACGTGATAAGCCTCGCGGCGGGTGAGCCCGACTTCAACACTCCGGTGGAGATTCAAAACGCCGCGACTGCCGCCATGCGGGACGGAATTACAAAGTATACGCCATCCGCCGGGTTTATGGTTTTGCGTCAGGCGGTTGCCGAACTCGTGACCCGAGAAAACGATTTTCAGGTCGACGCGGATCAGGTGGTAATTACGTGCGGCGCTAAACACGGCCTCTTTCTGGCCTTACAGTGCCTGTGCAATCCGGGTGAGGCGGTCTTGGTTCCGACGCCAGCATGGGTCAGTTACGGTGCGATGGCTGAGCTCGCAGGCGCTTACATCATTCCGTTACCTCTGCTCGAAGAGGATGGATTTCGCCCGAACGTAGACCGTTGGAAGGGGATGGCGCTGCCCAGTAATGTGAAGGGCATCATTCTCAATTCACCGAACAATCCCACGGGAGCCGTGTATTCCAAGGACGATCTGATGAAGCTCGTGACTTGGGCGGTGGCCAGGGACCTTTGGATTATCTCCGACGAAATTTATGAGAAAATTATCTACGATGGTCAGAAGCATTTCAGCGTGGCGTCACTCGGGCCCGAGGTCAAGGATCGGACGATCACGATCAGCGGTTTTTCGAAGAGCCACTGCATGACCGGGTGGCGATTGGGGTGGGCCTTGGCCGAAAAACATGTTGCCGAAAAGCTATCGTCGTTCTCGAGTCAAAGCATTTCCCACGTGACCAGTTTCGTTCAAATGGGAGCCCTGACTGCCACTAAACTTCCAGGCTCCGTGGTTCAAAAGATGGTCGGGGAATTTGATAATCGCCGCAAATATGTGGCAGGCCGTCTGGATAAGATGCGTGAGCATGTCAGTTACCGGATGCCCCAGGGGGCGTTTTATTTTTTTGTTAATTGCACGGAGTTTCTATGCCGTAAAAACATGAGCGATGCCGAGATGTGCCGCGATCTTTTGGTTAAGCGACATGTCGGGCTCGTTCCGGGCAGCAGCTTTGGCTGCGAAAGGTTCGTGCGGTTAAGCTATGCGACCTCGCTTGAAAATCTCCGGCGGGCCCTGGATCGTTTTGAAGAATATCTCAATGCCTAGGTCCCTGGCTGTTTGGTGGGCCTGGCTAATAAGTGATTACCGTCATTTTTTCCCGCTAGCCATTCTTCTCATCTATGGTCTCATCATTTCAAGAATTGGAAAGTTGGGTGGCGATCATGCGGTGGTACTGGCTCCGGTCATTTTGTATTATCTGGGGCCGAAGGCGAGGCCTGGTTACCGTTTTTTATTACCGTTATTTCTGACGATTATTATTTACGACAGCCAACGATATTTTGCCGATGCCATTCGCGGGGTTGTGCACGTGTCAGAGCCGTTTGAGTTTGATAAATTTTTTTTCGGGATTCGCGAGGGTAGCGAGGTGCTCACTCCCAATCAGTGGTTCCAGCGCCATACTCACCCCATTTTGGATGTCATCACCGGTTTTTTTTATATCGCCTTCGTTCCCCTGTTCGTGGGAATAGCCGCCTACTTTCGTTTTGGTCCGCTCAAACGAACTGGGTTTGCGGCTGAGGCGGATTCGCTCATGTGGGCCTTTTTTTGGCTCAACATGATCGGTTACAGTACTTACTATTGGTACGCCGCATCTCCACCGTGGTACGTCGAACAATATGGATTGGGCCCGGTCAGACTTGATATTGCCGGAAGTCCCGCCGGGTGTTTGCGGTTTGACGCTGCCTTAGGAACCCGGATTTTCAGCCAGTGGTATGGGCGCGCCGCCGATGTGCACGGGGCGATTCCATCGCTTCATATTGCCTATCCCTGTTTGGCACTGGTGTACGCAGTTCGTTTTCGGAGTCTGGTCGCGGTGAGCGCCGTCTTTTTTATCGTGCTCTGTTTCAGCGCGGTTTATTTGAATCACCACTATATACTCGATATTCTCTGGGGGACCGTCTATGCGGCAGTCGTCGGTAAGCTGATGCTTGTCTGGAACTCAGAACGGTGGCGTTCAAAACGGGGGAGTTTAAAACGAGTGGCCTAATTCCATGTAGGCGTTGACGCCTTCGGAATTAAGCGCGACATCGGCGCGAATGATGAGGCGGCTGTTCCAGATGAGTCTGAGCCCCCACCCAGTGGATGCATGAATGGGCAAGAGCTCGAGCGGAAAGACCGAGCCCCATACGCGCCCGACATCAACGAATGGAACGATTCCAATCGTGAGTTCCTGTTTGGCGAAATCGAAAGTAAGCGGATCCCAGCGTAACTCCGCGCCGTAAACCAGGCGAATGTGGTCTACGAATCGGTTGGAATCAAAACCGCGAAAATATTTGTCCCCGCCGAAGCCGATCGTCGGATCGCTGCCACCGACGCCCTGAAGCTCGTAAAAAGGAGCATCGCCGGTGATAGATTCGAAAAATAAGCGTTGGCCGAAGATGAGTTCCGGGTGAAGCGTGATGTAATGCCGAAATTGATAGGTGGCGCGAAAGAAAGGGTAGTCGCTTCCGACCAACTGGGAATACACGTTAAACTGGAGTTCGGAATAGGTCCCGCGCGATGGATAGGGCTCAAAATCGGTGGAATCGCGAACCATCGCGATTCCTAGGAAATGGCTTCTCCCGCCGTTGATGCCAACGGGATTATTGGTGGCGAGAAGACTGCCGGGCGGCGCCGAGATATTGAGCCATTTGAGACCAAAGACTGGACCCACACGGTAGTAGCGATCCAGGTAGCGCAAAAGGCGAAGACTCAGCGTGGGGCCCGCGCGGACGAAATTGTACGTACCATTGCTCGCGAGCGTCGGGTCAGAAACGGTGGCATTGCCAGCGCCGTAATAACGAAAACCGATGTCGCGATCGTAGGAAAGACGGGTCGTGACGCGGTAGTTGCTCCCCCACGCGTGAGGGTAATCTATCTGTGTGAAGTGCTTATATCTCCCCTTATCAGAGGCCAGAATCTGGTTTTCGAGTTCGAGTTTGTGAGGGTCTTGTCTTCCTAAATTATGAACCATCGCTCTGAGTCCCAGGTGAAATCCACTACTCCCGGATGGCAGAATCAGGGGTAAGCCTTGAATCGTCCAGGGATCCCCAAGCCAACGAAACGAATTGCGCTTGACGATGCGATCCACTCGAGTGGCGACCTCTTCCGAAAACTTTTTAATGTCCTGCCCGACGGTAGCCATGGGGCTTTGGCCGGTCGGCGCCAAGATTTCTGACCGCAAATCCAGCTCATCACGGAACCGGCGAATATCCTCGATAGACTTCAGATCGCTTTCGGCTGGAATGGATACCTGCGGAGTGGGTTTCGGAATCGGCTTTTTACGTTTCTTGGCCTTGGCGTGGCAAGGGAGTGCCAGAGAAATGATGCAAATAGTCACGATGAATTTCATGATGCAAATTCATTTTATCAAATACGGAGTCGAGTTCGCGGTATTTGTGGGCCGAACGAGGGCGACTCGGCCGTAAGTGGAGTGCACCACCAACGACGCGCAGAGACTGATTGACAAACATGTCCTAAACAGGTCATTATGGGTCACGTATGACTAAGACAATGAAACTAGATCCGCAAACGGTCAATATCGCCACGTTGAAGGCCAATCTGGCTGCCTACTTAAGACGAGCTGAGGCAGGTGAGTCGATTACGGTTATCGATAGAAAACGACCCATAGCTCGGCTAGTCGGGCTGGTCGACGATCGGAGCGATGGCCTACGAATTATCCCTAGGACTGCGAAACCCTCGGAATTGGCCGCGCTTAAGCTTCAATCAGTGAAGACGGAATTGCCCGACATTGTAGCACTCTTGCTCGAAGATCGAAAAAAGCGTTAGGGCCATTAGGATATCAGCATTAGATGGTTTATCTCGACACCTCGGTATTTCTTCGCGTCGTCTTCAAACAACCGGGGGCTTTATCTCTGAGCAAGCTTTCCGGGGCCATTTCAAGTGAACTTTTAGTTGCCGAGGCACTTAGGTCAATCGATCGGATTAGGTTCAAAGTCTCTCACGATCCGGAAGAAGTTGTCGTGCTAAAGGAGAATGTTTTTCGGTTGCTGACCCACGTCGACTTGGTAGCGATCTCCCGCCAAATACTCAATCGTGTGGCGAGTCCATTTTCTACCCCTCTGGCCACTTTGGGTGCCATCCACCTGAGCACAGCGATTCTGTGGCGAGAGCGTTTCGAAAAGCCACTCACATTCCTGACTCACGATCGGGAGTTGGAAATGGCTGCGCGATCGGAGGGTTTTGATATTGGAGTGTGAGCCGGGTTTAGCCCACCGAAAGGGGCCAGGTATTACAGATTAAAGAGTATGCCAAACGATACCAGGGCACCCGACAGGTCCATGGATCCATTGCCTTCAACGTAGCTGGAGCTGCCGTCGGTTAGGGTGCCCAAATTGGCCCACCGCCAACCTGTCTCAAGGAGGATCCAGATGGTTTTAGAGGTTCGGATGCCGAGCATAGTTCTCGCCTGGTATTGAATGACGGTGGAGCCGACAAATCCACTGCTGGATGCTTTTATCGGGTAATGCGCTCCGCCAACCACGGCCCACCAGACTCGAGGGTGAAAAAACGAGTACCCGACCTCCAGACCGGCCGTTTGGTAGTTGAGTCTATGGTTGTAGGAATCTTGACCCAGATCATATTTACGATCCGACGCCCAATACTCGTATCGAATTCCGGTGTAGACGGAGTTGGTTGCCTGCACACCGTAGGTAAAGGCTCCAATGACGGAGTTGGTGGAGTGTTTGCGATAATAGATGGCATCGGTAGTTTTGTCGGCGGCAGTATTGACCACCGGATAGACACCGGAGAATGAAATCCATTGGTTGACGGCAAAGAGCGGTGTGCAAATGGACGGTATGCAAAGGCACAGCCAGCCGATTTTTATCCACCAGCAAACGGCCATTCCAGATCGGATCACATCCCCATTGTCGCAGGATTTGGTCGCACAATCAAAAGGGCTCTGTCCTTAAGTAGCAAATGCACTAGCACATGCGTCTACTGCACCCGCCTGAGCGAAAGACCGCTGTGGCGCGCACTCGCGAAAAACACCCACGGCTCCGGCTGACCAGGCGGATACGCGTGACCTGACGACAGCCATTCGAATTACACCGCTCCCGGAAACTGGCGCGAATGCGCACGGACCCGCGCATGTGGTTGGCCTCTACGGGAATTGTGGCAAGTGTTGTGAAACCCAGCATTACAATGAGGGACAGATTCTTTAACTTCATCATCACTCCTTATAAACGCGGCAATTTTGACGCGACTTCTCAGGCGTGACTCAGGAGCAATTGGCATGCCATTAGGACGAGCCAGTACTACAGGCGCGAGGCCAATACAAAGACCGAAATGGCGCCGGCGATAGATTAGACAGGATGACAATTTTTGCTCTTCGGGCGACAGGCATAAAACTCTGCGTTAAAGCGCTTCGGCTCAAGCCTCAGACTAGATTCTGTCGGAATTCTTCGAATCCCGACAAAATCTACTTAAATTTCCACTCGCGGGTAATTTCAATGGCGGGTTCCTCGGACGGTTCGATTTCGCCGAATCTCGCAACGAATTCGGCCAAAATCTGGGTGGTCGCCAGATTGAGTTTCTGAAACGCAAGCCCGCCCTTCCAGGTTGTTCCTCCCGGAACGAGTTTTGCCGTGTAGGCCGAAACCGTGTCAAAAGACACGGTCGTAAAGTTTTTGCCCATCGGTAACGTTACCAGGATCTGCTCCGAAACGGGGCAGTAAATTTCGGACTCAAATCCGAGCCCACCGATGGATATCGATGTAATGCGGATGGTTCCCTGTGCTTTTGCAGTTTTGACATAGCCGCTGAGATTGACGTCGATACGGTCACCGATGCGCCGGCTATTTGCCAGGTACTGGTAAAGCCAGTGCATCGGCTGGCTTTTTAGACAGAGCCAGACCAGCGGAACGACCACCAGCAGAAAACCCGCAACCAGCGCGACATTGGGAATTAACGTTTGAACCACGAGGCCCGTAAAAATGGCGTAAACCGGGGCTGCGATAAGAATGATCGCTGTAGTCGCTGGACTCAAGTGAAAGGATATGCGCCGATAAAAGTAGGCTCCTATTGCCGTGCATACGACGGCAAGCAGCCCAAGCTGGGTCCAGTATTCGATCGACCAACCACGCAGTAAACCGATCTCTTTGTTAATGAGCGCAGCCGGAATGAGGATCGCCGAAGCGAAAACCATGCTCCAGAGATTGAGATTTACGGTGGCATGAATCCAGAAGAGGTGTCGGGACATCAGGCCCGCGAAGGTCGAACTCAAGGCGGCAATCAAACATGCACCAACGAGTGCCCAGTGGTTTTGACTTTGGTCAAATCCGATGGATGCAATGAGTAGTCCTAACAGACTTGTTAATCCGCCGATGAGAAACCGCCGGTCCTTCAAATTGAGCAGCACATTAATCCATAATGGCACGACCGCCATGGTGAGTGCTACGAAGTGCAGGGGTAGTTGCCTTAAGGCCCACATCCATAAGACGTTGGGTACGGCGAGAAACAGGACGCCCGCGGCCGTCGCCGAATGCATTAGGCGAATCGAAAGTTGGGGAGCCGCGCGCTCCTCGAATGACTGAATGATTCCGAGTACCAGTGCCGCGATCCAAAATCGAAAGAGGTTCGGGAAAAAAAGTAACGGGTTTAACTGAGCAACTCTCTGAAGCGTGGATAGCGTGAAAATAACAAGGCCCACTGTGAGAAGAGTGACCGCGATGCGTTTAATCATCTTTAAATTGTATCTCGAAACGGCGCGTCGATTCAATTTAAGGTCAATTAAAGACGATTACGCTATAATGGACATTAGTTCCACCGCATTCCAATCTCCATAGGGTCTGTAAGATGAAAATAATCGGAATCTCCGCTTTTTATCACGATAGCGCGGCGTGCCTGCTGGTTAACGGCGAGCTCGTGGCCGCTGCCCAGGAAGAGCGCTTTAGCCGAAAACGCCATGACGCCGGTTTTCCGCTGCAATCGATTCACTATTGCCTCGGGGAGGCGGGAATCCCCATCGAATCGGTCGATGCCATTGCGTACTATGAAAAGCCGTTTCTGAAATTCGAGCGCATTCTGGAGACGATCGTTGAGAACGCGCCGGAGTCGTTTTCCTTTGCCATGAGTGCTCTTCCGGTTTGGATTAAGGACAAACTGTGGATGCGAAAGCGCATTTGGCGGGAGCTGGGGCACCAGATTCCGATCTACTTCACCGATCACCATGAGTCCCATGCGGCCTCGGCGTTTTTTCCAAGCCCGTTTGAAACAGCTGCGACCCTGACCGTTGACGGGGTAGGGGAGATGTCCACGACGACATGGGGAGTGGGCGAAGGAAACGCCCTAACCCTGAAAGAGGAAATGCGGTATCCGAATTCACTGGGCCTTCTCTATAGCGCGATCACGCAATATCTGGGCTTTAAGGTCAACTCGGCCGAGTACAAGGTGATGGGGCTTGCGCCTTACGGCGAACCCAAATACGTCGACAAATTTTGGAATCACCTGCTCGAGCGTTTCGAGGACGGATCCTTTACGCTCAATATGGATTACTTCGCATTCTCGAAGCGCATGGAGATGATAAACACCAAGCTTGAATCTCTTTTCGGGCGTCCGAGGCGCACTGAAGAGTCCGCCATCGAGCCATTTCATGCGGATGTGGCCCGAAGCCTTCAGGTCGTTACCGAGGAATTAATGCTGTCGCTCGCCCGGCACGTTCATCGAAAGTCCGGGCAAAAAAATCTGGTGTTGGCGGGTGGAGTGGCACTTAACTGCGTGGCTAACGGTCGAATTTTAAAAGAGGGGCCATTTGAAAATATCTGGATTCAGCCGGGTGCGGGGGATAGTGGCGGGGCCGTGGGTGCCGCCTACATCGTGTGGCACCATGTATTTAAAAAGGCGCGTCCGCAGTCGATTGGGGATCGTCAAAAGGGGTCGCTGCTTGGCCCGAGTTTCAATGATACTCAGGCCGCGGGGGCGTTTGACGAGTATGGCCTAAAATGCCAGACGCTCGATTCGAGGGAATGTCTTAAGCGAACGGCCCAGTTCCTAAGCGATCAAAATATCGTGGGGTGGTTTCAGGGAAGGATGGAGTTTGGACCGCGAGCTCTCGGGGCGCGAAGCATTCTGGGTGATGCCAGAAATGGAGAGATGCAAAAACGCATGAATTTAAAAATCAAGTTTCGGGAGAGCTTTCGTCCGTTCGCGCCGTCTGTGATAGCCGAGGATGCGAAGCAATATTTCGATCTGGCGTGCGAAAGCCCCTACATGCTTTTGACGTGCTCGGTAAATGAGAAGGTGGGTGTCGTTAAACGAGTGGCATCCGGCGGCGATCGCCGTTGGATGCATGAAATGCTCGAATCCAACTCCGGAAAAATGCCTGCCGTAACCCATGTGGATGGTTCCGCCAGGGTACAGACGGTCGATGCCTCACGTAACCGCCCATTTTACGATTTGCTAAAGGCGTTTAAGGAAAAGACCGGCTCGGGAGTGCTCATCAATACATCGTTTAACGTGCGGGGCGAGCCCATCGTCTGCACGCCCAAAGACGCCGTTCGCTGCTTCGTGAAAAGCGATATCGATGTGCTGGTCATCGGTAATACGGTGGCGACACGAAACGAGCAGGACGTACACTTACTCACGCAGCTGAGGGAAAAATTCACCCGGGAGGACCATTTTGAGCTCGACTAACTCTCTTACTAATGTCCAAAAACAGCAGCGCAATTTCTATCTGATTCTCGCCGTTGCCGGGTGTCTTTTTGCGATTCTCCAGTTCGTGAAAAACCGACCGGAAATGGGAGGCGGGCTAATGGGTGCCGCGCTGTTTTTTCTCGTGATCGAATTTGTCATTCCGCCACTCGGTAGGGTGGTGTTTAAGGCGTGGATGGCCTTTGCCCACGTCTTGGGTTGGGTGAATACTCGACTTCTCATCACACTGGTCTATTTTTTCTTAATCACTCCGATTGGCCTTCTGAGGCGAGCTTTTGCTGCCGAATCCATTTATAGCGCGAAGGCCTGCCATCGAAGAAAAAGCGCGTGGTTTGCGCTCACCGACGACCACCATTATTCGGCACCATTTTAACGAGACTGGGTAATGAGTGCGATGAGCAGCGGATCGATGCCCTTGTCGGAACTTCCGTCGCAACTCGGACCCGTGGAGAATGCACCGAGCATTGTGGCCGTGATCTGACGGGTGCTGGCATCTTCGGCCCCCACCTTGAGGCTTGGCAAAACCATCATTAAAAGCTGGCTCTGAAAACATTTTGAAAGAATGCACACCCCTTTTTCGAATTGCGCTTTGGCCGATCGGTAGGGCATGCGCCTTGCCGGCGGTGTGGCAATGGCCTTTTCGATGCATTTGTTCATCAGGTGGTTTTGCATCACGAACTGCAGCGGTGATGAAACCTGTCCCCGCATTTGGCTTTGTAAAACGTTTTGCGGCAAGAGCGTCGTTCCCCCTGCAGTGACTGTTACCGGTCCCAATTGGCTGATCCAGCTGGTGATATCGGTGTTGGCAGGTCTGGGGTCGGTGGCATGGGTGATGTTTCCAAAAAGCGTCAAGAGAATTAGAAATATCTTCACCGTCCACCTCCGCCGATACCGAGCATTCGGTTTTGCAAAAGTTGCACGAGTGCCGGATCCATTTTTTTAAAGAGTGAGTCCATTGCTGGGCTCGCCAAAAAGATCGCCTGCTTGTAACATTTGCCCAGAACCTTCATGGCGAGCACGTAGTTCTCTGGAATTGGATTGGTGCTCGCACGAAGCCCAACCTCCATCGAGCAGGGATACTCCCTACCACCGACCTTTTGGTACTTCGGATGATTAACAACTCCCCTAAGCGATTCATCCGAGAGTTCGCCCGCCCACGGAGTCGCTGATACCACACCCACTCCGTCAGCTTTAGCGCCCATGAGACCGCTCGTGACTCCACTGACCGGAAACCGGTTCGGGCTGGCTATCCCAGCAATCGCAAACGCATTTAACGGACCCGCCTGGTACTGGCCCTTTTTACTGGACTTGGCTTGGACCGCGCAGCCGTTACCTTCCCATCTGCCCTGAAGAGGTTGTCCTGGTTGAGGAGCTCCTGCTGCGACTCGTTGGACGCAGTCGGTGAGTGCCGATTGCATGAGTCCAATGCGCCTGCCAGCATTGACGATTCCAGTTCGGCGCTCCTCGGTTTGAATCTGCGTGAGTTCGGCCAAAATGGAATCGGAAAGCTTGGCCAGTTCGTCGAAGGTATTGACGTTGTCGGTTTCATTAAAAAGTTTTTGAAACGCCATCTGGTCTGTGGCGGTTAGCCCACCCTGGCCCGAGGCCATCGCCCCGCCGAGGCCCGACTTCGTGGAATCATTAAAGGGTTCGCGCGATGGGTTAAAGGGGAGGTCATTCTCGCCCTCGATATTCTGGTCGTTTCGATTAGCATTTGGCCCCTGGTTGGAACAGGCGCCAAGAAGTAAAGCCGCGATGAAGAGTTGCCGTTTCATGATGTCCTCACTCACCCCAGTGAAATTGCAACGCCTGTGCCGCTTTCAGTGACCGGGTTCAGGCGTGAGTTGAATACAGCTGTCGCTTCATAATTGGTCAGGTTCACGCGGGACATGAAATGTTATGAAAACTCGGTGGGTTAGATTGACTAACTTTCAGACACCCCGTGAATACAGGCACCTTGTCTTGGGGTCCCCTTGGGTATACTAATGAGACCATTAGTAAAATTACCAAGGACATCGCGTTTAGAGACGATATCGAAGACTCGGAATGTAATCTTACTTATGAACTGGTTAGCAAAACCCCGATACCTTTATGAAAACACCTAGAAAGGCGATAGCCCTCATGTCCGGTGGATTGGACAGCGCACTAGCGGCCCGGCTCATGCTCGATCAGGGTATCGAGGTCGTCGGCCTTCATCTGGAGTCACCGTTTGGATGCATTCTTCCCGTCGATCAGGTGGCAGCTGGTCTCGGGATTCGCTTAATCAAGGTTAAAAAGGGCGAGGCTTATCTGGATTTGGTGAAGAATCCGAAATTCGGTTATGGAAAAAACATGAATCCGTGTTTGGACTGTCGCATCTATATGTTTCAACTGGCTGAGACGGTGCTGGACGAGGAGCAGGCGGATTTTGTCGTGACCGGCGAGGTGATGGGGCAGAGGCCGATGTCGCAAATGAAGAGCTCCATGGAATTGATTGATAGTCGCACCACGCTAAAAGGGCGGCTCTTAAGACCGTTATCGGCTCAGGTAATGGAGGCGACGATTCCAGAACTCGAGGGTTGGGTCGACCGAGAAAAGTTGCTCTCTATTTCCGGGCGCGGTCGCAAAGATCAGCTCCGTTTGGCAGAGGCACTTGGGGTCGAGGATTATAGCGCGCCTGGCGGCGGTTGCCTTTTGACCGAGGCTGCCTTTTCCAACCGGCTGCGTGATTTTTTTGGCCATGAGGAAAAGATGGATGCCGAGACTAGATTGGCTCAGAGCAAAATGCTGCGGTTGGGACGGCATTTTCGTGTTCGAGACGACTTAAAGATCATCATTGGGCGCAACGAATCTGAAAATGTCGAACTTGCGCAGCTCTGGCGCAAAGCGGGTGCTGCATTTATGCACCCGGAGAGTTTTAAGGGTCCCGATGCGGTGGCGATTGGTAGGACAACATTCGAAGATCGGGAGCTTATCGGGCAGATTATCATTCGTTACGGCAAAACCGACGCGGAAAGTGACCAGCGCCTGCGTTGGGATTCGCCTGCCGAACTGCTGGAAGCGTTGGATGTGTCGGTCCGCGGGAGCATTGCAGACGACCTGCTCGATCAGTGGCGGTTATGAATCCTCGTCTGTTATGAAACCCGCGCTAGCATGAAACCAATTGGCCTTGAAATAACCTCTTTGAGCGCGATTTCCCATATTGTGAACCATGCGCCCAGTCGAGCCCGCTTGTTCTCCATACCGACGAACGGCTCCGCTAGAGCGCAGGCGCTCGCTGCCGATGCTCGTCGACAAAAAATTGAGATACGTTCGGTTAGTGCCGGCGAACCCGTGCTTAGGGTGATGCCGTTCGAGTATGCCCCGTGGGAAATCACCGAGAATTTTGGCGCCGGGTCGACGCTGGTAATCCTTGATCACCTTCAGGATCCGCAGAATTTTGGCGCCATCGTGCGCTCGGCCGAGGCCTTTGGCGCCGCGGCGGTGGTCATACCCAAAGATCGGAGCGTTTCCGTAACAGCGGCCGTTTATACGGCTTCGGCCGGTGCGGTCGAGACAATTCCTATTATCCTGGTTTCCAATCTAAACGACCGTATCGCTTGCTTGAAAAAGTCCGGGTATTGGATAATCGGTGCTCAAATCACCGAGAACGCCACGCCACCCTGGGAGATTCCGACCTTTGAAAAGGTTGCGCTCGTGGTGGGAACCGAACTGGAAGGGCTAAAGCCGTCTACTGTCGCCAACTGCGACTGGTTAACGAAAATTCCAATCCGAGGAAAAATAGACTCTCTCAACGTGTCGGCTGCTGCCGCCGTGATTCTATACGAGCTGTGTGTGCGGCGGAGGATTTTGGCGGACTCGCCCTGACGCATATCTGAGCTGGTCCTTTCCGCTTGGCTTGCAGAATTTAGTTAGCCTTTTCCACCTCGGCCAGACAGGCCGGACTGAGTTCGTCTACTTGGGCTTTTAAGCATTTATGGATTCGCCCCCGACCTGGACGCATCTCCTTGCAAAACTTCTCGGAATCTTGCTGGCACGCGAGCATGCGCTGACGAATTTCTGCGGCCTTTGTTTGGCGGTGATCCTTGCAGGCCGGAGACAGTCGCTCCGTGTTTCGTCTGAGACACCGTAAAATCCGACCCGAACCCGGTTTTACGTCTTTGCAAAAAAGCATGACGTCGGCTTTACAGGGACCCTGTAGCACATCCGTGGCAAGGGTTGTAATAGGCACGATGCTCATGGCAGCAAAGATTATGTATAGAGGGAGCATGGCGTTCTACTTATCGACCGGTGTTAGGAAAAACTTGAGTTTTTGACTGCGCCTCGGAGAGGGTTTGTGTTAGACGCGCTGTGTTGACGCAGCGATCCGCTGCGTCATGCATTGGATTCAGGAATGATATTGAATCGTTGGCGTGGCGGTCCCTGTGACATCAAATATTGTTGAAGCACCGCTTCTATTTCATCGTCAAAAAGAAGTCCTTGATTTGTTACGCAAAGGTGAGATTTCCGACATACGAGTTAGCCAAAGTTACGCGGCCGATAAGATTGTTGGTTTTGGGTTGCGAGAGGGGTTTCTTTAAGAAGGACTTAAGGAGTTCCCCGATCCGCGAAAATACTGTGAAGTTCCCATTGATGTTTTGCTGCTTGCGCAGGTTTTGCAGCGTCTTCACGATGAGCACTCCTTGTTACTGGCCCCGTACAGGCTCAACGATGCGGATTTGATAACCCGGCTCGGCTATAACGCAAAAGTTTTGGAACCCGAGTTTAACAATCGCGCAAAATATCCTAGGGAAACGGCATTTCACGGCGAGACCCTAAAGCATGTTTTGGCATCAATAAAAGACCCCCAAATTCTTGTCGAGTGGTTCAATAAAGATTGGCTACCGCTTTGGAGGAAAGCATCCCCCGGAAGGACGCACCAATACATTTTAGATGGGATGAAGATTGAGACTCGAAGGCCCGGAAAACGAAAAAGGCGAGGGCAGTGGAGTAGTTTCAGATCAGGAGGGTAATTTTTCCCTGCTTATCGGGTAGTCACATAACGGGTCCGGTTCGGCCCGGCCATATTTAGAAGAATTCCAAACTCTCTGCCGAACCGAGGGGCTATACCTTTTCGAAGGCTTGGGAAGAGCCCTTCTCGAAGTCATTGC
>CAZRVZ010000004.1:0-8660 GCA_964603655.1 uncultured Pseudobdellovibrionaceae bacterium | reverse complement strand
GGAGTGCACGTGACTTCGCATGATACAAACTTTGCTCGGCCGACTGTTTTTGAGATGCCTTGAAGTAGGACACCACATTTTCAGAAGGCGTGGGCCAGAGCTCTTGGCTAAATTTGCTATCCTGTTTGGATACTTTTTACCCGACCGAACATGTATGGTCCGCATAACTGAGAGTGTATTTTCCCATGGGCCTCCTATATGGCTTTTCTCAGTCGGCGAGCAGGAAATTCCAATTGGTTAGGTCATCCCATCAATGGCCTCTGTTAGGCCGCCTCTTCAAATGGGCGGATAGATACCGAAACTTCGAGCGCAATAGCAACCTTGAGTAAGAAATCCATGCTCACTTCGCTTACCTGTCCCGATTCCATGCGAGCAATGGCTGGTTGCTTACTAAACACCATTTCGGCAAGTTCGGCCTGTGAGAACCCCTTCTTTTGTCTGACTTTCTTCAGTTTTGCGATAATTCTTTTCTTATGATGGATAAGCTCCATTTCAAGCTCATTCAACCCCAAGGAAGATCCAAACTCCTTCGCATTCATGTATCGTTTCACTTTCGTTTTCATAATCCAACGCTCCTTAATCTGGCCTTTATCGTTTCAATTGTTCCCTTATTTGTTTTCTCAGTCTTCTTCTGCGTTACGTGCAGCACATAAATGGCATCTCCGATTCTAATGACGTAGAACACCCGATATTCGCCATAACGACCCGATAGTCTTAGCTCGTGCAGCCCTTTCGCAACTGAAGAAAGCGGCCGAGAGATCGGCATGCCAAGACGCTTTCCTGCGGCTAGGTCCTCAAAAAGCGCAAAAACATCCGCTTTAACATCGTTAGGAACTCCCTTAAGCTCACGTTCAGCTTGTTTCAGAACGACTATCTGCACAAAGGCAGTATAACAGAATCGTTATATTTTGGAAGAACTATGATTCAATATTAAGCTCTACACCAGCCCATGGAGCCAGAAATCGCTGCGGGTTCCATTAAGAATTTTGGTGGGCTGACATACGTTACGGTTACGAATATCCCCTTGAAGCAGACTGAATTCGGGGATGTTATTGATGTCGCGCCTCGGGAGTTAGAGAGATTAGTGGCTATGGCCCTGATCGAGCGCAAGGTTCCCGTTCGCGGGGCTGAATTCCGACTCATGAAAAGTGCCGTTGACCTGTCTAATGAGTCTATTGCCAAGCAGCTCGGAATTAGTCGAAACACAGTTTTGAAATGGGGAAAGGAAACTGAAAGGCGCCTTCCTCCGCCTTATGAAATGCTCATCCGAGTATTAGTAGCGGAATCCCTCGGCATGGAACTGATGGCGACTATTGAAGAACTAAGGGCTGGCAACAAGGCTAAGGCAATCAGCCTTAAGGCGGCATAACAAAGAATTTAAACGACGGACAAAGCCAATGGAGATACTCGCGAGCGAAACCTCGGCGTACCGTCTGCTCTCGTTTATCGCTTTAAAAATGGAACTCGGATGGAGGAAGGCACCCTTAGATCAAGCTCAGACTTTGCCGACTCTGACGGAGTTTACACAAGGGATTTGACACTATTTGCCCAGTGCCAATTCCCAGCGTTGCCAAAAGCCGTGGCCTTTACTTCAGCTGTACCACCACGATCTCGAGGCCAAAAAACGGAACTGGTCGCAAAGCTGACGCCAACAGGAACGCTCGATTCCACATTTGCGCAAGGCGGAGTGCACGTGACTTCGCATGATACAAACTTTGCTCGGCCGACTGTTTTTGAGATGCCTTGAAGTAGGACACCACATTTTCAGAAGGCGTGGGCCAGAGCTCTTGGCTAAATTTGCTATCCTGTCTGGATACTTTTTACCCGACCGAACATCAATCTGAGTTGTTCGGCGCTGGCAGGAAAACCACGAAGTCACTAACACCATCGCGATTTTACCGCTGGTGCGCAAAAAATATATTTGCCCCCCGCACAGAGCCATATAGTTTTTCTCGAGCCGTGTATGCGCGTTGGGGGACCCTCTTCAATTACGCGCTGTCCCTTCACATGCTCAGCCATTGATCAGGCGAACCAGCCCGTGGGGGACCGCTGTCCCCTGGCATGCTTACTGCTAACTATTTACAGTAAGGCGAAAATTCTATAGGGGGAACCGGGCCAAACAACGGAATTAATTTAAAATTTTGTGAATTCACGATGTTCGGTCGCTGTGTATAGGTTTTATACAGGGTGCCCAGGCGCGTGTGAGAGATTTTTACACTATGAACGCGGTGAAAACTGAAAAAATCAAGCGGGTTATCCTAATCGGGATGGGATACTGCGCCATTTTTACACCCCTCGAGTGTTTTGGCTTTGAAACAGATTGTCTTCACTTGAGGAAGTTTACCTCCGATCTGAAAACAGCCGCCCCGTTAGCGCCGCCGAGGCCCCAAACGGTGCCTTCAAGGCCAGTTCCACGACGGGAACCCGACCGTCCTTCTCGGCGGGAGATTCCTGTTCCGATTCCTCGGCCCGATGAAAGGCCGACATCAGTTCCCGATCGTCCGCTGTTTGATCCCAAGGATGAACTCAATTTGAAGACGGCCCCGGTTGCGCCACCCGCACCGGTTAAGCCGGCTCGGCCGCTACCCGCAAAACCCGTAGAGCCAGAGCGCCGTCCTTCACGCAGAGAGGTTCCCATTCCTAGGCCCGATGAAAAGCCACATTTTGTTCCCGATAGGCCGCTCTTTGATCCTAAGGACCTAAACCCAGAGGATTTGTATTCGGGAGACGCGCACCTAAAAGGCCTTTGGAATGACCTTCCCCTTGGGATGAAGCGGGTCATGGTAGAGGGGCTTCGCGAGGAAAAGGCCCAGCTCACTCGCCATCTTGAAGAGAAGTACGGCACCCATGACCCGAATCAGGTCCAATCGATAATGTTGAATCTGATGCGGGATATCGAAACGATAGAATCTCAACACCGGCCCAAGATACTGGGGGTCATTAGAGACATGATCCAAGAGCGGTATGGAGACGCTGTTACGGGACTTAAGATTGGGATCACTGCTGATTCTCCTTCCCGGGTCTCTCCCACAGCGACTGGTGAAAGCAAGATCCCTGGACTCCCTCATTCATTTAATGACCCCATGATCTATCGCACGGAGGTGCGCAATCTCTGGCAGCAGGGAGAGGGCTGGATCGGAATGAAGGAGTTCTCTTATGGTAAGGGGAAAGAGCTTGATGCCATCAGCCCTGGTCTTTCCGAAAAATATCAGGAGCTCGATAGACTCAACCGGTGGGGACAAATTTTCGTACTGGCCCAGATTCCAGACAGTCAGTTTGTGAGTAGCCTTCCGCAAGATGCGTTCTCGGCCGGTCGCGATATTGTGACTACCCAATTTGAATTGGTGGATAGGCCCGATGGAAAAGTCGATCGAGTCAAAAAGGGCGGCCTAACCGGAGTCGCTACCGGCCGCAATGGTTGGGCCGCGGCCCATGAGGCCAGAAAGGCGGCGGCGCAAATGGCGACCCCTGCGGAGGGCGCGTTGCGATGGATGATGTCGCCAGAACAGAAAAAATCGCTCGATGAGGCGACTAATAGCCAGATAGCCGAACTGAGGCAGGGTGTTTATGGCCCGGCCGTTGTGGTGGCACTTCGAAAGCGTCTCGCCACGCTTCATTCGGGTGGTCAGACAAACTCGATGAGTGATGAGGACTACCACTTCGCGGCTGATGGAGTGTTTTCATTGCCTCCTGATGCCTTCAAGTATGGAATGACGCTTCTCTTTGATTCGAGTTTTGAAAAAGATGCGGCTAAACAGGAAGAGGCCAAGCAGTTTCTTAAGCAGTATGGGGTCTTTCCATGAGAGACCGGAAGGCCGTAGTTCTCGCGTTTCTCTTATTCAATGCCTTTGCCCTATGTGCGAACGGAGCAGGAGGAGAGCGCAAAAACCGTTTTGACACGGTTGAGAATCGGTGCCGGTTCGTCTTGTCGGCTCTCTCTGCGCATCAGAACATTATTTCAGCAAACCAATCGTTTAAGAGGAACCTGCTCGATCTGCTCGCGCATCTTCCGGAGCTTCTTAAACGATTGGGGCGGCATTCGGGTGAGACCGATTTTTCAATCACCGCAAGAACGGTGACTGCAACCTACCAGCCATCGGTTACAAAATATAACGAAAAAACCATCGAAGCCTTTCGCAAGGAGAGGACCAATGACCTCGACGATTTAGGTCTTCATCTTTTTGGAAATCTGGGGGAGCAGATATCCCACATTTATGAAAGCTCCCACGTGGATGGCAAGCTTGACGAGCGGCTTTATGAGAATCGATTAAAAAAGCTCTATCGACTTCTCCCTTTTCTATTTGACGCCGACGGAACTCGACGATTTCAAGATGGACGGCTTGATCGTGATGCACTCAATAAAAGAATTCAAGAGACCACACCGTCCGAACTCCAAAATGGCTATGGGGATTTGGTGCCCCAGCATCTGGCGTCCATCATTCGAGAGCACGCGAAAAATACAGGGCAAAAGCGCGCTTGGGAATTGTTTGTTCCTGTTAGAGACAATTTCATGAAGCGTGAGATTGTGGGGCGTGTGCTTAAGCCAGTTAATGAAGAGGCTGTATCGGAAGTGAGAAGTCTTGGAATCGAGCGCCTTCCCCACGCTTTGAGTCTTCTGAGAGGCTGTTACGGTGGGGATTGTTCCATCAACAGTGTGCCGTTTTATGGTCTTTTGAAAGAGGCACGGACATATTTTATTCGATCGGGTGGTGACCCAGATTCCACACCGATTGGCTATGCGATTTCGGTGTTGGTCGATGTTGGTGGAAAAAAAGTGCCTTACATCATTACGATTAACGGCAAGGAGCTTTCGAAGAGCGATTCTGAGATGGTCATCCGGATGGTTGCGAAAGATTACGAGTCCGATGAAGTAGTCGTACCCGACTTTAGAAAACGCTTTGGGGAAACGACCAATACAAATTGGAACCTAGTCAACTCAGATGCCCCCCGAGAGGCGATGATGAATCATTCGGGGGAAAAGGCCGTGGTCACGCTACCGACAGCATGGGAAATCGTGGATAAGTATATCAAGGAGCACAATGGTCAGGGGTACATCAACTACTACGATCGCTCTCAGTTGGATGAGGGGTACATCCTTAAGATTCCCGTTGATGCGCGATCGAATATGAAGTCGCAAGAAATTCCCTCGCGGTACCAGCCGGTGGAAGATCCAAAAGCGCTCCCCCTTAAGGAGCGGGCCATTCTTGCCGCCCAGGTGTTGAGTGATAAGGAGGGGCATACCTATTTAAAGGGGGAGGTTACCAATTTCCTCAGTGTAACGGAGAAGCAGGCTGATAGCGTACGGCCTCTCTTGGAACTAACGGACGATCGTCTTCTCACGGCCCATGAATATCGCGAACTGTCGAAACACGTTGGGTATGGCCTTCCTGACGTCTTGAATTTCAAGCCCGAGATGAGGACGAGCGTCCTTAAAAGACTGTATGAGGAGGATGCTTCTTTGTTTGCGGAGCATCGCCAAAACCCAAAGGGCAATGGACGGTACCTTGAGGCCATGTCTTTGGCCTATGGGAGGACTGAGAAGGCCGCTCAGCTCGTCCGGTCCATATTAAGTGCCAAGGATATTTCTAATGAGGACGCGCTTGCGCTGCTTAAGCGTTTGGACAGTGCCTTCCACTGGGATACTAGCGCCTTGAAAGACGTCCTGGCTCGCGCTCGGGGGAAAAGTATCGAGCAGGAGTTGCACAATCAGGCGGTGACCGGTCTTTGGGAATTTGCCTATGCCCAGACAAGAACCGAGCAGCGGTTATTGGAGCTTCTAGAAAACCCCGACACCCGAGAGTTAGCAAAGGTCGCATTGGACAGAGTTCCCAAGGGGCATCGAATGGCTACGCTCGCTACAGCCCTTCGTGAAGTGCGGAAGATTTCCTCTCAGGGCTCGATACCAATCCCTGATGCCCTCCGCCAGTGGTTTTCGGATCCTGGGGTGTCAGCGGAAAAGAAGGCGACCCTTCTCAGACCTTACTTGAATGCTCCCAATTTTGAGGATCTTTTGTCGACCATTCCCGACGAACAAAAATCGGCGGTAGAAGACGGAGTATCTCACTATTCGAATATCGGGCTATTCAGGCCTCTTCTTTCTACGAGTGACAATAAAACCGCTGGTCGATCATGGTTTGAACGAAGTAAACCAATCCCGGTGGCGGAAAATGTTCTTAGTGGAACAACCTTAGAAGCTTTTGAGTTTGCTGATATCCAGATTCCTGAAGGTGGAGTTACTGTGAGGCTCGGGGAACCTGGTAACGCGCAGCGCGAAGTAACTTTGACCAAAGGGTATCAAATCGGAACGACCCAGCTCACTCAGCTTCAATACGCAGCTCTCATGGGGACTAATCCATCCCAGTTCAAGGACGGGAAGGGGTCCATTGAGGCAGTGGTTGGTGGCAAGAAAATCTCGATGCGACCTAATCGTCCTGTGGAAACCGTTTCGTGGACTGACGAAGAGCCGGGCATCAAAAGACTTAATGAACTCGATCCCCGATTTAGTTATCGAAGACCTACGGAAGCGGAGTGGGAGTACGCCACTCGCGGTGGAACGGACACGAAATTTTCCTTCGGCAGTTCCAGCGCAGACCTTCCCCTCTATGGTTGGTTTGACGGAAATTCAGATCAAGATGGGCATAAACAAACTCACGATGTGGCGGGACTTCGGCCAAACCCGAATGGAATATACGATGCTCATGGCAATGTGTGGGAGTGGGTGCAGGACTGCTATGAGTCTAACCCCGCAGGTGGAATTGATCCCCAGGGACCAGAAGCGGACTCTGCCCGGGTCTTTCGGGGCGGCGGCTGGGGCAACGATGCGTCGACCCTGCGTTCGGCCGATCGCGACAGCCGCGACCCCGGCTATCGCCACGCCGCCTTGGGTTTCCGCCTGTTGAGGACGCCTAAGTAACGCTTTGCGCTATTACCCTTTTACACTTTGCTTTTTTTTCTCCGAACGAGGAGGTGGAGGGGGCGGGGTTCAGCCCCCTCCGGCCGACGAGCCCAGCGCGAGCGATAGCTCGCGCGATCGCCACATTTTTTATTTTCGTAGACAGCTGCCAAGCATTGCGTATAAACATTTCCCTTCTTGGGGTGGCGGGATGCTTGTCAAAATTATTTCTCTTACATTCGATTCAGCTCGCGGAAATTTTGACGACACAGCTCTTCGGGAATACACATTACCGCACCGCTTCCGCTACTTCCCAAATCGGGATCAGCTGTAATGTGTCCATGGCACGATGTGAATCCCATCGTCTACAATGACCTCATCTCGTCCGGTCATCAACACGCCTGTGGACGATTTCAAGGCTCGCATGCCGGAACGAAGCGACCTCAAATCGTATTCCATCTGACTCCGGGAAGACACGGATATCTTCACCGGAATTCGCCTCCAAATGAAATCCACCGGCGCACTTCGCGAGGTTTTAAAAAACTCCAGCCGTAGTCTCTTTTCTGAATATTCGCAGAGAGCCCTCACCTCTTTGAGGATAACACTCCTGATTAAGGAAAGGTGGGTTCCCTCTCCCAGAATGGTACCGCAGAAATGCGCGAGGATTCCCGAGTCGGAAAGAATCCAAGATGGCTTGCCCACCGCCTGGGCGGACGGAACAATTTTCTCAACCAGAAAGATATCCTCGAATGCCTGAAGGTACCGGCGGCAACGGCGAGGATCCTGATTGAAATGTGAAAGGGTGGCATAGTCGCCGTCAGCGAATGTGCGCGCCATTTGCGCCACAATTGAAAAAGCGAAATCCGCATCATAATTTGCTCCAAAACTGCGCTGTGCATCACGTAACAGGGTCGTCTCCGCCCAACTTTGGAAATAGCTTTTAACCAAACTTTGGTTTCTCGCAAAGTACGGAACCGGTAAAAAACCCGATTCGAGACGACTCAACATCTCTTTAACCGCAAAACGGGTACCAAGTCTGTGCACCGGATTGGCGCGTTTTATCTCCAGATTTTTCTGATGCGCCTCAGCCAATGTGAGTGGGTAAAGATAATGAATCCCGATCCTACCCGTCAACGACTCTCGAATACCCAAGCGCGACGAAAATTGAGACGATCCGGTCAAATAGAACTGACCGGGCCTCCTACGATCATCGACCAGCAACTTGATACTTTCGAAAAGTTTGGGCGCGCGTTGAACTTCGTCCAAGATCAGCGGGCGAGGTAATTTCTGCAAAAATGTCTGGGCTGACCGGATCGCGTCTTCCCGTGCTTGCTCTTCGTCCAACGTCACGTAAGTCCCAGCCCGCAGAAAATCCCTGAAGAGGGTGGACTTTCCACTTTGCCGAAGACCCAAGAGACCAACCACCGGCCAAAACGCCCCAGACCGCTTGAGCAATGGGAAGAGATGCCTTTCGCGTAAATGGGGCATGGATACTAAGTAGTGTAAATACTGGGCATATAACTGTCAACTATTGACAGTACTTTTAAGGATAATCCACATCTGACCCGAGTACCTGGTTTAGACACCCTTCCCGGGCACGACGAACACTCAGCGCGAAGACACGTACTTCTCCAGCACCGAATCACAATGGTAAAGCAGCGGAAAATGGCCCAGCTTTCGAAGCTCCCTGACGGCATCTCTCACCGACCAGTGCTGAAACCTGATGCGATACGCCGCCGCGACAAGTCCGGTGCGATCGCTTCCTCGA
>CAZRVZ010000003.1:0-16963 GCA_964603655.1 uncultured Pseudobdellovibrionaceae bacterium | reverse complement strand
TACGCGTTGCTAGCGACGATGTTCGCGCAGGCTTAGGATGTTGAGGAATTGTCATCGATTATCCCTGCCAGCAATTCGGGTAAATTGAGCCCAATGGCCATCGCAAAAGCTCGGGACGTTATGTGACAACCCGATAAGCAGAAAAAAAACCTTTGACTCACTTCGCGCCGTTATATGCAGATTACTGCTTCCACTCGTTGAGTTTGGAAAGCATCGACACGACTTCAATGGGAGTCACTGTAATGATGCCGAGCGAGGACTTGAGGCGTTCCCGGGCGCCATCGGTGATAAAGACCTTCAAATTTTCAGTTACAAAAAATTCGTGCTTGCGCGTGTGATGCTTCACCAGGTGCGCTACATCGTTCACTTCGGTCATATTGAGTTTGAGCGCGTCTTTACCCGGAAAGAGAACGGCCGCGACCGTTTTAAAGGTTGTGCTTCCGGGAGGATCGCGTTTTACGCGCCAACGCGGGCCGGGTTTTCGTAAATTGGCCGTGGTCTGCACCGCTGCTCCAGGCCATCCATAGGAACTGCTCCGAGAAGGGGCCGACTCAATCATGTCGATTTTACCCTCAGTGAGCCATCGTTTTAGTGTGTCAACGGCGGGAACTTTCGCAGCCTCGCCAGTCAGATTCAGGTCAATTGTCAGGCGGTAACTTACCATCACGGGGAGAACTATCGCACAGATCGCAAAAAATTACGATGCAAATTCGCCATTTTGAAGCGGTGGCGTGCAGTGGCGTGCGATGGCCGTGGGCTGCCACACGGACGGCTCGCATCCCGGCATAATTAAGGAGCTATTGTGGACCGATTGGGTTATTAATACCAGCTTATGAGCAAAGAGGATTTACTGAAAATTGACGGCGTGGTCTCCGAGGCGCTTTCCGCGAGTCAATTCAGTGTCAAGCTTGCCGACGGTCGCAACGTAAAGGCGAAACTTTCGGGAAGGCTTCGACAGTTCCATATCCGTGTGCTCGTCGGTGATAAAGTGACCGTCGGCGTCTCTCCCTATGACATTTCCCACGGTTTGATTTTAGCGCGCGAGCGACTTTCAGGTGGCGGCCCCCGATAACTCGGCGTTTTACGGTTTACGAATTAATTCTCGCGGATGCTCTTGATGCGGCAGCGGCTGTTCTTAGTTCGCACGGAGTATTTTACGGTCCACGTCTCACCCTCATCGTTACCGTCTTCGAGTGTAACAAGGTAGGTTGTAGTTTTGCCTAAGCGGCTATGAACTTTTACCGATGCTTTGGGGTCGCTGCCTTGAATGGTGCTCGCATTATGTTCGTAGAGGTGAAGGGCCATATCTTTGGCGCCCTCGCTGCATTCTTCGGCGCCTAGCACCGGTCCGGAAAGCATCAAAAGCCCAACAAATGCGAGAAGAATTGTGTTCATGGGAGCCTCCTAAAATCCAACCAATCAAAAACCCAGGATATTTAACCCAAAGCGGAAATTGGTTCCAGTGCTATTTACCGACCTCATTTGAATTGGCCCGTTTCCCTGTAGGATCCACCTCAAGTACCTCGGGTGGACAATACCCGGCACCTTCGCTAATTTATGACGAGCCGCTCGGATGGTGGAATTGGTAGACACGCAGGTCTCAGAAGCCTGTGGGGCGACCCGTGAGAGTTCGAGTCTCTCTCCGAGCAGATCGCACGGCTGTACTCCAAGTTTTGGGATCTACGCCATTAACGACTTTTCACACCGGTCACCTACTCCCGCCGGCAATCACGTTCCGGCGACGAAAGGTATTCGACCAGTCGGCTTTGGTAGGCGGGGGTGCCTAGGGTCTGAATGTGACCTAAATTGGTCTCCCAAAAAAGTTTACATGGGGCCAAGATGGAATCAAAAATTTCCCGCCCGAACTCAAAGGGAATGATGGCATCGCGGCGCGAGTGTATGACGAGTATCGGCGACTGAACCTGGCCGATAAAGTCCTTTAGCGCCAAATTATCCGAAACGAGAAAGCTCAGCGGCCATGAGAGTGGCCATGTGACCCAATTACCCGCCAATTTGGAACGTGCGATTCGTCGATAGCTGGGGAAACTGCTGTCGATGATGAGCCCGTCCACGTTCCCTTTCCCCTCCCTTTGCCCTTTCCATAGCGCAATCGCCGGCACTGCAACCGCTCCGCCCAAGCTCTGGCCGATGACAAATGTCTTGGCGCAATCCGGAGCCATCTGGGATGCCGCCGTCAAAACGGTACGACCGTCTTCGACCAGTCCGCCCTGGGAAGGGGCGCCGGTGGAGAGGCCATAACCGCGATAGTCGAAAGCGATAACGTCATATCCGTGCACTGCTAGCCACGCCACGAGCGGCGCATGTGCCGTGAGGTTTTGAGCATTCCCGTGAAACTGGATCACCTTTCCCTTGCAGGAATTTCCCTTATGGACGTACCGGACCAGGTGAAGCTGCTCGTCGCCTGAGGAAATCGTGTGCTCTTCAACCAGGTTCTCTTGGATCTGTGCGCCGAATTTTTTAGGGTTTCCGTGCATCACACGATCGGGGTAATAAAAGAGTGAGTTGCACCCAGTGAGGCAGAGTAAAATCAGTACCCACGGCATGTGTTTAAACGGCGTCAGGCAAAATGCCAAAAATAGTGTGAATAGGAAAGAAATATCCGGTACCCCGCCGTGTTCCAAGTATTTTCGAGTCGTAGCTCCTCGTCCTGTGACAGGGTTACGGCGGCACTCAAATCCCAGTCATTAAGAACCTGAGAGCCCGACCGACGCTGGCCGATGTAACTGGATCCGATTCGAAGATTCTGCAGGGGTGTCCACAATATGCCCGCCTGAAATCCGAGAGCTCCGAAAAAGCCCGAAGCAACTTGTCCCGACGCGGCGGTGTGACCCAAATCGATGAGGGGCAGACCATAGAGGAGAAGTTTTTCTGACGGTCGCGCGGAAAGGCCCAGCGCGTACCGAATGTATTTCTTTAGCACACGATCGCTAGTCGTACTGTCTTCATCCATGAAGAGGCCCAGGCGCCACGACCAGGGCGTAAAATTGGGTTTTTTGGGTGCGAGCGCCACGATATCCAAAAGGCCCAATCGAGAAAGCTGAAGGCTGTCCTGCAATAGGCGAAAATCGAGATCCATGAATCGAATCTCGAGATCGCCCGAGTATCCGGAACTGGCCCCCAAGATATCGTGCAGCGCCGGGCGCCAGTTCATGCCGATTCCGGTGCCGAAGCGATCGCGGAGAAACCCGAGCGACGCCTTTACTGACCCGTGGGCGGCGGCGGGGTTGTGGTGCGGCGGTGGATCGGGAATTTTTTCCGGCGATATAGGAATAAGCGACCGCTGGAGAAGGGCCTCATTTCTGAGTGATGCGTACTTTACCGCCTTGGTCTCCCCCGATAATTTTTCGGTATAGTCGATAAAATCAAGGGCGGTATCGAGTACTCGAGCCTTGGCGCTTGGCAGAAGTCCGTCCCAGTGCAGCCACCTGAGTTCTGCACTGGCAGTGCTGTGAGAGGCCAAAAGACGCGCGAGAATGTCACGCTCGCGATCCGTTTCGAGGGTGTCGTACCGGCTCAAATAGCGCGTGAGAGATGCTGGCCAGTAGCGCGTAGCAATCACCAGTCCCGGATAATCGCCAAAGGCGCGGGTCACGTCGGTGGGAGTGACCCAGAGCAAGATGTCGTCTGCGAAATGAAATGTCGGATCGGTCATGTCTAGCAGTACTAATTGAATAGAGGCGCAGTTCACATCGAGGTAGTAGTAGGGCATTTCGTAACGACCCACCTCCCACACGCTCTTTAGCATGAGCGAAACCTGTCCGGGATCTAAGTCGAGCTCGTACTCCCAAAGGTCCCGGCTCTCCTGATTGTTGTATTCCTGGATTTTAGCGTAATAGGGCATGACGCCGAAAAGGCCTGGAAATCCGCCCGAGGCCCCGCGCCACGCATACGCGAGTGGGTTTTTGGTGTTGGGTGAGGCGGCAAAACCGACGGCATGATCCAGAAGCGGAGAGCCGCTGCCTTTGCGGTGAAACCGGAATAGCGTGTGACCGAACATAGAGGCCGGGTTTCCCATGAATCCGCTTGAGAAAACGAGCGAGACGCGATCGGTATCGATATCCGATAAGAAACTATTTAATCGCTCGCAGGGCATCTCCGGAATATTTTCAAAGGTGAGCTTCGCCTTGAGAAACTGAAATCTCGCGGGGTACTGGCACTGGGCGTGCCGGCTAAACGGCGGCGAGATATTGAGTTGAAGGGAATCGTTGGGATCGACGAGAGCCAGAATCGTGGCCTCGAGCTCGGCCTGTGGATCGGTGTGGCCGCTGGGCGCCAGAAAAAATTCCGAGGGTTCGACAAGACTGCGATCGGGACCGAACCAGCGGGTGGAGTAATAGAGAAGTCTTTTCCATTGGGGAGAGTCTGCCAAATGCAAAGCTCGGGATCTTTCCACCAGCGGGTGAACGCCGGCAAAAGCCCCCGAGCTTCCATACGACTGAGCGAGTATGGCGCAAACTACAACGAACCAACTCAAATGCACTTACACCCGTTCGCAGGACAGAATGCCATCCCGGCGAATGAGATCCTTCACAGTTTCGAGCGTCGCATCGGGTGACTGCCCGAATAGACTTCGGTGGTTCACTTGAGTGAATGAAGCGAAGGCGCCGGCGTCACAGCCCAGAACCTCGGCGAAGGCCACCAGGTGCTCGCCCGTTCCCTGGGCCGCCTCTTTGGTGATCGAATCGTAATTCGACGACACGAACACCTGCTGTTCCATCAGCATGGCCGAGGCCGACGGACTGTCGGTGCAGTTACTTGTGCCGGTGGTCATGGCGGAGGTGTCTATGCAAAAGAAGAGGTTACCAATGGCTAAATACGGAAACAGATTACTGAGTGCCGAATTGCCGAGCTGGGGTAATTGCTCATTCTTATCGATGAATAACGACGCTATGCCGCAACCAGCCATGCCGTAGCGTAGTTTTTGGTATCCACCGCCGGCGCCGCCAGGAGCTTTTTTCTCGGCGAGCGAGGCCGCGGGAAGAGCGATAATGATTAAAGTGATAAATGCGTTTCTCATGGGTTTTCTCCTCAATTAAAAATAGAATTAGCTCAGAAACTTGCAGCCCAGATTGGTGTCAGGATTGCCGCGCAGTTTTGCCTTGGCCGTTTCGAGAACCGCAAGGGCTCCCGGCGCGGCGAGAATTTCGGATGCGTTGGATTTTAGTTCAACGCGAACGTTACTCTCTACATTTGACGAGCAGCCCAGCGCCTCTGTGAATGCGGCAAGCGTTGTGCCTTCACCCTGCGCAATCTCCTTGGCGAGACTGGCCAGATTGTGAGTTACAAACTGCTGCTGATTCATGGCCTTCTTTTCAAATTCATCCGGTTCACAGTTTGAGGTGCCCGAGATGATGCCAAAGAACTGGCTTGCTACTGTTACATTCGTAGTGTCGCCGAACGCATGCGCGAAACCACCCGCATCCGCATCGACCACATAGTTTCCTAGTCCGCAGCCGGACATGCCGTATTTACGCGCGCCATATCCCAACGTACAGACGAGCGCGATGGCGATCATGCTTACCAAACGATTCATATTTTGCTCCTTAACGTTAAGTGAAACACTGTTTAAAAAAAAGAACCCAATTAGAATAACCGCAGGTGCTCCATAAATATACAAAAATGTTAAAACAAACTTACAAAATAGTCAAAATAGCGCGGGCGTTCGTTTTGGGTCGCGTCATAACGCGTGTGTATTAGCAGGGCGGCGCGTAAAGAGGTGTGTTTAGCTGGTCATCGCTAAAAGTCTGTCCTGCAGACAGAACCATGTCGGTGTCAAAGTCTGTCTCAGAGACAGGTCGGCTTTTGGCCATGAAGACCCCGTCCGATCTCGCCGCATTCGTCGCTTAACCCAATTGAGTAGCGCATGCCACGAATTTTATCGACGATATTATGCATAATAGTCCTTGACTACGGGGTTGTTGTCGTCGATAAAATGGGTTGTTGGAGGTCGTTACCGTGGATTATTTAGCTATTCATCAAAAAACCCTGGATTGTGCGAAAAGGTACCAACGGTGCGAAGCGGAACTTATTGATTGTCTGCAGCTCGTTAAGCGAGATTCGGTTCATCTTAAATTGGGCTATCCGTCCCTTCATGTCTATGCGGTCAAGGGCCTGGGGTTTACCGACGATCAGGCCTACCACTTCACGCGCGTTGCCATGAAGGCGCTCGAGATTCCAGAGATAGGTCAGGCCATTGCAGAAGGGACTCTTTCGGTGTCCAAAGCAAGGCGCGTGTTATCGGTCATCACTCGTCAGAATCAGGCGGAGTGGATTGATAAGGCGATTCAGTTACCCCAAAGAGAGTTAGAGCGAGAGGTTGTAAAAGTTCACCCCAAGGCGATGGTGAGGGACAAGCTGAGGCCCTTGGCTCAATCGTTAAGTGAATTGCATTGTACTATTCCGGTGGAAGTAGAGGCGTTGATTAGGCGAGTTCAGGATCTGGAGTCCAGGAGACAGGGAAAATCGGTAGATATTGCGGCCGCGCTGCGAGCCGGTCTCGAACTTTATCTTGATAAAAACGATCCACTTCGAAAGGCGGCGCGACAGAGAGGCCAGACCGTGGACAATCCCACAGTCAAAAAAGTTGTCTTAAGACAGGGTGGTGCGTCCAACTCGATTGTCACCACGAGACAATATTCCAGTGCCAAACCGACATCCGAAGTTACCCATGCAGTGAATTTGAGGGATGAGGCTCGGTGCAGGTATCGAAATACATCGGGAGAAAGGTGTGGCAACAGTCGATTTACTGAGATTCACCACATTAAGCCCAGGTTTCAAGGGGGACCTCATACATTTGGAAATCTGATTACCCTGTGCAGTGCTCATCACCGCTTTCTGCACCGGCAAGGTGGATTAACAGTTTCCTGGCCATCCAGAAAAGTCCCATTTTGGAGGAAAAGCCCCTCGAGATTCTTGCATTTGGACTCTCAATCGGTAGCCCTATAGGGATGGGCGGGCGAATATTACGCGGGAGCCAAGTCCTATGTCCCGCCCGGACTGGATACCGAACTGATCTTTGTTCGCCGGAACAATAAAACGATGGGAGATCGACCGAGGATTCGTTGAAGCTGCAATTGCATGCGTTCTTTTCCTGCTTATCGGGTTGTCACATAATGACGGGTCCGGTTCGGCCCGACCACATTTGCGATAATTTCAAAGTTCGGTGCCGAACCGAAGGGCAGTGCCATCGCAGAGGCTTTGGGAGAACCATTCTCAAAGATATCGCCCGCTCTCGCGGCGAAGATATTTCTTGGAAGCAACATGCTACGAGCCGCCTTGAGAACCCGTCATTATGTGACAACCGGATAGGCAGCGTTCTTTTGATGAGTGCGTGTTCTGGATTGGGCGGTAAGCGCCATGCCTTGAATTGGCTGCTAGGCCGGGCAAAATGGTGAGATGGATATCCTGGTCAGGGCGGTTGACGTCGTAAAGGAGTTCGGCGGCGATAGAAGGCTCAGCCGGTCTCTTCGGGACGGATTTTTTTCGCCGCGTCGAAGTCCACTGAAGACCCAAAAGGTGCTCGCCGGTATCACGCTCACGGTGCTTGCGGGAGACTGCATCGGAATTACCGGGCCCAATGGGGCCGGTAAAAGCACCCTGCTTCGTCTGATCGCCGGTGTCAGCCGGGCTACGTCCGGAATACTCGATGTTCGCGCCAAGGTCGCGCCGCTTATTGCGGCGGGGGCCGGTTTTCACCCTGAATTTACCGTTCGCGAAAATGTATTTCTGAACGGAACAATTCTCGGGGCCAGACGCCGTCATCTGGAGAAAGAACTCCCTGCGATTTTAAAGTTTTCGGATCTGGAGGCGGAGGTGGACGTTCCCGTCAAGCATCTCTCCACCGGGCAGTACGTCAGGCTTGCCTTTGCGATTGCGGTTCACACCGATTGCAACCTCTTTTTAATCGATGAGATTCTCGGTGTCACCGACGCCGAGTTTCGGGAACAGGTTTATCTCAAGATCGCTTCGCTGAGAAGCGAGAAGAAGGCGTTTGTGATTGTTTCCCATCAGGCAGAAATCCTGGAACGGCTGTGCCGAAAAGTTTGGACGATGAGGAACGGGAGTCTAGGGGCTGTGTAGATCGCGGCGAGCCCGCCAAACACTAAACGAGGTCGCTGAAATCGGATTCCAATCGTCGGAAGTACCAGGTTCCCGATACCGCACAAACAATTGTAAAGGCGATGCTGACACCGAGTGCTGGGTAGTTCCAAGGATCTCCCGTGAAACCCGAGCGGAAACCCTCGATGATACCGGTTAGCGGATTTAGGTAAGCCCACCGCTTGAGATGAGGTGGTGCCGCGGAGAGTGGGTAGATCACAGGGCTTAGAAAAAGTAAAAGCTGCATGGCAAAGCTCAAGGCGTACCCGACGTCCCGAAACCGAACATGGAGTGCGCCGAGCCAAGCGCCAAGTCCATAAGTCATCACCAATGTCAGCGCAATGAGCCCGGGAATCGCCCACAGATTAGCCCAGGATACCGATATGGCGGTGGCACTCACTAAAAGAATTAAAATTAGTGCGATGCTAAAATCGAGAAGACCCGCGATGACGAGTCCGAGGGGAATCACGAGACGGGGAAATCGAACCTGCCCAATGAGCTTGGAGTTGAGTACCAGACTAGCCGAAGCTCCGAGCACCGACTTGGAAAAATATAGCCAAACGGCGGAGCCTATAAATGAATGAATGAAATTCGAATCTCCTGCCTTGGGATAAAAGCAGTACCAAAAAACGGCCGCATAGCTCATGGGTTGAATTACGGCCCAGCCGATTCCTAACACCGTGTTGCGATAGCGTACGCTCACTTCGCGACGAGCCCAAAAAAACAGCAAATCCCGGTAAAGCCACAATTCGGCCAGTGTGGAGCTGTGAAATCTCCACACTGTTTTGAGAGGCCAGAGGCCAGGGGTCCAATGAGTGCGAAGGCCTTGCGGCAGAACAGGGTCGGTGCGGATGAGAGTTTCGACAGACATTTCAATTTAAGAATAGCAAATTGGGGTGCAAGGGCCATGGGTATTGCATTTGCTGACGCAGCGCGATCGCTTATATGAACGTTTATTCGACGCTTATTGGTAAGACATACCCTTGTCTATCCAGGCGGATACTCATGCCCGCCCGGTAAACTTATGGGGGTGCGCTAAGCGGAAAAATTCCCCTGCGCCGGTTCGCCAGTGTCTCGCCCACGATGGCGCTAATCTCGGCTCGTGTCAGGCTGTGGCCGCCGAAGTTAAACACCAGCTCGGGACCGCGCGAGGTGAACTCCGTGTGATCTGCAACTAGCCGGTCAATCTTCGCGGCGGTGGTGTTTCTTTGAGCCTCGAGCATTTTTCTGAATTTCCGGCGGGCCGCTTCGTTTAGCGCATCAGCGATGGGTTTGAGATTCACCTCTTGGGCGGCGGCTTTCGATAAAATAACGGGTTTGCCCATTTCGGTCGGTTCCTTTCCCCCTAGCTCGAGGCGGATGGGCTTGGGGCCGCCACTTTGGTTTTCGTTGGCGATGCTGGCTGCGGACCAGTCCGCGAACTGGTGGCCGGTCGTTACCGGCCGGTGGCCGAATACATCGCGATCCATCGCCACTAGTGCCGGTCCGACCTTTTCCGGAGACAGGGCTACGCGCAAATCTTTCGGGAGAGTGAGGGCGAATCTCCGGTGATTCCACTCGGCCATTTCGAACGAAGAAACGGGCGATTTTGGGTTTTTTGGCGTCATTTTGGTCATTTGGGGACCGCCGCGCCACTGGTCGAACTCGTCGGCGACCGCGCCTACGCGGCCCGGATTGGTCGATGAAAAATCGGGAGAGGTTGCTTCCAGGATCAGGCGCTCCGATTCTTCGACGGCGGTCTGCAGAAGCCGGCGCTGGATCCCCGGATCTCGATTGGCCTCTATCCGGTCGCCAAAGGTTATTTCCGCCACGCGGAGGAGTCGACTGTGATTGTGCATGATGGCCTTGGAAAGTAATATCGCCCGCCGGCTCCGCTCGCTCACATTATCTTTTTCATACCGATTTCCTCGAAACACGAAAAAATCGGTATAACGTCCCGACTCCATCAGCATCTCAATCAATTCGGGGTCTTTGGCGAGGCGATCCAAAATCACCGGACTTTTCAAGATGGCAATCACCTCGGCGCCGTCCCCAAGGTTATCGCTGGAGTAGGTTACGTTTTTTGCATTACCGGTCAGAGAGCGGTGAAAGGCCTCAATGGATTTAAGTGGCCTCGCGTCGTTATCCTCCAGCGCCTGCTTGAAACGCGCGAGTATCTGGTAGCCGGTGTTATCAAGTGCACCAGGCGGTAAGTAATTTCCATGGTGGTCGACGACGAAGTTGATTCCAGGTCGATTGATCACGTTGCCGCCTGAGTCGGTAAGCGGAGTGTCCAGGACTAAAATGGTCTCCTGTGGGCTTTCCAAGAGGTAGCTTTCCACCAGCTCGGCCCTTCTTTTTTCAATTGCGATCTTGTCTGGGCGAACGTCTGAGCGACCCAGTCTACCTTCCAGTATTTCTTGGCCAATTATCAGTTTGGCATGAATTTCGGCTCTAGGCCGCAGGAGCTCGCGCGATACGAAGTTCCGATAGGCCTCGGGGTCGTTCAGGGGGATTTTTCCCGACTCCAGCGCCGCGTCGGTCGCTTTGACGGCGGCCTGTAATCTGGGGCGAACGCTGGAAATGGTATCGATGGACGGTTTCGGTAGCTGGCCGCCTCGTCGCAAGAATGTATCAAATCGTTTGGTCGTCTCGTGGCAACCATTTGGCAAAACTTCCGATGGCAAGACCGCCGCAAAGGCCAACAGTGGGAATTGAATAGACGCGATGAGAGCAAACTGGAAGCGCACTAGCACACCGCGAAATCGTCGCATCGTACAATTATAGAACGTTGGGATGCGCAAAGGTAGAGCGGCATCATAGACTTACAGGATGAAAAGAAAACTCTTTCGACAAATTCGTCCGTTGTGGCATCACTGGATGTGATTGGGTCGTATCCTTCAAATGTTCCAGTCAAAGGGTCAAGGAAGTGGATAATGAGACGCTAGGCGTTGCCAATCCTCCTAGCCTGGCAACCATTAACGACTGTTCACGAACGCTGTAGATTGTGGATTATTTGATTGAAGATTGGCGCAAATTTGTAAAAATAAATTCAGATATTTTTTCATCACGGCTTTGCGAAACATCTAACCCGGGGGGATTCATGGTTCAGGTACAGATTTTCGTGGCAATTACGGTAGCGTCGCTTTGGCTGTTTGCTGCTGACATCGCGGTCATCGACTCAGGGCTCGATTACAGGCACCGGGACCTGGTTTCAAATATCTGGATAAACGGTGCGGTTCCGGTGCAGAGCCTTGATATTGATGGAAAGAAATATGTCGATGATGTTCATGGCTGGAATTTCGCCGAGAACAACAATCAGATTATCGACTATAAATATCTCGGAACCTTTTCGGACGACTGCTTCAAAATCTTTCATGTTCAGGTCAAGGTGATCAGTAACACCGCGACCGAAGAGGAGAGAGCCTGGTACAAAGCCAAGAAAGAGGACAAGGTATTCCTCAAGGAGCTGCAGAAATTCGGCAACTTCGTGCATGGAACGCACGTTTCCGGGATCTCATCGGATGCGGTGGAGCAAAGCCGTCTTATTTCTCTTAAAATTATTCCCACCGAGGTGCCGGGAGCGTCGGCACTGACAAGGGCCGAAGAGTTTCGATCGCGGCACGGGTTGCTGGGAAAAGGGGCAGATAACCCCCTGGTAAAACTTTTTCTGTCGCAATTGGCTAAGCGGCAGACCGATTTTCTGATAACGGTTGGAAAATACGTGCGAGCGGTCAAGGCGAAGGTCGCCAACGGATCGTTTGGAACCAGCGTGCCGGCCGTTATTCCCGTTATCAAACCCCTTCTCGCGCAGCTATTGGGCCATGAGCCCACCGATGAGGAGGCGCGGTCGTATGCGATCTATTTTGTCGGTGAAATTGTAACGCTATCCAAAAACTTCGCCGGGGCATCAGTCGATACACTTTTTGTTTTTGCCGCTGGGAATGACTCCGGTGACAACGACCGGTCTCCCGTATCGCCGGCCAACATCAAATCGGAGAACACGATTGCGGTGGCGGCGACACTGGGGCGTCAATCTCTGGCGCTATTTTCGAACTATGGCGCCAGAATGGTCGAGGTGGCGGCACCCGGGGTGGGTATCGAATCGACGATTCCGGGAGATCTGAAACTACCCATGAGCGGGACGAGTATGGCTGCTCCGTACGTCACGCGGGTCGCGGGACAGGTCAAGGACGCAAACCCGTCGCTGACTCCGGCGAATATCAAGCAGATTCTGATCGAAACCGTGGATCCCAAGCCGTTTCTCGTCGGCAAGGTGACGAGCGGCGGGATCGTCAATCCCGATCGCGCCGTCTATGCGGCAGAGAGAGTCGTAAAACTCGGTCTCAGAGCGGCCATTGTAAGCGCCAAGGCGGAGGTAAAAGATGTGAGGGATGTTTCGGATGGCCGTTTGGATGGTGTGGACGGGCCTCCCACTGTTGGGGATTTTTCTGACCTATCTGACCTGGCTGACTTAATAGTGGTGCCGTTGCCGCTGCCGGCGATCGACTGAGCGCTCATTGGGCACCGTCCCTGCCGAAGCTGTAACGCAATGCATTGATAAGACCGATTTACGAATCGCATTCATTGTTTGTATAAATTGTGAATGCCCTGAGTCCAACCCGCACGCCCAGGAACGTTTCAGCTTCTTGGTCCTAGAGCACCTTTTAAAGACACAGGAGAATCAAAAAGCGCTTTCACTGAGGGCCTTTGCACGAAATCTGAAATTAAGCCCGTCGGCGATTTCGGAGATTCTATAAGGGTAAGCGGCAGGTTTCCAAGAAGTTCGCCGCCCGTGTACTCGACCAATTGGATATCGCGCTGGAAGAGAAACACAGGGTCCTGGGGCTCTTTCCCGATATTTCACGACGGGGCGTTCGCCGGGGCCCGGTGTAGCAAACACTCACGAACTATCCATGGACCGGTATCAAGCCATTTCGAATTGGGTTTATTTCGCCACCGTGTACCCCCATTGTGAAGCTCGTGCAAAACGTCGAACGTGATTTATTTCTACAACATCTCGATCGACCAGCTGCTATTTTGGATGCCCACAATAAACTTGACTATTGTATCCAGTAGGATACAATAGCTTATGTTCGGTCGGGAAAGGGACATTAAAGAGTATCTGACAATTGATGGAAAGAGTCCCTTCTCCGAATGGCTACAAAAACTACGCGATCAGCAGGCACGCGCCATCATCCGAAAGCGAATCAACCGCGTTAGACAGGGCAACCTTGGGGACTCAAGATCGGTCGGAGAGGGAGTCTTTGAACTCAAGATTGATTTTGGGCCAGGGTATCGCACGTACTTCGGCCAAGATGGCGATACGATTGTTGTCCTCCTTTGTGGTGGGGATAAGAGCTCGCAGGATACGGACATAAAAAAGGCCAAAGAGTATTGGAAAGACTATGGGAGTTGATAATGCCTAAGAGAACTAGAGATTATAAAGCATCCTTGATTGAAGCCCTTAAAGACCCTAAAGAGGCTGCTGCTTACTTGAATACGCATCTTGAAGATAAGGACAAAGATGCAGAGGAGCTTTTTCTGTTGGCGCTTCGGGATGTCGCCACTGCTTATGGAATCGGTGAGCTTGCCGAAGGGGCCAATCTAGGGAGAGAAAGCCTTTACAAGACGCTATCAAAAACAGGCAACCCAAAACTTTCAACACTGGTCTCTTTACTTGATACCATGGGGCTCAAGTTATCAGTCGATGTGAAGGAAGAAAAAAGAAGGGCATTGGGATAAATGGATTCCACGGGGTCATTTTGGGGTCAGTGCCGGCCAGGATCAGGTGGAATCAGCCAGTAGCAACAGGGACCGGAATCTTGCTCAAGTTATTGTTTTATCGTCGCATTTTCAGTGAAACCAATCACTTACGAATTTCCCAAAATACACCCTTTATAGATTTCAACTCTGGCCCGCAGTGGATCGCCAGGCGACTCGGAATCAAAACAAAATTGGCCAAGGAAGGCGTGGAAGTTCCCCCCACAGTATCGATTGGCTCCATACTCAATCGGGAGTTTCCATGTCTATGCTAGGGGGCACGGTGCCGGCGGAATTGAAATTCTTGTCAAACTCGAACTGACCGAGAAAAGCGCAAAGGATGGGTGTGCTTTGCGTGAACTAAGCAAAAAAAAACCGGCCCGGATGGGCCGGTTTTTTGCCGCCACCAGGCGGGAAGTTTATTAGTCTCGTCTTTTGCCCTGCGATAAATTCGGGCTCGTTTCAAAGATCTCTCTGGGAAGCGGATTCTTAAAGAAGTAATAATTCACATCCCCGGTGTCATCGTCTTTGTATTTGGTTTCGGATTCAATCGTGATCACCCAGGTACTGGATTCCTCGCTGACACACGTCAGTGAGGTACAGTTAAAGGCATAAGGACCAAACATCTGCCCGGCTGGATCATACATCACGCTAAGCGACGTGAGTTTTCCATCACTGATAGACTCCACTCGACCACCGCTATAATTAAAAACTAAGGGCAAGCCCTCCGTGCCGTCCGCTTTCCCTGACAATTAAAGAATTTAAAAGGTGCAAGCTACACGTTTAGTATGTCGCAAAACGAACAGGGTCAATTCAAAGGTTAGGCACTATTAACGGGCTGTGCTGGAGTGGTAGCAGTCGGCTGGCGACGTAAGCACGGTTATACGGCGCCAAATCCCCCCAAGAAGCATCCCGGATCGGGCCGGCCGGGCCCCGGAGGGGACTCTCTTTACGGGATTCTCGATAAGGGCTTACAAATAATTTAAGCATTTCAGTGAAATGTCTTTTTGACTTATTTTGGAATGGGCAGCTTCGGAATGTTTCCGACCACCGCGTTGTCTATGAGATATAAATCCAAATAGTCCACTGCTCCATCTCGATTAACATCGGCGAGATGTAGCTGCACAGCGGTCATCGTCCTAATACCCTGAATATAGCCACCTACGATGGATGAATCCAACCCGCCAAGCGATCCGTTATGGCTCACATCGCCGTAGAGTGCTGGTAATACCCTTATCGATTGCACTATATAAGACTGAATCACATGGAGATCACCCCGTGTAATACTTCCATCTGCATCCACATCAGCCGCAAGTCGTTGACAAGGAGTGAGCGCAATTAAACCGGAAAGAAATCTTAAAAGCGTGGTCGAATCCGCAGAGTTAACTCGATTATCAATAAGGACATCCCCCAGCATAAAGCGAGGACAAACAGTTTCTCCAAATGATCCAGTCAAACTCACCACGAATGAAATTACAAGAATCTGAAATATGCGCATATCTTCTCCTATTATTCACCGTCAATTGTTGAATTGATTTGCAACGGTCGTGCCGTGTGTCAGCAAAAACGATAACCGATGATAATTAATAAACATTACAAGCAGTGGCTAAACTTTGTGCAAAAAAAATAGGGGGTTCAAGCGTATAAGTTTTTACTATTTTAAATGGCATATTCGTATTATCCAGCACCTCCGGGATCTTCCACTGTCTAGAGATTTGGCGGGAGATTCAGTAAAGAAAGCCCTGAGAGGGCCAGTACCAATCCTTTGGTCGTGGTGCGCTTCCATTGCGCCGCAATAATTGTGCTATCGTTGTACGGATTAATTCAGTTAGTTGAATAATGCCTATAATAAACGACTTGATTATGATGTTTATCATAGGCATAATGGATGAATGCCTCATTTAAGGAGCCGGCACGCCTTTCCTCAGCTTGAAAAGCTCTTCTCGTTTTGGCCCATAGTGGGGATTATTGGCCCTCGGCAGTGCGGAAAGACAACCCTCGCGAAGAGCCTTCTTCCCAATTCTAAAGACTACACCTTCGATGATATTGAGATTCGCGATGAAGCCGAACAATCGGTCAAAACATTTGTGGCGCGTCTCTCACGGCCTGCGCTCATTGATGAAGTTCAGAAGGTGCCGGTTATCTTTGATGAGCTCAAGCGTGTCGTGGACATGAAAAAAATACCGGGAAGTTACCTCCTCACGGGTTCCACTTCATTTACCAGTCGCCTCGGAATTCGAGAGAGCCTAACGGGAAGAATTGGTACTTTGGAGCTCCATCCGATGAGCCTTGCAGAGCTCAATCAGCTGACTTTCAGGAGGGTATCTCTCATAGAACCATGGATAAATTCGCAAAACAGGGTGGGTGTGGACGTAGTTTCTCAGACGCTGGCTCGGGGCGGAATGCCTGTTCCGGCCTTTTCACGATCCTCTGAGCAGCGAAATCTCTACTGGACCTCTTGGCTTGAGACGACGCTGTATCGCGACCTCAACCGCGTTCTGTCTAAAGGCTACGATCCCGATTTGGCCTATTCGTTGCTCAGAAAAATGGGAAGTATTTTGGCTGAAGGCGAGCTACCCACACTCAAACATTTTAGGCAACCGGCTCGCACAGTTAGAAAATACTTTACGGGAATGGAGGATATCTTTCTACTTCGAAAGCATTATTGCCACCCTCAGGGCATAGGCAAGGAAACCTGGCAGGTCATGGATGCGGGGCTCGCGGCGCATCTTATGGGCAAAGAAATGGGAGACGGCGTGACACTCACACTTACTCGACACTATCTCTGGAACGAGTGGCGCTGCATGATGGGCAATCAAGGGAAGAGATTGGATCCTTGCTACTTTAAATCTGCTCAGGGGTCTCCGGTGGATGCAATCATCGATAATATTCCCATCCGAATTGTTTCATCTCTGACTCAAGTGACCAAACGACTCTCATGGGAGGAGCGCCCACTCAGAGGGGCGATGAAAAGGCTTAAAAGCCCGTATGGAATTATAACGGGCCCGATCGAAAAACTGACCATGCCAAAAAGCAATGATGGCGTTGCCCTCGTGCCATGGGGAATTTGGAGCTAGGGCTCTGACCGAAAGGTTAGGCACTA
>CAZRVZ010000002.1:0-18445 GCA_964603655.1 uncultured Pseudobdellovibrionaceae bacterium | reverse complement strand
CTTTATGCACTCATTCAACGTTTGACCTCTTCAAAAAGTCTTCCTTAAAAGCTAATCGCTCATTGCTAATCGCTAATGGCTGCGGGCGAAGCCCGCGCTATGTAATACCTTCCATACGCGTGGACATTGAAGGCGCTGTTGCAAAAGATTGTGGCTATTAGTCCTCTTCTCGTCGATATCGTACGGAAGGGGAAAATTCCTGGGCCCACTCCTAGCCTGATGCTAGTTGTGCTTCCCCGACTTTAGCCACAATCTTTTGCAACAGCGCCACATTGAATAACCCTCGATGTTGATTGTTGTGAGAAAGGAAAAATAGAGACAAGATGCCAAAATCCCACACCCCACGGCGTACATCAAGCGGTTTATCATCGATTAACTAAGAAATTTGGTGGAGAGTTTCGCGCCAGTCACTATGTACACATCGTCAAAAATCTCTGGAGCCTAAAGAGCTTTGTGCGACACTGGCGGTCGAATAGGATTCAGCAGGATCTAAGGCTTACCGGTTTACAACGAAGTAATCGATATAACCGCAAGCTCCGGTGGAACTTATCTTTTGGGCAAGGATGAGCGGTCGCAGATAAGGGTGAATGCGGTCTATCCGCTTGCCCAAGAGGACCAAGGTTCGACCTCCTTGAAACCTATTGAACTTAATTGCCCGCAGGCCGCTCAAGTTGCCAAGAAAATCAGGTCCACGATAAAGGTGCAGATAAGTTGAAGAGTGGTCTATTTCAATTTCCGACACATCAACGACATGTTCAAACGGTATCTTCGGGAGTATCTCATCAAAACACCGATACGCATGTTTTGATGTATAACGATTCAAAGCGTACTCAGCCGTGCTCCGGTAAGAATCAACAATTGTGGGCAAGGAAAAAACCAGCGTCAGCGCGAGCGTAAGTGCCACCAGCTTCGAAGTTAGGCGATTTTCCTTTAGATAGGCAAAGGACAAGGGGAAAAGTGGAAGCAGGGGGATTAGGTACCATTGGTAAAAGCGCCCGTTGGATAAAAGGAGAAACAAGGTAAATGCAATTGCTAAGAAAAACTGAGCGGTGCGTTTCGAGGAAACGCCCCCCCAAAACATCAGAATGATCCAGGATAAGAAGGCCAGCACGGGAAAACCACTAGTAAAAAAACCAAAGTTCGAAACACAGTCCCACTCAAATGTGTTTTGGAATAAGATTTTTTTGAGTTGTGCGAGAGTGAAACAGGAAGGGAGCTTTTCTGCCAGAATCGGCGCCATGTAGAGCGAGGGAGAATACACAATTAACGGAGAGGCCAGTAGAAATCCCAGCACCGAGTAGAAGGAGGCGTTTAATGGAATGGTCAAGAGGTAGCCCAAAAGGAAGAGGGTTAGAAAGTTGATTTTCGTAGCAACACAGGCACCAAGCAAGAAAGCCCCCCAGCGAGTTTTCCCGTTACTTACAGACAACTTGATTCCCGAAAGCCCAATGAAAAGCGCGAGGAGCTCCGGGCCAGTCACTTTTCCAAACCAATGGGCAATGGGCATGAAAAGCCACAGTAGCATGGCGGAAAAAGCGTAACCGTATTGATTCTTGTAACGGCCCGGCTCTGCATTCTTGGAGGAAACGTCGCGCACGATTAAAAAGATAAAATAGGCAATAAGAATCACTTGGATTAGCGTCAGCAGGCGCGCTGCCACGAAGGCAGATTTTCCAAAGATCAGATGCAAAAGCGTGCGGTACCACCAAAACAGTTCTCCATAGCCCAGATGGTTTAGGTGAGGCCTGTCGTGTGCTGCCGCAAAGGAATAACCAATTTCATCGGGAACTGGGGGCGCTAGCAAATAGATGGGTGTGAGAAGTGCGGAATATGACAAAAGTGCAATCCGCATATTTCGCACGATCTCTTCGCGATTAAAGGCATTTAGAAGAAGGGATTATTATTCTCCATTGGCTGGGTAGTCAACGGCTAGCGCTCGCTCTAGGCCTGGGCGGGGCCCACACCTGGCACCTCTCGGCGGGAATGCTACTTAACCCTGAGATTCGTGGTTTTGTGGAACATCTCTTAGTGGCGGATGGAGGGTAACTTCCTGGCTGCAGGTCTTGCCACGGATCAAAAATAAGGAAATTTGGCGAATCTGAGAGTTCGCTCAGGTCAGAAGGAAAAATAGAGACAACATGCCAAAACCCATGATGATGCTACATAAATCCCACACCCCACGGCGTACATCAAGCGGTTTATCGTTGATTAACTAAGAAATTTGGTGGAGAGTTTCGCGCCAGTCACTACGTAAACTTTTTTCTAGAAAACGCCTCTTTTGCGGTTCAGTTATTTCAGCCGACTTTCCACTTTAGCGCCTTGGACATTCTGCTCCCCATTGGACTGTCCTTTCACACCTTTCAGTCCATGGCCTACACAATTGAGGTTTATTATCAAAGGCAAAGGGCCGAGCGAAATATTCTCACCTATTCCTTATACGTTTTGTTTTTTCCGCAGATGGTTGCCGGCCCCATTGAGCGGCCCCAAAATTTGATCCACCAATTCAACCGCAAGCCGGATTTCAACCGCTCACGCATTTCGAGTGGGTTGCGTCTTATCCTATGGGGGTACTTCAAGAAGACCGTAGTGGCTGACCATTTTTCCCCCGCTGTGGATGCCGTATTTTTGAAACCTCATTCCTCTTCTGGCGCCATGTTGACGCTTGCGACCCTAATGTTTGCTGTTCAAATTTACGGCGACTTCTCCGGCTATTCGGACATGGCGATTGGCTCGGCGCGCGTGCTGGGATTCAAGTTGATGCCTAACTTTAATCGCCCTTACTCCGGACGCTCGGTGACGGAATTCTGGCATCGCTGGCACATCTCTCTTTCAACCTGGTTTCGTGACTATGTCTTTATCCCGCTTGGATTCGGTCATATTTCAAAAGCAAGAACCTACTTTTTCATACTCTTTACTTTCGTCGTAAGCGGGCTGTGGCACGGGGCTTCGTGGACCTTTATCATCTGGGGTGCATTGAATGGGTTTTATATCGTAGCCTCGCATATCATCCCAACTTCTGAATTAATTACGGGTACAAAATGGCGAAGACTGTTTTTTCAGCCGTTTCAGATCGCTATGACATTTATTCTTATCTCGTTTTCCTGGATTTTTTTCCGGGCCACGAATACGGCGGATGCATTTCACATCGTGTCCAAATTGGGAACGGGGTGGAATCACTGGGCCCAGTTATTCAAAGAAATGGGTTTCTGGCTTACATTTCAATACGGCATGTATCCGATCATCGATTGGAGTGCCTGGAGATGGAAGCTCGTCACCAGTTTAGCTGTTTTTTTTGTTTCTGGCTGAATTTCTCGAGTCTCGCTTTTCGCCGATAGAAATTACTTAGTCAGCCAGATTTCGAGCTGCATTCCAGTTTGGGTGAGCTTCATGAACGGTTTGACGATGGGATCCAGGAACCTGGCTAAAAACTTTGGAAGATATGTTGAACAGCCATGGTATTGATGCCTGGCCACCCGATAGGACTGCAGCGCTCCATTTTTCTGAAACGACTTTAACGTAAACTCATACAGGTGAAACGGCGGGTGCATGGGGCTGATGTTACAGGCAAAGTCGGTCAGCGTGAGCCGGTAGTAAAGGTTTGCGAGTCGACTGATCAGCCACCGAGACGACGGCACCTCGATAAAAATCAAGCCGCCGGGTTTTAGCCAACGTATCGCTTTTTGGATGGACTCAGACGGCTGGTCCAGGTGTTCCAAGACGGCGCCAAACAAAATAAAATGAAAGGATTCCGGTTCATATTCGGCGGTGTGTATATTATTCAATTCGATTTTTTCGGGATCAATTCCAGTGCGATCAATGGCCGCCTGATAAAACGGCCGTGAAGCTTCGAAGCCGCAAACCTCAAAACCCTCCGCCTCGAGCGCAACCATGCACTTACCAAGCCCTGCGCCAATGTCTAAGGCCTTGGGACGCTCTACTCCCGGGAACAACTCTCGAAAAATTGCAATCTGACGCGAGAAATCGTGCGCCTCCAGCAATTGGGATTCATTCTGTCTCCAATAGAGTTCTGGATCGATCGCATAGTGTTCATCGAAATTCAACGGCAGAGGCATTGGATTCGCGAAAACCAGTCCACAATCACGGCACCGTACGATCGAGGTGGACAGCCCTAATTTTTTTCTGGGGTTCATCCCGTGCGCTCCGTCCAGACGTCTCCCCACGAATCGATGAGACTCACCAGAGGATTGGCACATGTTGCAGCGCGACAACACTTCGAAACCATACCGCTTCTGCTTCGGGGAGGACACGATTGGGATTAGATAGCCAAAATCCGCTACAACTTCAAGCTTCCAGAGCCACTCAGCGCCTCGTGACAAGGGTTTAAATGATAGTATGCTCCGCACCATTATGCCTTTCTGGACGATTCTGGGGCCTGTTTCGAGTGGGCGCACCCTGCGCCCCAGCCATGTTTGGCTGTGGTTTTTTTGCTATTCTGTTTTCTCGGCATTGCTGTTTCAATTTGTGCTCCTGCCCCATGTCTTTACGGCGTGGCATTACGGCCATGGCCTGGTGGTTCCACCGGGTGATTGGGTTTCGTTCCACGAATATGCCAGTCTAAAGGCCCTTCTTTTCAATCTGAAGGGCTGGACCGCCATCCGCGATTTTTTGCCCACCGATTCCCTGCCCATCAAGATTTCCTCAATCATTTACTGGCTTGTAGCTCCCGAGCCGTGGGCACTAATTCCCCTGCAGTCGGCCCTTCACGCCGGCTCCGGACTTGTATTATTTCTCATCGTACGTTCCTTCATCGGCAGCCCAATCCTCAGCCTGATGAGCGCCCTGCCCTTCGTCGCCTATCCGAGCAGCCTGACGTGGTACGCGCAGATCCATCGAGATGGTTATGTTTTTCTGGGAATATTAACTCTGCTTTGGGGTTGGATGCTGATGGTGCGCCAGATTGATAGGTTGAGCCCCCAATCCCTTCTTAATGCTTTAGCCATCTGGTCCATAGGACTTCTACTTTTGCTCGTTGGCCGTCCTTATTTGGTCGAGCCTCTTTTTTGGATTGGACTTCTGTTTTGGCCGGTTTTTGTGGCCGCTTCGATCGCGCGCTACCGGACTTCATCCACTCCATGGAAAAACTGGATTCCATCTGTCGCCTTTTACAGCCTGACCCTGGCGGTGATGTACCCCTGCAAGAAATTTGGTATTTCCGGAACTGCCCCGGAAATGTCGACCCTTCCAGCAACGGTTCAAAGCTCAGATTCAAAACTGGACTCTCAAGCGAGAGTGAAAAGAGGAACCCTAAAAAGCGACGACATCCTTACCTTTTCAATCGCACCGGACGCGGTCATCGAAGAGCCCCGTCTATCTGCCATCTGGCAAAAAACCGCGGGGTTGCCCAAGCTATTTGAAGACAAGGCCTATGTACTGGCAAGCGTCCGCGATGGATTTCGCCATACCCATCCCGGGGCGCCGACGGCTATCGATTTTAATCGGCGCCCGACCTCAGCATGGCAGGTTGCTGCGTTGATGCCCAGGGCGTTTCAGGTCGGGCTATTGGCCCCCTTCCCGAGCCATTGGAGCGGGGGGGGGAGCGTGGGGGTGGGACAACTCATGCGCCAAATTACGGGATTTGAAATGTTTCTAGTTTACATTGGAATCGTTTTTTTCGGAGGCGGGTTCATTCTCTTTAGAAATCGACTGGACCTTTGGCTCCTGGCAGCCGTCTGCGGCGGGTTGATTCTCCTTTTCGGATTGGTGGTAACCAATGTCGGCACACTGTATCGACTGCGCTATGGTTTTCTGATGTGCCTCGCCGCTGTCGGAAATGGAGTTCTTTTACAGTCCCTGGTCGGCGCCTACAGCGGCAGAGTTCAAAGGACGATTGGCAGTGGAAGGTTTGGGAGGCTGACTGCACTTCTTTCACGTGCCACTCAACCGACTCCTTAACCAGATGCGCACTCTTTACATCAGCCACGACGGCCTCTGCGATCCCCTGGGGCAATCTCAAATATTACCCTACATCTTCGGTCTCGCCCATAAGGGTCACCGATTTCACATCATCAGCTGCGAGAAGCCGGACCGATTCAATAAGTTAGAGCCGGAAATTCGGCAACAACTGGCCCAATTGGAAATTGAATGGACGCCGATTCGTTATCACAAACGGCCCGCAGTGCTTGCCACCGTTTGGGATATTTTTAGAATTTATTGGGTGGCGCGGTTTTTGGTCAGGCGCTCGCGTTTCGATCTGGTTCACTGCAGAAGTTACATTGGAACGTTGATCGGGCTTCGCCTGAAAAAGCGATTCAAGCTTCAGTTGTTATTCGATATGAGAGGCTTTTGGGCGGATGAGAGAGTGGATGGCGGCCTGTGGAATCTGAAACACCCACTTTTCGGCTTCATTTATCGCTTTTTCAAGAAGAGGGAAAAGGAGTTTCTTCTCCGTGCCGACCAGATAGTGACTCTCACTCATCGGTCAAAGGACGAGATGATGTCCTGGAGCTACGCATCCCAAGTAAGAGCCCCAATAGAGGTCATTCCGTGTTGCGTGGACGAGGATCACTTTTCCAAAGACCGTACCCCAACGGACGCGGGAGAAGAACTGCGCAAATCTCTAGGGCTTTCCAAAGACTCTTTGGTCGTCGTCTATTTGGGCTCCATCGGCACATGGTATCTTCTAGAGCCCATGATGCGCCTGTTTTCCATTTTACAAAACCGCCGCGAATCCAGTTTCTTGTTCGTTACACCCGATTCCAGCGAGTCTATTTTGCAGGCTGCGGATTACGCCCGTGTTTCCAGGACGCGCATTCTCGTAAAACAGGCGACCCGTCGAGAAGTCCCTCACTATCTCTCCATCGCCAATTTGGGAATTTTTTTCATCCGCCCCTGTTTTTCCAAAATGGCCTCTTCCCCCACCAAGATGGCCGAGCTTCTGAGCATGGGGTTACCCGTGATTTCCAACCGCGGCGTCGGAGACAGCGATTGGCTCTATTCCCGGTATACCATTGGAACCTTGGTGGACGGATTCGATGACGTGGATCTGGGGCGCGCCGTCCATTCCATTCCCCAGCTCCTGAAGCTGTCTCCTCAAGAAATCAGGAATTCAGCCAAATCCTATTTTTCACTTGCCAAAGGAATTGACTCCTACCAATCCATTTATAGGTGTCTGGAAGGGGCGCAGTGAAATCCAAGAAAATACTCATCATCTGTCCCTATCCCGAAGGCGTTGCCCCCACCCAGCGCCTGAAATACGAGCAATACTTCGATCACTTCAGGGATCAGGGGTATCAGCTCACCGTTTCACCTTTCATGACCCACGCCTTTTGGGAAATAGTTTACCGGCGCGGTTGGCTGGGAAAAAAGGTCTTCTGGGCCTTTATCGGTTATCTTCGCCGTGTCTACGATCTGTGTCGAACGCCATTTTTTGATGGCATCTATATCAGCCTTTGGGTCACACCCATCGGAAGCTCCTTTTTCGAGCGCCTGTTTCGTATGGCCGCCAAGAGATTGGTTTATGACGTGGACGATCTCGTCTTTCTGGGGCGCACCAGCAAGGCCAATCGTTTCATTGCCCCCCTCAAGGGCCCGTCGAAATACATCTACCTGATGAAATGCGCCGATCACGTCATCACGTGCACGCCCTATCTGGACTCATACGTGCGTAAATTCAATTCCAACACCACGGATATATCGTCGACTATCAACACCGACAGTTACTTACCCGCTAACGACTATTCCAACAAAAGACCGCTGGTAATCGGCTGGTCCGGCAGCCACACAACGGCCCCCTATCTTCACATCCTGGATGACGTGCTTCGCCAATTACGACGGGAGTTCGTATTCAAGCTTCTGGTGATCGGGGACCCAACCTTCTCCATACCGGGCCTGGATCTCGACGCGATCGCCTGGAACGAATCGACCGAAGTCGAGGATTTGAGAAAAATCGATATCGGTCTTTATCCACTGCCCAATGAAGAGTGGGTTTATGGCAAGAGCGGTTTAAAGGCGCTTCAATATATGGCTCTTGGAATTCCCACGGTCGCCACCGCCATCGGCGCGAATTTTCGGGTGATTCAGGACTCGGAATCCGGCTTTCTGGTGAAAAGCGATGCCGATTGGATCGATAGAATCAAGCGGCTGTTAGTCGATCCAGACCTCAGACGGCGTCTGGGCCACAACGGTCTCGCGCGCGTGGACCAATATTATTCCGTGCGGGCGAATCAGCCCATTTACCTGGACATTTTCCATCAGGTTTATGGTCGGCCTCAGCCAGCCGTTATTGCAAAAGTTAATATCGATTGGGCTACGGTAGAAGGGTTTGGGGATGAGTGGAGTCGTTTTGACCAGGCATCACTTTCGGAAAATGAGCTCAGAACCGTTTTTAACCGCTATTTTCAAATTTTTCCCTGGAAAGCGCTTCCGAAAAATCCGGTGGGATTCGATCTGGGTTGCGGCACCGGAAGGTGGAGTCGATTCGTAGCCGAAAACGCCGGAGAACTTCATTGTATAGATGCCAGTAACCAGGCTCTGGATGTGGCCAAACGAAACCTGGCGGACAAACCCAACTGCAGGTTTCACCTGGCGGCCGTGGACGAAATTCCGATCCGCGATAATTCCATGGATTTTGGCTATTCGTTGGGAGTCCTCCACCACGTTCCCGACACCCTGGAGGGACTCAAATCCTGCACTTCGAAGCTCAAACCGGGCGCCCCATTCCTGCTTTACATCTATTATAATTTTGAGAACCGGCCAGCCTGGTACCCGAGACTGTGGGATTTTACCGACCGCATGAGGCAGGGAATTTCCAAACTCCCGCATAGCCTCAGATTCATGGTGAGCCAGGTAATTGCCACCTTTCTCTATTATCCATTCGCCCGGAGTGCGATGGTTCTCGAACACTGGGGGGTAGACGTCACCAACTTCCCCCTATCCACCTATCGCAACCTAAGCTTCTATACGATGCGCGTGGACTCATTGGATCGCTTCGGCACGAGGCTCGAGAAGCGGTTTACATCCGCTCAGGTGAAGAGAATGATGGAGGAGGCGGGCCTGGAACGCATCGACTTCAGTGAAAAGGAACCCTATTGGTGCGCGGTCGGATATAAGAAGGGGGCTTAGATGGCATCAGTTCATTCACCGGTCAGAAAACTGCTAAAGCCGATTCTGTTTCGCCTGCTGGGTCCCTCGGGCTACCTCTGGTTCCAGTGCTATGGAAAGATCCGAGATATCGAAAACCGCCTGGTAGAGGAGCCGGAAATGGCCATCCTTCCCAAACTCCTAGGTGAATCGGACGTTTGCCTGGACGTCGGCGCCAACTATGCCTATTACACCGTTCGGCTCGCCAAGCTTTGTCCGAAGGGGACGGTCTACGCCTTTGAACCCATACCGTTTACCTTTAAAGCACTCACAAAAATTGTGCATCGATTTCACCTTTCTAACGTCGCGCTGTTTCAGAAGGGTGTCGGCGCCCAAAACGAAATGATGGAATTTGAAGTTCCGCTCCAGCAGACTGGGGCGATTAGCGCCGGCCAGGCCCATCTGAAAGGGCGAAACAATGATCAGTCCGGGAAAGAATCCTATCACCCTTTCAAGCAGCACCGATCTTTCGTCTGTGAAGTCGTTGCGATTGATGCCTTTCTTCCAGCTCTGCCTCGACTCGATTTCGTAAAACTGGACATTGAAGGGGCTGAGCTCTTCGCATTGCGAGGAATGAAAAATGCATTAGACAAACATCGACCAGTAATTTTAATGGAAATATGCCCATTCTTCCTGAGGGGATTTGGACTTACTCAGCTGGATTTGCAACAATTTGCCGATGCCGCTGCCTATGAAATTTATAGTTTGTGCCCGCAAACAAAGTTACTAAAAGCCCATTCGGGAGACTTCACCGACGGGAACTACTTTTGGCTCCCCAGAGAGAAATTGGGACGGTTTTCCACGCTGATGCATCATGACTCATAAATTAGACGCGTATATTGGTGAATTACGAGGAGCATTCGAGCTCAAAGACCGTCGAGCGGGCCACGAGCGATCGCGAACAATTCTTCGGCAGATGACGAATGAAATCGAGATACTGTTTGAAGTTTTTCGAAGAAATATGAGCCGGCCGGATTTTTTTTCATCGGTTAGAGGCAACCCTGTAATCGGTCTTCCGATCATCGAGGACGAAAAATTCTCCCTGATCGCGCACTGCTGGCTGCCGCTCCCACCAAAGGCGGAGCCAACCACTCATCAAAGTATTCACCACCACGGCAAACTGCTTTTAACCTCGGCGGCGGCGTTTGGCCCCGGATACGATTCGATTATCTTTAAGGCCGGATTCGAACCGGATGCCGAAACTCGAATTACACATTTGGAGGTAGACAGCTATTACACGAACCATCGCCATCAGGTGGAGTTCGTGGACGCCAGAGCCCCTCACGTAGTCTTTTACCCCGAAGCCCTATCCGTCACCTATGCCCTCTGGAGCCCAGAGTCACCCGAGAGGGCATCCAAGATCAAGCGCTTTGGATTCTTGCAAAAAAATAAAAAGGCCCTTAAGGCCGCCATAGACAGGGTTGGACTTTCCGGGATTCTGGCCATTAACAAAGCCGAGTATCTGGATTTTTATCCCTGTGACGGACGCATCGTTCAGATGCAGGATCGAGTTACCTATCCGGCCGGGACGAAGGCCAACTTTGTTCAGAATTTGTTCTTTATCCTGCAATCTGTCGGCTTTTCAGATGCCGCGTTCCTGGATCGAATCGCTCGAGAGTTTCCCCAAGCAAACCCGGGTATATCCCCCTGGATACAGCGTCTCCGGCACGGTGAGCGCATCGAGGACGTCTTCGAGCCAATCCATCTGAACATTCCTAAGGTGAACATTCCCAGGCGGGAGCTCTTGGGCATTTTTCCAGATCTTGCTAAATTGCGCTTAGGACTTGTGAATGAATAACTTAGATTCGAGTGGAGATGCACGGGCATGAATCAGCCGCTTACCTTTTCGATAATCATACCGACCTACAACAGGGCACACCTGATTGTAAAAACACTCGAAAGCGTTTTGTCCCAGTCCATTCCCGCGAAGGAAATTATCGTGGTCGACAATTGCTCGACCGATAACACCCAGTCGCTGCTCAAGTCCTATATTGAGAAGGGCCGGATCCGCTGGCTGGCTCACGATCGTAATTACGAGCGCGCAAAATCACGAAATACCGGGCTGGAGGCCGCCACCGGGGATTATGTCACCTTTCTGGATTCCGACGATCTCCTGTACCCCGATTGCCTAAAAGACGCTCGTGATGCCATTGTCCGCAACCCGACCTATAAACTCTTTCACTGCCTGTATGAATTGGTAGATTCAAACAGAACGGTGCTTCACCGATACCGTTATCCCTCTCTGAAGGACTGCAAGAAAGCCATCATGTGGGGAAACTTTTTGTCCTGTATCGGGACTTTTCTTCACCGGGAGATCTATTCTAACTATCGATTTAGTGAGGACCCCACCATCATCGCCTCAGAGGACTGGGAGTTCTGGATTCGGGTGATGGCGGATTACAAATTATTCAGGATTGAGAAAACCAATTGCGCCATCGTCCACCATCCATCCCGCACCGTTACGCAATCAAATGCCGAGGAAACCGCCCGGAGAAGATTCAGAATTATCGAAAAGATCAAGAGCGATCCCCATCTTACCTGCGCTTACGAACCGTATCTCAGCTCGCTTCCGGCGCATTCTCTGGCCTTTGTGGCTACGGTCGCCAACGCGAATCTACAGTTCGGACTCGCGCTCAAGTATCTGCTGCAGGCGGCGTCCTATGACCTCGGAATTATCGCCACCAGAAAGTTTTTTAGGACTCTCCTTATAGCGCTGCTCAGAATCAATCCCCTTCCGCCTTTTCAGCCCGAGTGACCGTTTCGTCAACCGGCAACTGAGTTGCCGATTATCATGTTATATGGCAACGGAGTTGCCGAATGGGGAACCTCAAGCACTGCACAGCAAGGGCTTCTTGAAGACCTACACACGCCGCCCTAGGAAATCCACGCACTTCACCGACTTGGCCCGATGACATCACGCAACTGTTCGCCTATGCGCTCAGCCGTTTTCCCGTCCCAAAGCGGGATGGCTCGCGGTGTTTTTGAATTGCCCAGACTTCGCTCGACCGTGGACAGCACAGTCTTTATATCGACTAACTGATTGGTGCCCAAATTCACCGTGATCGGGCGCTCCGTATTGGATCGGAGCGTGAAACACGGAATTCCGAGGTGAGAACTTTCTTCCTGGATACCTCCTGAATCCGTTAAAACAAATGCTGCCTTTTTGAGGGTTGCTATAAAGGTAATATAATCAAGCGATGGCAGCAAAATAATAGAATCGCGACCCTGCAACTCTTTCAACATTCCGAATTTTTCGAGAGAGTTTCGAGTGCGTGGGTGAAGCGGAAAAACGAGGGGGATTTTACTGGAAAGCGTTGTCAGCACGTCAATAATGGGCGTTAACTTGTCACGGGAATCGACGTTGGATGGCCGGTGTAGCGTAACCAGACCGAACCGACCGAATGCTGTAGGAATGGTGGCCCGGTCGATTTCGGGCTTCAGATTCTCCAATGTATCGATCATGATGTTACCGACGCAAAAAATCCTTTCGAGAGGGATGCCCTCGCGCTTTAGATTGTCATCGGCATCCTGTGACGGAGTCCAAAGAATATCGGAAATATGATCGGTCAGACGACGATTCACCTCTTCAGGCATCGTCATGTCGAAACTTCTGAGGCCCGCTTCAAGGTGCGCCACGCGAAACCCCATTTTTTTGGCGGTGAGCGCGCATGCGAGGGTGGAATTGACATCCCCCGGGACGACAGTGAGTACCGATGAACTTTTCAAACAGACCTTTTCATACTCCATCATGGTTCGCGCGGTCTGTTCGGCATGGCTGCCACTCCCAACCCCGAGATGAAAATCGGGTGGTGGCAGTTTCAAGACGTTCCATACATCGTCAGAGAGCTCGGACGAATAGTGCTGGCCGGTATGAATCAATTTTACTTCACACCAACTACAATCCTTCAGCGCATGGTACAAAGGCGCGATTTTTACGAAATTAGGCCGAGCCCCCGCTATCAGGTGGATGATCGGCATCAGTTCGAACGGAGCCTGGCAAAACATCCGATATTGGGAGCCAGCCACCCGATCTTCCCCAGAAGAAACCGCTCGACTATCGACAGCCGGTAGCAAAGCTCTCTACCCGAATAGGTTTTCCAGCCCATCCAGAAGGGGCTTTTGTGCTGGTAATACCGACCGACGTAGTGGTGCCAGACGGGGAGTTGCACCGGTGGATCAATCTTTATTTGGAATACCTCAAAGCCACAGGCCGACACCATTTTTCTGAGCGTTTCCTCGGTGTAATGAACAACGTGCTCGTAGGAATCAAAGTCGTCCGCGTCCTTTTTCCCCAGCCATTTTCGAACCCGGAATTTAAGGAGATTGAATCGGGCATTGGGAACCTTAATAAACAAGATCCCGTCCGGCCTGATCGCTTTTCTTACGGCGGCCAATACCACCTGCGGATTCACCACGTGTTCGAATACATCAGTCAGTGTGACGATATCGTAGTGTGATGGAGTCAGATTCAGGCTTTCTATAAATCCTTCCTGAATCTCAAGTCCCCACCACCGGCGCGCCAGCTCCGCCAGATTATGAGAGGGCTCGATTCCGGTAAGCTGCCAGCCACGCCCTCGTGCAAGCCTCAAAAAACTTCCAGTATTGGTTCCGACGTCCAGAAAATTACCCGCCGGTTTAAAGGCTTCGAGCGACTTGAGGTCCTTTAGGTAATTTCGATCGCGGTGGTGAGGGAATTTTCCCGAGCAGACCATTCTGAACTCCTCAGTGTAGGCCTCGCTATCCCCCTGATAAATCTCCTCCGGCCGGTGAATTCTGGGACTCACGCGAATCAAATCACAGTGCTTACAACTCACTATTTTCAGCGATTTTCTTTCCAGTTTAATGAATTGGGTTTCCGTGGCGCCACATAAGGGGCAGGGCCACTGCGTCACCTCATCGGCCAGATAGGTTGATTTCTGAGTTCCGCCTCGTTGGTAGTCTTGGGTAATCATGGAGAATCATGCCTCCTGTTTGTTCTCTTGCCCGGCTTGGTGCCGAAAATACAGATACACTGTGCCAAGGAAAGCCCAGCCCTGTTTGCACCAAACCGAGATAAAAAAGTTTTTAGCGGGGACTCGAAGGCGTTTAATCCTTTTCCGAGAAGTAGCGACAAAACACCTCTCGGGACGATTGAAATGGGGTGCGCCTCGAGATTCTTAAATCCGCTATTCTTAAAAAGGTTCAACCACGATTGAGGACGCTGGCGCGCGATCTCGTGAAAAACGGATCGATAGGCACCGTGAGGCTCCGGAAGGGGAAAATGAGGGTAGGCGTTTCGAAAACTTTTCCAATCCCTCACAACCGGCCCCGCCTCTTGGTCAGCCCGAGCTGGTGATTTGGCCGGTCGACCCGCGCCAAGAGCTCCACTCTTTTTAACTAATCTGCGAAGCACTCTAGAACCCAGTTCCTGGTAAAAAAATAATGGATTGAGCACGGCCCATGCCGCGGTCGGAACGGCGACAATGAGCTGTCCACCGGGCCGGAGCACCCTCAGGCACTCCCCCGCCGCTTTCGCCGGGTCCGAAAAATGTTCAAAACTGTATAAGGCCAGAATGGCATCGAATGATTCATCGGGAAAAGGGAGCGCGTCTGCGGAGCAACTCACAAACTTCGCGTTTTCAATTCCCAGCGCTTCGAACAACCGCTTCGCCCTATCGAGCCCGATCGCATGTTGGGCGTGATCCACGGACTCGAGATCGGATACCGTGATGCGTTTGAATCGCGGCGAAAAGTAGGCGCTCCCAATTCCGTTTCCACCGCCGATTTCGAGCAACTCCCCGGCCGCCCGTATATCTCCCCTGTCGGAAATGGTCCTCAGCTCCGCCAGGCGAAAATGAGCATGTTTCCCCCAGGTTTCCAGATCCGATCGCGATCGGATAGTGGAAAGAATATGCGACTCCCACGAATCGATGGCACCCGTGTTAATGGTAAACTCCATCTATCGCTATTTTTGAGTGCGCGATTTGTGAGTAGATACCCTCGAGTTTTTTCATTTGACCCGTCAAAGAAAATTCATTGTGCACCAGATCGCTACCAGCCTTACCCATGGAAAGCCACCTTTCCGGCTGCGAACCAAGGTGTTTCATCTTGAGAAGCAAATCCTTTGAATTGCTTTCTTCACAGTAATAACCGGTTTCGCCGTCCCTCATCGAAAGCCCCACCCCCACGAATCGGGTGCAGATTACCGGAAGCCCGGAGGCCTGTGCACATACCATAGAGAGAGAGGGACCCGCTTCATCGTCACCAGAACTGGCAGTAATAGACGGCTGAATACAAATGTCACTTGCCAGTAACTCTCGATAGTAGAGCGCGGGAAAACCCGATTTGGCCTCAGTGTCAATCAACGTGACATTTTTTTGAAGACCCAGCCGAACGACCATTTCCTCAATCTGGTGCTTATCGGGTCCGTAACCGACAAGTGTCAGAAAGGAATCACTCCGTTCATTCATAAATCCCCGAAAAGCCTCTAGCAGGAATCGGTGGCCCTTTTTTTCGGTAAAGCGCGCAGCCATGATAAAACGGATATCTTTCCGAATGGGACGCGGCTGATACGGGTAATCCTCAATCCCGCCGGGAAGAACCCACAGGAGAATTTTTTCAGGATCGCACCCCAACGCATCCACCAACCGATCCTTAACCTCGGGACAAAGGACGATAATGCGGTCATAACGGGAAAGCATTCTTACGTAATTGCGCCTCCAGCGTCGGCTCCTAAGCGAGGCGCTGGCATCAGACCCATAAAATGAAACCACGGCGGGAACCCGAAAATGGCTCAGAGCGGGTAGAATGCGCGCCGCCGTCGTTCCAAAATGCGCGTGAATCACATCGGGCTGAACCTCCCTTGCTACACGGCCACAAAATCGATTATACCGGGTCCAAAACAACGGAGAAAACAGGCGCCGCAAGTTGTTTCGCCAGAAACCCAGCCCAATAAATCGTTCAGCTGGTCCCTGGGAATAGCAGTTGATGTTGGGTAGTTTCGAACTTTCAACATTCACGCCCTGGGCGGCGACAACGAACGATTTCACCGCGGTCGAGGCAGTCAGATACCGGTGGGGCTCGACGAACTGCCCCGGCATGAATAATTCCCAGACATGAAGAACTCTTGCGTGCATTGCCCCTTCAGGAGCGGCAATCGTAGGGTATCGCCCATGAAGAGGCAATAGCAGAGAAACCGGTCGATTGCCGACTCATCGGGGGGCATGATAGGCCTTACTGAGAAGGAGAGAAGGATTATTTCCATGTCTTTCTGGAAAAATAGACGGGTTCTCGTAGCCGGCGGAGCAGGATTCATCGGGAGCAACCTGGCAATTCGATTGGTTAATGAAGGGGCCAACGTCAGAGTCTTGGACGCAATGCTTCCCGGACTGGGGGCAAATCTCTTTAACCTGTCCGAGATTAAATCCCGAATTCAGTTTATCCAGATGGACCTCAGAGACTTTGAGCTCACCAAACACCACCTCGCGGAGACGGAATTTGTCTTTAACCTCGCCGGAAATATCAGTCACCTGGATAGCATGGGGGATCCGTGTTTCGATCTTTCGGTAAACGTCGAATCCACCGTTAAACTGCTCGAGGCCTGCCGGGCCGTTCAACCAAACGCGGTCGTCGTTTTCGCGAGTACCCGTCAATTCTACGGTCCTCCCCAATACCTACCCGTCGATGAAAGACACCCGATCAATCCGGTCGATGTAAACGGCATCAACAAGTACGCGGCTGAAGCCTACTACACGCTCTATTCTCGTGTTTACGCAATGAAGACCGTCTCCTTGCGGCTCACCAATACGTATGGCCCCCGGCAGCTCATCAGCCATTCCCGACAGGGCTTTATCGGCTGGTTTGTGAATCGCATGATTACGAGGCAGCCGATTCAACTCTATGGTGGAGGGACGCAGGAACGAGACTTTACTTATGTAGACGATGTGGTTGACGCCATGCTCTGCGCCGCCACCACCCCCGATTGTTTCGGGCATGTTTATAATCTGAGTGGCCAACGCACTTCTCTCGAAGCGCTTGCCCGGACAATGATCGATATCTGCGGGCGAGGCGAATTGGAGAGCGTCGATTTCCCGCCCGATAAAAAGCGAATCGATATCGGCAACTACGTAGGTGATGCGTCTCGATTTTTTTCGGCGACCCATTGGAAATGGAAGGTTTCGCTTAACGAGGGGCTCAAGCAGATGCTTTCCTATTATGAAAAACACCACGCCCAATATCTGGGCCGCGCATGAGCGTTCCCTTTTGTGATCTAAACCGACTCTACTCGGAACAAAAACCGGAGCTGGAGGCCGCGGTCTCGGCTGCCACGCGAAGCGGTCATTACATTTTGGGTGAAAACCTGGCCAAGTTTGAATCGAAACTGGCTCACTCTCTCGATTCGAGCGGTTTTGCCGTTGGCTGCAACTCCGGAACGGATGCGCTGATTCTTGCCTTAAAGGCTCTGGGTGTTCGTGTCGGGGACGAAATTATTACCGTTTCTCATACGGCCATACCCACCATTTCCGCGATCTGCGCGGTGGGGGCACGTCCCGTTTTCGTCGATATTAATCCCGACACTTGGCTGATGGACGTTTCCGAGATTTCGAGAGTGGTCACCTCGAAAACCCGCGGAGTAATCGCCGTACATCTTTACGGTACGCTAGCCCCCATCTCTCCCATTCGTGACGTTTTGAGAGCGACGGCAAGGCCAGATATTTTCGTCATCGAAGATGTGGCCCAGGCTCATGGAGCAACGTGGGAGGGGCGGCCGGCAGGAACACTCGGAGATTTGGGCTGTTACAGTTTCTATCCGACAAAAAATATCGGTGCACTGGGTGACGCGGGTGCCGTGTTTTGCCAGTCCGATTCTTTACGGCAATCCCTTCGCGCACTGAGGCACTATGGTCAAGGCGATCGCTATCACGCCACGACGCCTGGAGGAATCAACAGCCGACTGGATGAGGTACAGGCGGCCGTGCTATCGATTAGGCTGCCGCGGCTCACGGAGTGGAACGAGCGCAAAGCAGTCATGATGAATCGGTACCGATCCGAGCTTTCAGGTGTTCCAGTCCGATTTCAGGATGTCGCTCTCGGCGTCACACCCGCTTGGCATCTGTGTGTCATTCGGACGGAGTCGGTTGCAGCGAGAGAAAAACTTCGAGTCCATTTGGAAAAATTGGGGGTTCACACGCTGGTACACTATCCCATCCCCACTCACCTTCAGCCGGCATTTTCCGAGTTTCGTCCCGAGGAGCCGTTGACGGTTACCGAGCGGCTCACATCGGAAATCTTATCGCTGCCCTTAAACCCGTGCCTTACTTCAGGGGAACAGGACGAGGTGATTCACGGCGTCCGATCTTTTTACGGG
>CAZRVZ010000001.1:0-13325 GCA_964603655.1 uncultured Pseudobdellovibrionaceae bacterium | reverse complement strand
CTACAATTTGATCGACAGGGATTTGACGAGAGCCTGAAAAAAGGGACCGCTTTTCGTGTGGTTTCCCAAGCCTATCTACAGGTTGCGGATCTGTCCCCGGGTATTGTCGACGAGCGAGCGAGTAATGGCCGTTCGATCGATGGCCTTCTCAAAGAGGCCAATACACGCTACGTCCAACTGGTGATTCAAAACAACATTCAGGTCAACGTTTTTCAGAATGGACAAGGAGACAGAAAAGAAGCCGAGACTAAGCGCGAGAGAGAAGGGGTTATGGCAAGTACTGATGCAGATAAGATGAAGATGTCCGAGAAGAGGATAGCTGAAGAAGATGCTGAGGACCGAGAAAAAATTCGACGGATTCTTGGTTATGTCCCCCGTGACTATCGCCCCGACTATGACGCCATGACGCAAGGTATTGTTGCCCCCTATCGGGCGGCTGCTGAAGTGGTGAGGGCTCAAGGCGCAGTAAAACGGGCTCGATCGGAGTCCCAGTGTATTTGTCATGCGACTTGCCTTTTCTATAAAGGCCTCCAGGGGCCGAACGCCAGCGAGTATGATTTTGACGTGGGGCCAGAAGAAGATTCCAGACGATCGGGCTGTCGCGCCAAAATGTTTAGAGCCTGTCGCTTAAACGGAGGCGTAGGGCAAGGTATCTGGGGCCATAAACTTGAAAATGAAGATTATACCCTGGGCTGTGATGCCTAGCACCGGCTTGGAATCGCTTTTAAACCCGGTCAACGGGAAATAGCTGGGTCACAAAGCTGTATACTCTCTCTTTTTTGCCCGTTCGCATGAGTTGCGCCATTTGATCTCGAAATTGCTCCAACATGGCCTTCGCCTTCGGCATCATTTCTGGATCAATCGCCATCGTTACGGCACCAAAATCTCTGAGATTTACTGCGTCTCAATTGAGGGCCTCCCCCGCTTTTTTGAGATTTTGGCAAGGGTACTTTTGAACCGCAGCATCGGAAACATTCGAAGGGGTCTTAAGCCCTTTAGTCAGAGTTTTGAACCTAACTCCGTCATTCACTATAAAACCGAGCCGCATCAAACGTAGAATGGCTTGATGCGCTTCTAACGTTGTAATACCCAGGCGCCTGGCAAACCATTCAGGATGGATCTTGGCCCCTTTAACATCAATAAGACTGAGTATCGCGCCATAATACCAGTCTGAAAGTTGTCGAAACTCATCCAAATTCATTTCGCCCGCAGTGGGTATTTCTGAAGGGGCGAGGCTCGTATTGCCTAACGAGAGTGAGCGAAATTTTTCAACTAAGGCGCCGTGAATGAGTGTCCGAGTCTCCCCGGGAGTAAGGCCAAGCCTCTTTGCAATCCTGGTGGCCATTTTTCTAGTGAGTCCGCGCTTTCCCGATATTATCTGACAAAGAGAGGCCGGCGAAACTCCAATCTTAGCGGAAAACGACCGGAGGGAGGACAAGGGGGCCCTTCGCTTACGGGCTTCAAGCTGAGAAACGAGAAATTTTCTAAAATCTGATAGGCCTTCCATAGGGTTAACTCGAAGCAAATATTCCCTGCTTATCGGATAGTCACATAACGGGTCCGGTTCGGCCCGGCCATACTTAGAAGAATTCCAAACTCTCTGCCGAACCGAGGGGCTATACCTTTTCGAAGGCTTGGAAAGAGCCCTTCTCGAAGTCATTGCACGCGCTCGCGGCGAATCCATTTCGTGACATTAAGACGCATCTTGCCGCGCTTTGAGAACCCGTTATGTGACAACCCGATAAGCATGAAATATTCTGTGTTTACAAAAACCATAAAATCTAATCAATCCGTTGGTGTCTTAAACTGGTTTCCGTATTTGAAACCAGAATATGGCGAGTGTATTGCGAGATGTTACCGATCCTTGGTAAGGAACGCGTACGGAGAAAATGATGACACTGACTCGTTTAATTACTTTTTTTATAATACTTTCCCTGCCCATTCTGGCCAAAGACAAATCGAATCGCCCATCTTCGAGCTCTGCCGGTCCGGCAGAAGGCGGTGCTGCGTCGACTTACATCGACGTCGGCCCGGGAACAACGGTCGATGGGTACAGGGCCCCTCCTGGCGCGGTGGGTGCCATTGTGAGCTATGGGAACCAGGAGCCGGTCTGGGTATTTCCGAATGGAGCGCAATCCAAACCAACTCAGCGAACTCAGTTAGTCCATAAAACGGATGACATTCCGGAGGTCCCGTTTTCCAAAAAAAACAAGGGCCGAATTATCAACGTGGATGATCGCTATGAAACATTTAAGCGGGAACTCTCAAATGAACCCAACCCAGTAGTCTTTCTTGAGTTTTATTCCCAAAGTTGCCCCGCATGTCGACAACTGGAGAAGTTCATTGAAAGCGATCTGATCTATGCCAACCAAGGAAAGATCAGCTTCTACCGTGTGCTACAGGAGGATTCCGGGTCTGCGATCAGCACGAGGGAGCAATATCGCGACACCGTTGAAAAGGGCTATCCGGCGGTATTTTTATTGGCCGCAGACAAGGACGGAGATTGGGCAATTGTGGATGAAGACAGTGGATTACCTAGACAACTTTCGGGCAAGCGATTCAACGATGTGGCTACGCATTTTGCAGTTCGATTTCCGAGACGACGGCTCTCCACTTCCGGAAACGCAGACAATTCAGAAGAGATTATTCTTCTGCCACCAAAGGAGGAGTAGTTCTTTGGATAATCCACACCCTGGAGCGCGGCGGAAGAAATCCGTTCTACACCGGCAGGTAATCGCGGTTTCATCGGCTGAAACCAGAGCCACCGTGGCGGTGTCAATTCGACCCGCCTGCCCGACTCACGCCTGAGATCCCCTGGAACAACCCTTGCACTGAAATCACGGTGTGGGGGTACCGATGAATCAGTTGGCTGCAATTGTTTTTGCTGGAACCGCGGCGTGGATGCTGGCTCTCGCGTCCCCTGAGGAACCCGGAGCAACGCTCAGCAAGGTGGCCTACATCGGAAGTGGCTGCGGGGCAGGAACGGTCAGCTCGCTCCTCTCACCCGATGGGCGAGCGTTAACCTTGTTATTTTCGGACTATTCGGCCGCCGAAAATCAGAGGAGAGGATGCGACATCGATCTTGAACTGTCGTACTCGCCTGGGTTTTCGTTCGGCCTCTTTCGGTCCGACTTCAGAGGTTATGCCAAAGTGGCGCGGGGGGCGGCGGCGTTTCAGGATGTGGGGCTCAGGATTGGCGGCGGAACCTACCGGCTATTTGCGACGCAATCCCTACGCGGCGAATACGATAACGACTATTTTTTTAGGTACATCTTGGGAGGGCAGCAGGTCGTCTACTCCGCCTGTCCGGCATCCAAACAAAAGTTAAAATTGAGAACCTCGATTAAAACGGTGGGCCTCGCGACGATGACAGTGGATTCTATGGATGGCGTCGCCGAACAACGATACGGCTTTGCGTGGAAACGGTGTGGCGCAGGATCGGCGGATACCGACACGATTCCTTTGTTTCGAGCGTACAACATTAAGGCCGATTCACACTTTTATACCTCCAACCCGCGCGAATATGAGGCCGTGGTTGCGGCGGGGTATCGTGGCGAGGGAGTGGCCGTATTGGTCAGCAAATCCGCATCCCACCCTTCACAATCGGCGATTCACCGCCTGTACAATCCCAATAATGGCCGCCACTATTACACCACCAACACCGCTGAGAAAAACGCGCTCGTAAATCTGGGCTGGCGCTACGAAAAGGACGAGGGGTATTTATTTGTCACTCAGGTCGTTGGAACTGAAACGGTCAATCGACTCTACAATCGCAAAACCGGGGGCCACCTCTTTACGGCCAACCAGGATGAGACTGATTACCTATTGAGCTATGCTGGCACACCGTGGGAGCTGCACAGTCCGCTAGGCTATGGTCTGATCGAAATTGGTGACTAGCCAAACCGACAACCGAAGGGCTCACCCTACGGCTGCGCATTCCAACGACAGTCACTGGCTGAAAAGCTCATCACAAGCTCATCTCCCAGGGTGGCGGCACCGTGGCGAGTATAATTTGCCCAATCACCGGACTTCAAATCCTCGATATGCAGGGGCAATGCGCCACGCACGAGATCGCCCCACTGTTCATATGAAATTATGGAGTGACGAGCAAACGACTGTTCTATAGAAACGGCGCGATTTCTGACGAGAAGACCAGCAATGTACGGCGAGCGCACTTTAATACTCATTAAACCGTCGATATTTTCCATTTTAAACTGGTGATTCCCACCACCTCGACACTTAAACACTTCAGATGGAAAGGTTCCGTAGTCACACACCATCGATTCTGCCAGTACCTTTCGATCACCTTCCAAACCATTTCGAAAGTAGTAGTGGGCACCCACCCAGTCCGAATTCGTTTCGCCAGGCACCAACTCGACTCCAATCGTTCCCTTTAAAAGTTCCTCCGACGCCAAATCCCCAACCAGAACTTCAGATTCACATGAGGGAAGCCTTCCTCGATAGTAACTGCCCTTTATAACGATATCAGGAAATGCTGCAGCGATTATTTTATCCGAAACCAAATAGACGTCGTCGGCGCGCTCGCCCAGAATAGACACCACCTCGTGGATCACAACCTGCCACAACCGGTGTTCGGCGCGCAGGCTCTGCCAACGCTCTCGATTAAACACTATCCGATTCTGCGCAGGATAGTTGATGGCATCCGTGAAGATGCCCTTTAACGAGAGCCCGTCCGCAGTAGATTCGATAATCACGCGCTTCACAGCCTCGCAGAATCGGGCGCTGGACACCTTTTCCGTAAGCGGGGCCTGGTTTTCAGTAAGCCATTTGCAAATTCTACGCCCAGTGTTTCTGAACTCCGCCACATAACCATCGCCGCCGTGGGCATCGTTTCCGTCGTTAGTCACTAGGCCGGGGGTTTCGGCCGGTTTTTTTTCTGGGGCACCGATCCCGGATGGATCTTTTTTTGAACAAGAGACCAGAACTAATAGAGGTATGAATACCACCCACACAGCTAGCGATTTCATGTTGTCTCCCGTGAACAGCCGCAGAGTTGAACGGTTAAATTGTAAACTCGTTTTGGAGTCCCCAGTTGTTCGAGCTCACTGGATAACTGCCGCCGAAACTTCTGAATGCGTGCCTTCGCATACGGCAATAAAGCAGGGTCCATGGCGAAGGTGGTTGACGTGTGGTCCCGATGATCGAGCGGCTCGTTTTGAAGGGACTGAGTAGCCTTATCAAGTAACTGAAATTGAAACCGTCGGGTTGCGGCAGTCGAATACCGAGGATCGATTCGATATGATTTTTTGGTCTGGCGCCAACGCCCCTCTTTTCCACGCGCGATAAGTCCCAGACGAGTGAGCCGCTCAATAGCCAAGGATGCCTCTAAATTGGTGATACCCAATTGCTTGCTAATCCACCCCGTCTCCAGACGCGCTTTTGGAATTTCTAGAAGGCTTAGGATAGCAAAGTGATACCACTCGGAAATAACGGCAAACGTATCGAGATCCAACGGCGTCGGAGTGGCCACAAAGTTCGATGCTGTTTCCGATCGCTCGCGAAAAAGCGCCTGGGACTCTTCCGGCGAAAGCGCCAACGCATTCACCACGCGCGCGGCCGCTCTTTTTGAAAGCTGCCGCTTTCCGGACATCACTAGCGACAAAACCGTGTGGCTCATCCCCAGCGACTTGGCAAACGCGCGAAGACTGTAACGCGCATTTTTTTCACCTCGCCTCGCCAACTCAGCCCTCAGAACATCCCTCGGCTCCATTGCGGCAACAGGTATCGCTGAGTGTTCGTGAACCAATTCCATTGGGACCGGATAGATACCAAAACACGCGGGCACAGATCAACTGGAATTTGAAACCACGTGGTTTCAAATTGTGAAATAACCCTTTTTACAATGTTATATTAATGACTTAGTGCCCATGCCGGAGTAGTAACAATTTCCCAATTCACATCTTGCTATAGGCCTCATCGAGGGCCTTCCAGTAACGGTGTGTTCTCACCTCGAGTTTGGCATCCGGTCGCGCGATCGCCTTCATGTCAGCGTAGATACCTTTGGCGCTAGCCTTGTCCGAATTGGCGGCGAGAATGGAAATAAGCAGTGTCGCCGAGCGAATCCGGTTGTCGCCGTAGGAATTCGAATAGGCATCGCGAGCCGGGCCGATCGCCTCTTCGAGCTTACTCATTTTTTTGAGAATACTCGCGGCCCTGAAATGGAAAGTAAATTCCTTTGGGTAGCGCTGCCTGTACTCGTTCGATAATTCCAGCGCGGCGCCACGCTCCCCCGCGGAGTCTAAACAACCTATGCGTTCCAACGTATACCCCCTCGCCGCTGAGTTTGCGGGCAATTGCTTTGAAAGCTCCGCAAGCATCGTGGCGGCGGCTTTCCATGCCAGCTTAGCCGGTTCAGCGTCCCCCAACTTTTCTAAAATCTCCGCGCGTATCTGGGCAATGTCGGTCGGCGCCAATCCCGTCAATTCGAGCTGCGGGTGTTTCAAAATTTTTTCATATTCGCCTAACACCGGCGTGAGCATGGGTCGAAGCCGGTCCTGCACAGGCGGCGTAACGTCCTCGGCGCCCACGATATCCGATGCCCAGAGATACGCAAACGGCGACTGCGGGTAACGCTTCAAAAGCGCATCCAGAGCAACCCGCTTTTCGTCGGCGTTCTTGAGTCGTCGGGCAAAATGGCTCTTGATGAAATGGAGCTTTGGATCGTTCGTCTTGAGCCGCGACTCGAGCTTGTGAAAGGCCGTCGACGCGCAGGCATCATCGGCCTTTTCACTGCACGTAAATCCGCAGTGCCACAATGCTGCGGTACTCGCTTTCATACACGCCTTTTCGAGATCTAGACCGCGATTATCATGAACCCAGCTCATCGTGCGCATGAATTCTTGAACAGTGCGAAAACCGACAACTCGGTAGATCTCCTTTCCCACTGACGTCGCGAAGACTACCGTTGGATAGCCACCCACGCGGTAACGATCTTTCAAACGCCATGAGCTCTCCGCGTCAGCATCTACCTTGAGAAGAACGAACTTCCCGGCCGACTTTAAAAATGGGGCCGATTCAAACACCACCTCTTCGAGTTCATTGCATGGGGGGCACCAGATTCCGTAGAAACTGATGAGCAGCGGCTTTTTCTCCAACTTTGCTCGCGCCAAAGCCGCATCGATGTCGGTCAAGAATGCCCCAAAAATCGGTGCCGCCACTATCCAAAAAAATAACAGGGGCCATTTACTTTTTCGCATGGTCATTCTTTCTTTCCCGAATCGAACGGATCAGCCTGGAAATATTGCTCCGGTGGCGCGTGATGACAACACCGCAAATCGAAAGCACCAGGACGTTCCATTCAAACGGCTGAGGGACAACAAAAAGGAAACTAATCAGGGCCGCCACCCCGGCGAGAGACCCCACCGCGCTAATCTTCGATAAGGCTAGAAACACCACATAGGTAAGAGCGGCAACAATAGCCGCCAATGGAATGACGGCGCTCACAACACCGAGACTGGTAGCAACCCCTTTTCCCCCGCGAAATCGAAGGTAGGGACTGTAACAATGGCCCACCACGAGGCCTATGCCCAAACACACGCGCCACCCGTCGGTTTGTCCGAAATAGCTCGAAAAAAAATAGACGGGCGCGAAGCCCTTGGTAAAATCCAGGAGAAACACAAGCGCCCCGGCCCACCACCCGAACGCTCGGGTTACATTTGTGGCTCCGATATTTCCGCTGCCAATCTCTCGGACATCAATACCGTAACGCCGACGAGACACCAGAACTCCGGTCGGAATTCCACCGACCAAAAAACCAAAAAGGAAAGGGGGTAGATACAGCGCAACGGGTGTCACCCTGAAAGGCTATCGAGGATACGGCACCTAGGCAACCCTCAGAGAACCTGCCATCAGACGCCAGCTGGAATCGATCGCCCGCTGTCGCGAAGCCCTGCAAAAGATGTGATTTTGGCCTTTGAGACGGGTTGACTCGGTGCGATATCCCTGTTTATACAGCCTCGAATTAGAAACTCACGTTACGGGCTAAAAAGTTGGATTATTTTTTTTCGTCCAAGCTCAAAAAAATATCGATCGGTGGACCACACGGGGTACCCGCACTGCTGGGCCAAATAGGCAATGGATAAATCGGTGAATCGACCCAGAAGACCGCGCTGTTTCATGTTAAAACCGAAACGCGTGAACTCTTCCCATTGAACGGGCGAGATCGAAAGGACTCGAATTGGCGACAACAACTCCTCAATTTCCCGGAACTGGCGCTCGTGGTTAGCTCCGACCAGAAGTTCATGCCTGATAATATCGGTCTGAACTATCTGCCGACTCTCCAGTAAGGCAGTAAACGCGTCACGGGCCCGCACGGTCATTAACCCCCGGAAAAAATCGATCCAGATTGAAATATCCACGATGATCAACTCTTCCATCGTTACTCTCGATGACGGCTGAGACTTTTCTTGGTCCAGGAAAGAGACACCTTGCCATACGAACGGATAAGCTTCTCGAGCCTTTTTCGCTGAAGGTACGAATCAATCGCTACAATGAGCGCTTCTCGTTTACTTTTGACACCGGAAAGTCGAATGATTTCATGAATTTTTTCATTGGGTAAGTCGTAATTTGCCTTAGGCACAACCACCTCACTGTGTACAAGTATGACACGTTTTATGTACACTGGTCAATGGTTCGAAGCTTTCTAGAATGGGTGACCCCCAAAGCTTGGGGCTCGCCCAGGATCTGGCCATCAGACGCCAACCTACACCGAGTGGCGCTTTAAATCGGCCTGCACCATCATGTCCACCATCTGATTAAAGCTGGTCTCCTGCTTCCAACCGAGCTCTTTCACGGCGCGCGAGGGGTCGCCCAGCAGCAATTCAACCTCGGCAGGGCGCATAAATGCCGGGTCACTGACGACGTAGTTTTCATAATTCAAGCCCACCGATGAAAATGCAGCCTTCGCAAATTCGCCAACCGTGTGCGCCACTCCGGTGGCGATCACGTAATCCACCAGCTTGTCGTTTTGCAACATCATCCACATCGCCTTTACGTAATCACCCGCATATCCCCAGTCGCGCTTCGACTCGAGTTTTCCCAGCCGAAGCTCCTTATCCAAACCCAGCTTAATCCGCGCCACCCCGTTGGTTATTTTCCGGGTAACGAACTCCAGGCCACGCCTCGGGGATTCGTGGTTAAATAAAATTCCCGAAATCGCGTGAAGGCCGTAACTCTCCCGATAATTCACCGTGATGAAATGCCCATAAACCTTTGCCACCCCATAAGGGCTTCTCGGATAAAATCGTGTCAGTTCATTTTGGGGCGTTTCATGAACTTTGCCGAACATCTCGGAACTCGACGCCTGATAAAACTTTGCCTTGGGACAGGTGGTTCGAATAGCCTCGAGCATTCTCGTCACGCCGATACCGGTGAATTCAGCGGTCAAAACCGGCTGCGCCCACGAGGTGGGCACGAAAGACTGCGCGGCCAAATTGTAGATCTCATCGGGTTTGGCATGAACAAGCGCCTGGGATAGCGATACTTGATCCAGCAGGTCCGCCTGGAGCAGCTGGACTCGATCTCGAATGTGGGCGATACGATCATAATTCTCGCCCGACGAACGGCGTACAATCCCGAATACCTGATAACCTTTCGAGAGCAACAGCTCCGCAAGGTAGGAACCATCCTGCCCCGTAATTCCCGTAATGACTGCTTTCATAGTGCCCTTCTATCGCTTTCTTATGATCAAATCAGGAATCCAAAAGTTTTTTGACGAGCTCATTCAGCAGAGCGGGATTGGCCTGCCCCTGAGTCGCCTTCATGGCCTGGCCGACAAAAAAGCCCAGCAACTTCGTTTTTCCTTTTTTATATTCTCCCACCTGGAATGCGTGCTCCTCAATGACTTTCTTGATGGCCTGCTCGAGCTGCCCCGGGTCACTAATCTGCTGGAGCCCCTTCTGGCTCAAGACTTCGGCTGGTGACCGGGAGCCCACAAACATATCCTCAAAAACCACCTTGGCAATCTTTCCGCTAATCTCTGTCGAATCAATGCGGCGCACCAAGTCGGCCAGGTTCTCCGCTGAAACTGGGCTCTTTTCAATCTCGACCGATGCGGCGTTGAGACGCCCCAAAAGTTCATTCATCACCCAATTCGCCGACGATTTTGCGTTCTTGGATATTCCCACCACCGTTTCGAAATAGCGGGCCAACTCATGCGAGGCCGTCAACGCCGAGGCATCGTAGGCGGAGAGCGCATAGTCCGACTCATATCGACTCGCCTTTTGATGCGGCAACTCCGGCAGCTTCGACCGAACTTCCTGCTGCCATTGGCTGGAAATTTCCAGCGGCGCCAAATCGGGATCGGGAAAGTAGCGGTAATCGGGAGCCCCTTCTTTCACACGCATCAGCTCGGTAGTTCCCTTGGCGGAATTCCACCCTCGCGTTTGCTGGTGTATCGGCTCTCCGGCCTCCACCATCGCCACCTGCCGTTCGATCTCGTAGTCGATTGCCTTTTCCACATAACGAAAAGAGTTGATGTTTTTTAACTCGACCTTGGTCCCAAATTCACGGGCACCTTTTAGTCGAACGGAAATATTGGCATCACAACGAAAGCTGCCCTCGTCTAGATTTCCGTCACAGACATTCGCATACCGCAAAATATTTCTCAGGGACCTCAAATACTGCCCGGCCTCATGGCTACTGCGCAGATCCGGCTCGCTGACGATTTCAATGAGCGGAACACCGGCTCGATTGAGATCGACGAGGGTACCGTGCCCCTGATGGCTCGATTTGCCCGCATCCTCCTCAAAGTGAATCCGCGTCAGTGGGATCTTGCGATTTTCTCCGCTTTTGAGCTGAATGGGCACCGTGCCGCCGGTACAAAAGGGCCTCTCGTACTGGCTGATTTGATACCCCTTGGGGAGATCGGGATAAAAATAATTTTTCCGGGCGAAAATACTGATTGCATGAATCGTACAATCCAGCGCCAGTCCGGCCCGCACCCCTAATTCAATCGCCTGGCGGTTAATCACGGGAAGTGAGCCCGGCTGGCCGGTACACACAGGACAAATATTACTGTTGGGCGCGGCTCCGTAAAGATTGCGGCAATCACAAAACATTTTCGACTGGGTGAGAAGCTGGGCGTGCACCTCGAGCCCGATGACCGACTCGAATTTTTCTAATGCGGCTGTCACGGCCTGCCTCCCAATTTTGCGCGGGGAAACGCGCCCCGTATCGTCTCAATCCGGTGGGCAACCGAAAAGAGCGCGCTCTCGTCATAGTATTGGCCGATGAGCTGCAGGCCCACCGGCAATCCCTTGGAGTCCTGGCCGAAGGGAACCGATATACCGGGAAGCTCGGCCAGATTGACCGGGAGCGTGAATACATCGGACAGATACATGGTGATGGGGTCGTCCGATTTTTCGCCGAGTCGAAACGCCGTACAGGGGGAGGTGGGAACCGCGACGCAGTCACATTTTTGAAATGCCGCCGCAAAATCTTTTTTTAGCAGCGAACGGACCTGGTTCGCCTTGTTGTAAAATGCATCCAGGTATCCCGCACTGAGTGAGTAGGTACCCAGCATGATTCTGAGCTTCACCTCTTTGCCAAATCCCTGCCCACGGCTCTTTGAATATAAGGACTCCGTGGTATCGGCCCCCTTGGCCCGATAGCCGTAGTGAACTCCATCATATCGGGCCAGGTTGCTGCTCGCCTCTGATGACGCCAAAATGTAGTAGGTGGAAAGTCCGTATTTCGCGTGAGGAATCTCGATATCCACGACCTTCGCTCCTGCCGATCGGGCAATGGACAACGCGCTTTCAAAAGCAGCGAGAACGTCGGCATCCACTCCTTCGAGCCAGCCACGAGGTACGCCGAGAGTCACCGTATTGAATGGCTTGGATTCGAGCTGACTCGTGTACCGAGGAACATCCCTGCGCGATGTCGTCGAATCATTGGGATCAAAGCCGGCCATTACCTCTAAGATTCTGGCCGCATCCCAAACACTATTTCCAAAGGGGCCCACCTGATCCAGCGAGCTTGCAAACGCCACGACACCATAGCGACTAACTCGCCCATAGGATGGTTTTATACCCACGATGCCACACAAACTCGCGGGCTGCCGGATAGATCCCCCAGTTTCCGTACCGAGCGAGCCCAGACAAAGTCCGGCCGCCACCGCCACCGCCGAGCCCCCGCTCGATCCTCCCGGCACACGTGCGAGATCCCACGGGTTTTTAACGGCGCCGAATGCGCTAGTTTCATTCGACGAGCCCATCGCGAACTCATCGCAATTGGTCTTTCCCACGACTATCGCCCCCGCCTTTTCTAGGCGCTCGACGGTTGTCGCCGTATAGGGAGAACGGTAACCCTCCAAGATTTTTGAGCCCGCGGTGGCAGACCAGCCCTTGACCAGAATATTGTCCTTAATAGCCAGTGGAATGCCATACAGGGGGAGGTCGGTAGAGAGTTGATCGAGCTCCCGCGCGCGCGAAACGATACGCTCCGACTGTATTTCTAAGAAAGCGTTGAGCGAGGGGTTAAATTCGCCGATTCGATCGATAAACTGTGTCGCCATTTCAGAAGGGCGCACCTCGCGCTTTCTGTAGGCGCCCAGCAGCTCCTGAATCGTGGAAAACTTCATGTCTCTTTTTCCAAAACGGTCGGAAGAAGAAACTGCCCCTCTTCAGAACGAGGTGCGTTGGCGAGAATTAGCCCACTATCGGGCCATTCGCGAGCGCGGTCCTCTCGAAATTTAAGCGCGTCCTCGGGAACGTGTCGAACCGTATCTGCTGTCGACAGATCCAACGATTCGAGATCCTTCATGTAGTCCAGAACGCGCCCCAGCCGACGCTGATATTCTTCAACCTCGACGTCGGTAAGCTCCAACCGCGCGAGCTTCGCAATTTTTAGAACCTCTTCACGAGCCAACATACGCGGTTACCATACTCCGGCGAAACGGGCGGTGGCAAACCACCCACGATGCCAGGGTGCACGGTGGCTTATGTCGATAACGTTCTATACGGCGCACTTGGCATTGTGAAGAAATCTCCATGGTTGAGTTCTGGATACCATCCTTCCAGTCCTGTACACTGTTCTCATTAGCCGCACACATCTAGGGCTGATTGCATCTCAAGTGATGGAGGTTTCCTTGAAGTACGAAGATTCGCCCTTTCTCCCCCTCGTATTTGCCTTACTGCTTTGTATGTGTATTTTACCGTTGAATTCTTTTGCAGAAGAGTCGAGTGAAAACGCAGAAACCTGGGACTCGCCGGAACCAGCCCAACCTGCAGAGCCGGACGAGGAAGTTCTTCTGGACTGCTCCGCCGAAAAGGGCCAGACAAATTCGTCAGAGGAATTACAATACG